>JAJRQQ010000088.1 GCA_024280155.1 Bacteroidota bacterium
AACATTGCTGTGTTTAAACGCTCGAATTCCTTCTTCACTGATTGTTTTGTGGTCTTGATGAATATCACTTGTTGAAGGTAAGAAAATCAAATCTGGCTGAATTTTACTTCGTAACTGAATCAATGTTTCTAAAATTTCTTGACGTTTTGAAGGAAATTCTCTCACTTCAAAATCAAAAATATGCTGTTGTTCTTTATTGATTCCTAAGAATTCAAAAGAATTGTACATTTCCTTTTCAATCGCACCAATTTCAAATCCTGCAGGTGTTGATTTTGCACAATCACTAAAAACAGCGATGTGAATTTCTTTGCCCATTTCTTTCAACTTAGAAATCGTTCCACCCAATCCAAATTCTGCATCATCAGGATGAGGAGCCAGAATTAAAACTTTTTTTATACTCGTTAACATAAAATCTTATTTAAAAAGGTGAACTATTTCACTGCAAATAAACTCGGATGCTTTTCCATCTCCATACAATGGTGGAAAATTTAATTCATTTGAATTGGACAAATAATGTTTTGCTGCATTTACTATTTTGTCGTAATCATTCCCTACCAAAATAGCGTTTCCGCTTTCTGCTAATTCTGTCCAAGGCGTTTCTTCCAGCATAATTAAACACGGTTTTTTCATGAAATACGCTTCTTTTTGCACCCCATCCAGAATCGGTAAGAATTAAATCTGCATCTTTCTCTAAGGCAGTCATTTCAAGGAAAGACACAGGCGGAATGATTTTTATTTTCTCATTCTCCGTCCATTTATTCAAGTCCTTATTCTCCTCAATTATTTTCTTCGTTCGAGGATGCAAAGGTAGAATA
Source organism: Bacteroidota bacterium (assembly GCA_024280155.1). GTDB lineage: Bacteria > Bacteroidota > Bacteroidia > Flavobacteriales_D > Crocinitomicaceae > UBA4466. Next base: position 816 of record JAJRQQ010000088.1, read on the forward strand.
ATTGTTTTTCCATGTTCTTCAACAATTGTATTCAATCCTCTGAGTATGCTTTCAATCGTTTCAAATTGATCAACATTGCTTGGTCGGTGCATTGTCACAAGAATGTAATTTTCTTGAGGCAGATTATATTCTTCGAAAAGAGGAGATTTTTGCACTTTCTCATGTTCCATAAAGAACAATGTATTGTCGTACATGATATCTCCACAACGCAAAACTTTTGGATTGCTCGCATTGATTTCACCCGATGTTCCTTCAACTTTAAATCCTTCCATTTTCAATGATTCCATTCCTGCATCAGAAGGAACAAAAAGCAGAGAAGACATGTTATCGCAAATCAAACGATTGACTTCTTCCGGAAATTCTTTATTGTATGAACGCACACCAGCTTCTACATGGATGATGTGTTTGTGTAATTTTATCCCCACTAAACAAGCAGCAAGTGTTGAATTTGTATCTCCATAAAGAAGAATTGCATCCGGATTTTCTGCCAAAACAACTTTCTCGATTTCCACCATCATTTTAGCGGTTTGTTCTGCATGAGAACCTGAGCCGATATTCAAATTGTATTTTTCCTTCGGAATATTTAATTCATCGAAGAAAACGGATGACATTTTTTTATCGTAATGCTGTCCTGTATGAACAATCACCTCATCAATTTCAGTTGAAAATTCTTTTGCTATTGCACGACTAATCGCGGCAGCTTTAATAAACTGAGGTCTTGCCCCTATAATTGTTACAATTTTAATCATTGTTATTTTTAATCGTTTTATCAAACACCTCTGCCATTCTTTTGGTCAATTCAACGCTTGAGAATTGTTCCACATTCTTCGATTCAACCTTATTTTTACCTTCCAAAAATAATTTAAAAAGTTGGATTACAGTTGACTTCATTTGCACTTTATCTTCAAAATCACAGCAATATCCTGCATTGCATTGCTGAATGATATCTGCCGCATCACCTTTCGATGGACCAATCAACAAAATAGGTCGTTTCGATTTTAAATATTCAAACAATTTACCTGTGAGAACAAATTCTGCATTATGAATTCTGTCAATCGGTAACAATAGAATTTGAGCTCCGTGCAAGTATTTTTGTGTTTCTTCAAAAGGAACGTAATCAATCTTATTAAGGTTTGCTGACAGCTTAAATTTCTCGATATTTTCAAGAACTACTGGAGCAACATTTCCAATCAATTTAAGTTCAAACGCATTTTTGAATTCTTCGTTTTCTTGGCATATTTCAGCACACACCTCCCATAAATCGTTGCAATTTCTGTTTTTCAAGAAACTTCCAATGTGAACCAGTGTGAATTTTTTATCCAACCCATAATTTTGTTTCCCTTGTTGCACATGCTCATAACCGTTGTAGATTATTTCTGAATTTACACTGTACTTCTCCTTAAATTCATTGAACATCGTTCGACCGACGACAACCGTTTTATCAGCATCAAGAAGGACTCCTTTTTCCAATCGTGCGTGTTTTTTTCTTGCCCATTTGGTAAGAAACATTTCGTCTAAATAATCCATTGACGTCCATGGGTCACGAAAATCAGCCACCCAAGGTAAATTGAATTTCTTTTTTAGCTTTTTCGCAATTAAATGCAACGAATGCGGAGGACCTGTGGAAACAATTAAATCTATTTTTTCTTCTTGAAGAATCTTTGAAAGAAATTTTACAGAAGGTTTGACCCAAAGAAATCGTGCATCAGGAATAAAAAAATTACCTCGGATAAACCAGCTAACTTTTTGTACAAAAGACCTTTTATTTCCTTTTTGCTGTTGTACTTTGTAAACTTTATCGTTCTTTTTAGAAGAAAAGAGAGAGTTGGGTTCTAAGATTTTATGACGATAAACTTTTATCCCTTCTGGGATTTGGTTTTCTAAACCTACATCTGTGAGTGCATAATTCGGATTATCAACCGTATATACAATTGGTTCATAGCCGAAATCTCGTAGATTCTTTACAAATCTCAACCAACGTTGGACCCCTGCTCCACCACTTGGAGGCCAATAATAAGTTATGATTAAAACTTTTTTCATATTATTCAAGTGTAAAGATAAAATTTGTCCAATGAAATGGAGATAAACACACCGTTTTTTTATCACTTTTCACTATTTCATTCTTTTTTTGTATTTTCGCACTATGAATGATTAAGTTGTTCAAACAGAAAAGGTTGTATCATGAAATTGAGAATGCTTTCATTATTGTCTATTATTTTAGCTCTTGGGGTCAGGAGTATGGATATCTCTGCAAAAGAATATCACGCAATGCGCGTTTGGACAAAAGCAGTTCCTGAAGGACCATATATCCCAACACCGATGCCATTGGCTTTGGAAAACCGATTGGATAGTTTGGTGTATCATTTATCCCATTTTTCTGTCGTGAAAGATGTTTTCATTAACATTAATGATTCGTTTACACCGGAATATTCCATTTTTGAAGAGATTCAAGAAATTGCAAATGAAGAAGAACTAAACGAACTCATCAATCATGAATCACCCGTTGTTCGTATTTATGCTTATCGTGCATTGATTGTGAATGATATGAATTTGAATTGTGATTATGAGCTCAACCTACTTTCTGATACAACTTGTGTAGATTTCTATGCTGGAAGCGAAGTAATTAGTTCGACGGTGCAAGAAATGATTCAGAGGGATATTGTAAATGTACAGTAGACTTCGACAGGCTCAGTCTACACGACTGACTGACTGACTGACTGACAAATTACTGAAAAGCTACTTACAAGTTTAAACATTCAGACAACTTTATTTAAAGATATTATATAAATTAGTCACTCAAGTATTATTCAATGCGCACCTATCAAACTGTAGACTGAGCTTGTCGAAGTCTACTTCTTTGGATTAGCGAAAATTCTAACCTCATCAGCAGTAATTACATCACCTCCAAGGATAATCAATCGTTCTACGATGTTTCTCAATTCACGGATATTTCCTGTCCAATCGACTTTTTGTAATTCTTCGAGCGCTTTATCATCAAATGATTTTCGAGCCACACCATGTTCACTACACACCATTTTCATAAAATGATTCGCCAACAAAGGGATATCATCACGTCTTTCATTTAATGAGGGTACGTGAATTAAAATAACAGCTAAACGGTGGTACAAATCTTCTCTAAAATTTCCTTCTTCGATTTCTTTTCTTAAATCTTTATTCGTTGCTGCAACGATTCGGGCATTTACTTTAATGTCTTTCTCTCCACCAACACGTTGGATAACATTTTCTTGCAATGCACGCAATACTTTTGCTTGAGCGCTTGCAGACATATCTCCGATTTCATCTAGGAATAAAGTACCTCCAGAAGCTAGTTCAAATTTTCCTTTCTTTTGTTTTACTGCGGAAGTAAACGCACCTTTCTCGTGTCCGAATAATTCACTTTCAATCAACTCAGCAGGAATAGCGGCACAATTCACCTCAATAAAAGGTTTGTCTTTTCGGCTACTTAAGTCATGTAAAGAACGGGCAACTAATTCTTTTCCTGTACCATTTTCTCCAGTAACTAAAACACGAGCGTCAGACGGAGCAACCTTTTCAATCATTTCTATAATTTGATTGATTTCTTTTGTTTCCCCTATAATGGATGAACTTTTAAACTTTTTTACTGTTTTCTTGAGCACTTTTCGCTCTTCGATTAAGTTTGTTTTATCTTTAGCATTTCTAATCGTAACTAAAATACGGTTTAAGTCTAATGGTTTTTCAATAAAATCAAACGCACCTTTTTTTATTGCTTGTACAGCAGTTTCAATATTCCCATGTCCAGAAATCATAATCACAGGCGAATCAACTTTTGCTTTAAGGAGTCCATCTAGAACTTCCATACCATCTAATTCTGGCATTTTAATATCACAAAAGATAATGTCAAATTCTTCTGTTGTAGCTTTTTCTAATCCAATCTTTCCATTTTCAGCTTCCTCAACATCAAATTCTTCAAATTCAAGAATTTCACGCAATGCCCTACGAATTGCTCTTTCGTCATCAATGATTAAAATCTTTCCCATTCTACCCTCTTTTATTTATTTCTTATCGAATTTTTCTTTGGACTTTTTACGGTTTTCATCGTAATAAATCCAAGTACCTATTTTGTTTCCTTCATCATCATAACTTCCTTTCTCTTTTATGTCTCCATTGTCATAGTAACGAATCCATTTTCCCACTTTTATATTGTTTTTATAGAAACCTGCAACTTTCTGTTTGTCATCTTCATACCATTCACCGTACATTCCTGTTTTCTTTCCGTCCCCATCAAACATCACTTTTATTTTGATGATGCCGTCCTCGTAGTATTCAATCCATTCTCCAACCTTATGTCCATCTTTATTTCTACCTTTGGTTTGAATTTGTCCGTTCTCATAATAGATAACACTCAAACCATTTTTCTCTCCATCGATATATTCACGTTCAGCATTTAGTTTACCATCTTTGAAAAAGAATTTGGCTTTTCCATTTACTCAACCATCTTCATAAACGATTTCCAATTTCAGTTCACCAGTTTCATAATATTCACGAGAAGTACAACATAAAACACCATTTCGATATCGTTGTTCGTATTTTACAACACTATCATTCCAATATCCTTTTTCAACACCATCTTGTTTACCGTTCACATAATTCACTTCTTTTTCTATACTTCCATCTTCATTGTAGAATGAAATTACTCCAACGGCTTTATCCTCTCTGTAAGTCCCTTTGTCTTTCAAATTCCCATTTTCATAGAAGATTTCATATTCACCATTTTTCTCATCATTTTTGTAATGTACAATGGTTTGAATTTTATTTCCTTCATAAAAAGAACGCCATTCTCCTTGTTTTAAATCGCACATAAGAGTCCCAACGATGATTGTATCAGATTCATTCTTTTTTAAATAAGGCTCTTCTGTAGCTAAAGCTTTGTATTTTAGTTGAACTTTGACATCTTTCTCTCCTTTCTTAAATGCATCTTTCAATTTCACACCTGATAGTTCCTTTTTAACCTTTACAGTTACTTTCCCTTTATCCTCTGCAACAAAAGATACTTTAGCAATAATTACCCATCCTTTTAAATTCAAATCTAAATTTTCTCCATCATAGAATTTAGACATAACCATTTCTGTACCTAATTTTACATCAGAAATATTCTGTTCAGTTTCAAGTGAAATGATATTTTTTTTGACTTTTAGTAGTTCTAATTCTGCTATTTTAATAACCGAATCGCATTGATTTTGAGAAAAACTAAAAAAACTAAAAAAAGAGAGAAACAGAATAGTAAATACAGTTTTCATAAAATTGATTTTTTAATTTGTTTCAAATATACAAAAGCTATCAGTAAAATATGATGTTGTTTTATAGTTTATTATCATTTCTATAAAATAGTTTTATCGAATCTATTCAGTATCTTCGTAACTTTGACAAAAGATATAATAGAATGCTATTAGAAAAAAAAATACCATTAAAATACTTCTTAACAAAGATTAAATGGGATATTCCAATTGTTTTAACTTTCTCTATTGGAATTCATATTCTATCATTGTACCTTAAGCATTTAGACATCATTTTTCCTATTTTTATTTCTGGTTTCTTTGGTTCGTCCATTGCCTTCTTGCTCACTTTCAAACTCTACCAATCCTACGATCGGTGGTGGGAAGCACGTAAGATATGGGGTGCAATTGTAAATGATTCACGCTCATTAGTGATGCAGGTTAAAAGTTTTACATCAGACCAATCTGAAGATTTAAAAAAAATTGCCTACAGACAAATGGGCTGGAATTATTCTTTGAGCAAGCATTTAAGAAAACAAAACGTACTATCTGGTCTAGAAAAATACATTTCTGAAACAGAATTGAATGAAGTAAAAAAACATCAAAACATACCCGTTGCTCTTTTAAATTTTCATTCCCAAGATATTTCTGCATTTCATAAAAATGGGAACATCAATGATTACCAACAGATTCAATTAGACAGTACAATTGTTCGATTAACAGAAAGTATGGGGAAAGCTGAAAGAATAAAGAATACAGTATTCCCAAAAGCATACAATATCACTCTTCATATCTTCATCTACATTTTTTTAATCTCACTGTCATTTGCGCTAACCGAACTACATAGTTTTGTGGAAGTTCCATTGCTCGTTTTTATTTCTGCTCCCCTATTTCTACTGGAAAAAGTTGCACTGGGCGTTCAAAATCCTTTTGAAAACAAACCTGCTGACACTCCAATGACAACAATTTCTCAAGCAATTGAAATTAATTTAAAACAATTGATTGGTGAAGAAGTGAAAGAAACAACCAAAACTGAAGATTCTTATTTTATAATGTAACTTTAATAACATTTGAATTACTTTTTTCAACTAATTTTGCATATAAAACTCTTCCCATGAGAACTATTTTCTTATCTATTTTTGTAATCCTTGTATTCACATCTTGTGACAACACGCAAGGAAAAGTTGAAAAGGTTGCTGAAAAAGTTAACATCCACCCTTTAGAAAACAGTTGGGAATTTGCCGTTCCTAACCAAATGCCACCTGAGGGTTTAACTTCGTTAAGTGCAGAACAATGTGGGGCTTGCCATCAAGACCATTACAAAGAATGGAAAATGTCAACACATGCACACGCTTGGACAGATTTACAATTTCAAGCTGAGCTTAAAAAAGAATCCAGCCCTTTTATGTGCATCAACTGTCATGTTCCTCTTCAAAACCAACAAGAATATATTATTGAAGGATTAATTGACGGTGACATCTACCAGCCCGTAAAAACAAAGAATCCAAAATTTGACAAAGCATTACAACATGAGGGAATTACTTGTGCTGCATGTCACGTAAGAAACAATACGATAATCGGACCTACCGGTACAGACAAGGCTCCACATAAAACCGTAAAAGACACTGCTCATTTATCTGAGAATTTATGTATTTCATGTCACAACGCTGTTGCTGTTATTACACCAACCTTGGCGTGCAGTTTTGAAACAGGGGACGAATGGAAAGCTGGTCCTTTCTACGGAAAGAAAAATTGCAAATCCTGTCACATGGAAGAAATGCATCGAGCAATTGTTCCGGGTTACGAACCTCGTTTAAGTCATTTTCATGGTTTCCCAGGTTCTGGAATTCCTAAATTTGATACCGTTGAAACAAATGTGCTAAATGGTCTCGAAATTTCCCCAAGTGTATTGCCAAAAAGCATCAAAATTAGTAACGCAATCAACTACAAACTGAAAGTTAAAAACGAACACGCAGGTCATCGTGTGCCTACAGGTGACCCCGAACGATTTTTCATTATCTCTTTTACTGTTTTGAATATGAAAGGTGATACTTTGAATGTAAAAACAGAGCGAATTGGTGAACATTGGGAATGGCATCCTTTGGTGAAAAAAGTTTCAGACAATAACTTAATGCCGGGTGAGGAACGCATTTATGACTTCTCGTATAAAGCAGAAAAGAAAGAATTACTAAAAGTGATTGTAAAGGTTGAAAAACATCGTTTAAGTCAAAAAAATGCTGACTATAATAAGTTAGGCAGTGCTTACCCTTTATTTATTACAATCTTTGACAAAGAATATCTCGTTAGAGTATTGTAGAAACAATTAGCTTATGACAATCAAAACACTTTTCATCGTCGAATGAATCTTCGATTCAAAATCAACTTTGACTAAAAAATCTTTATTTAATTTTTGAGAATCGATTTTGATTTCACCCTCTGCTACAAAGCAAAGTGAACCTTTAGGCAAAAAGAATGTTTCATTCTTGATTAACTTCACTACTTTCGTTTCAACGGCATAATTCTTCGTCATCACGTTAAAGTCACGGACTTTTCCAAAACTCGCCGTCTTCCAATCACCACTAAATCTATCTTGTTCGTATTGTTTTAGCTTCGAAGAATGATGTCCTTCGTGAATCAATTCGATTTCCCCATCCAAAACTGTAAGAACTCTATCCACATTTTTCAAGGGGGTAAAAGTTGATTCTTCAATTTCTACGGTTGCAATGCTAATTCTCAAAGAATAATCTCCTTTTTTAAATTCAGCACCTTCAGGATAAATATACAATTCTGAAGTCTTACCACCTGACCAATTTGATGTTTTCCAATCTTGAGGAGTTATAATTTTATGCATCTTTTATTTTAAATTTATTCGAGGATAATACAAGAATAAAAAAATTCTAAATAATCTGTTCTAAATAATTGCTTTTTTCTACTAAAACGATTTAATCTCTGTTTAAATTTCCTTACTTTTGCACCTAAAACTACAAAAATGTCTAAATTACTTTCTTTAATCTTATTTTTGTTTCTTGTGGGAAACAATTCAGCTCAAACCATTGGTGATACGATTACCATTCAAACATACGAATACAACTCTACCACAAGAGATTCTGTATTTGACTTTTCTGTTTTACCAAATACAAGTTTTGAAAAAATCATCATGGAATATAGCATCCGTTGTACAGACGGTCTTGTTTCTAATAGTTCAAACACAAATTTGGGTTGCGGTGAATGGGATTATTCTTGTAACACCTACATTGAAGATTCATCAAAAATTGATTCAGTTTTATACACACACCCTGATTTAATTGTAAGCAATTTTAGTGGTACAACTTTCAACTATACCTCTCAACCAACATACACTTATTACCAATACCCTGTAAATAATGTAACTTTGAATAATATTATTGCAGAAAATCAATACAATATTTTAACTGGAACTACTCCAATGAATAATGTATTGGATGGAAGTAATCAATCAGGTAAATCTCAATTCATCTACACAGCGACAGAACTAACTGCTGCAGGATTCACAGCAGGAAATATCGATGGCTTTTTACTCAATGCAGTGAATGGTAATCAAATCAACTTTCTTTCGGTAGGAATACAATCAACATCAGCAACAACATTGGATCCTTCCACACCAATTCTAAATGGATTTACAGAAGTTTACAATGATAATTTCCTGTTCTTGCCTGGACAAAATAGGATTCAATTTTATCAACCATTTGTGTGGAATGGAACAGATAATCTAATTATCGAATTTTCATTCACTAACACTGTTCCGACAGGAGACATACAAATAGAAGGTACTACCTCATCGAACATGGGTATTTATGCTAATAACGGATACAACATCGAACTCACAGGGAACCCAATTATTGATATTTCAACAACCAACATGTCAACTATTTCCAATGAACTGACCGTTTCATTTTGGGCTTTTGGCGATTCTAATTTAATGCCTCAAAACACTTCAATTATTCACGCTAACAATTCGAATAACCAAAGAAGTTTCAACATACACCTTCCTTGGAGCAATAGCCGTATTTATTTTGACTGTGGTTCACTTAACGATGCGAATGATAGAATTGATAAACTCGCAACTTCAACTGAAATAAAAGGACAATGGAATCACTGGACTGTTTCAAAAAACAGTACTACAGGAGTTATGAAGATTTACAAAAATGGCACTTTGTGGCATTCTGGTACCGGAAAAACAAATCCTATTGAGATTGTAGAAATGGTAATTGGCGGTGCAAATACAGGTGATTATAATTACCCTGGAATGATAGACGAAGTACGAATCTGGAATAAAGAGTTATCTGCAACAGAAATTTCAAATTGGAAAAACATTCAAATAACTTCTTCACACCCTTCTTATAGTAATCTTGTTGCTTATTATAAAATCGACAACGGTTCGGGGAATAACTTATCAGAGTCAATCAATACAGGAAACACTCCAACATCTCCAGTAGTTTGGAAAATGACTAGAGGTAAAGTTTTAGATAAATTCTTTAATTCTACAAACTCACGCCCTAGCTTATCATTTGTTCAAGGAAACTACAACTTAACTGTTTCTCCTTCTACATTAATGGACTCAACACAAAATACACCTAACATAATTACTACTTACGCTATAACATCTTACCCTGGTGTTTTAATGGATGACGAAGTAATTGAAACTTCTTCACTAACAGTATGGGAAGCAACTCCACAGAATGTTTATGATGCTGTAACCGGAAACATAATTACAACAATCCCTGTTGCAACAGAAAACACAGCTCCAACTCCAGTTGATTTAGACTATTACAAAAGAACGCCATCTCGTTTTGAAATCATGTCATTTGTAACTCCTTATGGAATAGGATTAAATTTAGGAATGGAAGGAAAAACATATTCTTTTGACGTTACTGATTACACTCCTCTTTTCAAAGATAAAAAGAGAATTTTCATGACTGGTGGAGTTTGGCAAGAAGACATGGATATTCGTTTTAAATTTATTGTAGGAACACCTCCAAGAGATATTATTGATATCGACCAACTCTGGTATGTTTCTCAAAGAAATTATACGGACATTATGAATGACCGTTATTATCCAGAAAAAAATGTTCAACTTGATCAAAATGGAAAATATTTCGAAGTAAAATCCGTGATTACAGGTCATGGACAAGAAGGAGAGTTTATTGCTCGTAATCACAAAATAAACGTAAATGGTGGAGGTGCTGAATATACTTGGCCTGTATGGACAGACTGTGCAGAGAATCCAATCTACCCTCAAGGAGGTACTTGGGTGTATGATCGTGCTGGCTGGTGTCCTGGTGCTCCTTCAGACGTCCATGTTAGTGATTTAACACCATACGTTACCCCTGGACAACCTGCATTGATTGATTATACTATTCAAAATGCATCAGGAGATTCAAGATATATTGCGAATCATCAACTAATAACATATGGTGCAATCAATCATACGTTAGACGCATCAATCGTAGAAGTTAGAGAACCATCAAATAGAATTGAGTTTTCTAGGTTTAATTCTATTTGTAACGAACCTATAGTAACAATTAAAAATACAGGTAGTGATGATTTAACAAAACTAACCATCAAATACTGGGTAAATAATTCAACCACTTCTCATTCATATATTTGGAATGGGAACTTAGCTTTTGGAGAAAGTGAAACCGTTACACTTCCTTCGGAATGGTACCTATGGAATTCTCTACTTCCAGTCAATAATGTTTTTCATGTAGAAATTAGCAATCCAAATGACGCTACGGATGAATACATTTACAACAACCATTATGATTCAAAATTTGAAATCACTGAAACAATGCCTTCAACTTTTATTATTTTTTTTAAAACGAATAATGCGCCAAATGAAAATAGTTATGAGTTAAAAGATGAGCAAGGAAACATAGTGGTATCAAGAACAAATATGTCTGCAAGTACACTCTACAAAGATACCGTAACACTCCCATTAGGTTGTTATAACTATCACGTTTATGATACAGATGGTGACGGGTTAAGTTGGTGGGCAAATAGTGACGGTAATGGATACACTAAATTCTTTGGCATTGGAGCAGGAACAATCAAACAATTTAACGGAGATTTTGGAGACAATATTGATTATAATTTTACGGTTAACTACCCTCTTTCTTATGAAGAAATCAATAATTTAAACGCTATCGAAGTTTATCCAAATCCAGCTCATTCAGATTTCACAGTTGAAGGAAATGATCTAGAAAATTCCTCTTTCATTCTTTATAATAATGCGGGACAAATCATCGAGCTTCCTTATGAAAAAATGGTTGGTCGAATTAAATTCAATGCTAAATCACTTGAACCTGGAATTTATTTTATAAAAATTGAACGAAATGAGAAAATTGAAACCTTAAAGGTTGTTATTGAATAATTTTATATAAACTACTTTAAAATCCCTTTACTCATTGTATAGGGATTTTTTTGTACATTTATCTCATGAAAAATTACACAACTGTAGTCTTCTTTTTAAGTTTACTATTTTTTGTAACATCGTGCAAAAAGATTGACACTCCGAGCGATGAATCTAAAAAGATTTTTGCATCGTGGAAATACATTGGAAGTTCAGGAGGAATGACTGGCTCAACAATTAGCGATTATTATCCTGAAAATACCGTTTTTGAATTTAAAGACAAAGGAGTATTTTTCGTTTATATTGACGGTAAAAAATTCAGCAAAAATGACTTTAGAATAGAGTTAATCAATAGTATGTACACCAATCTACCTACTCCAGCACTTCGCTCAAGCAACAACTACCTTTACGGTTCTTATATTTTTAAGGGAAATGATACTCTATTAATTTCAGACGAGATGTTTGATGGATACAGACATCTTTTTATCAAAAAATGATTTAAATGAAACATATCTTATTCTCCTTAATTCTTTTCTCAGCACTCTCTATTTCTGCTCAAAACGAAGATTCCATTTTTATACGAAAAGTGTATAACATGGCGCTTTCCAATGGAGAAAGTTACGAAAATCTTCGAGAACTTTGCAAAGATATCGGTGCAAGAGTTAGCGGTTCTGCTGAAGCTGAAATGGCTGTTATTTGGGCAAAAAATAAACTCGAATCGTATGGTTTCGATAAAGTTTATTTACAAGAAATAAAAGTCCCACATTGGGAAAGAGGCACGAAAGAAGCAGGTTGGATAATTGAACAAGATGGAACTATTTCTAGCGTTCATCTTTTAGCATTGGGCGGTTCAATCGGAACGAACGGCAGAATACAATCCGAAGTTATTTCTTTTTCTTCTTTGGAAGAATTAAAAAAAGCAAAAAAATCAGATGTAGAAGGGAAAATTGTTTTCATCAATCAAAGAATGAATGAGAAACAAATTCAAACCTTTAAAGCGTATGGCGGTTGCTATTCCATTCGCGGATATGGCGCCGTTGAAGCATCAAAACTAGGAGCAAAAGCCGTTATTATTCGTTCTTTAGGTTTACCTATTGACAAACATCCACACACCGGATCTATGGATTACGAAGAGGATGTAACAAAAATACCTGCTGCTGCAATTTCAACACAGGATGCAGATATTCTCGCCGAAAAAATAAAAACTGGAAGTGTTGAATTTAGCTTTGAGATGGATTGTAGAGAATATCCTGATGTAATCTCTTATAATGTCATCGCTGAAATTACAGGTACAGAAAACCCAAACAACATTATCACCTTTGGAGGACATCTTGACTCTTGGGATACAGGAGAAGGTGCACACGATGACGGCGCTGGAGTAATCCACACGATGGAAGCATTAAGAATTTTGAAAGAAATGAATTACCAACCCAAAAATACTTTACGTTTAGTTCTTTTTATGAACGAAGAAAATGGGAACCGTGGTGGAAAAGGTTATGCTGAATGGGCAAAATCTCAGAAAAATGAAAAACACATCCTGGCTTTAGAGAGTGATCGAGGTGGGTTTGCTCCAAGAGGATTTAATTTAGATGGGGAAGAAAAATATATCCAACTTTTAGCATCTTTTGCTCCATTATTTAAAGAATATGATTTACACATCTTTGAAAAAGGATATGGTGGTGTTGATATTTCTCCACTAAAAAACACTTTTGAAGGCATTCCTTTGGTTGGTCTTGTCCCTGATTCTCAACGCTATTTCGATTTCCATCATGCACCTAGTGATGTTTTTGAGAACGTAAATAAAAGAGAATTGGAATTAGGTTGTGCTGCTATTGCCTCGATACTGTATTTATTTGATATGAATTTGATGGGGGGTTAGAGTTTTAGAGGGTAGAACTTTAGGGTTTTGGGTTCACTCTTTTTCATTCAAGGTTAATTAAAATAAGTGCGTTAAAAATTTCTCTATTTGTTTTTGTTCAATAAAGAAAGCGTCATGTCCGTCGGTTGATTTAATTTCAAAATACTCATTCTCAATATTCAATTCATCTAGATCCATTCTTGTTTTAAGAATTTCATCTTTGGGATATAACAGGTCGGAAGAAACGCCAATTTGAATCACTTTTGCATCAATTTTCTTCATTTCATCCAGTCCAACACCTACCGTTTTCATTAGGTGATTCATCATCAAATATGCTTTAACTTCGTATCGCTCGTTTAATTTTTCGCCATGATAATCTAACCAAGATTCAACCATAAACATTCCTTCATTATTCTTTTCTAATTCAAATTTTCTTGAGAAAGAATTAGGATTCCGATAAAAAAGCATCGCCATCTTCCGAGCATCTTCCAAAGGTTTGTTAGAATTCAAGAGAATGGATTCTTGTGTATGAGTAAAAGCTAAAAGCCAGTTAGTTGGTGTATTATTACTCGCAATCGGAATCAAATATTTTAAGTAACCCTGCTTTAAAGCTGCAAACTCCCATGCTAAAGAACCACCTAAAGAACCACCTATGATCGCATGGATTGCTTCAATATTTAATTGTTCTAAAGTCAATAACCATGTTTTAGCAACATCTTTTAAAGTAAAATCTTTATAATTATCAATCATAGTTCCATCAAAACCATTTCCGAGAATATTGAAAACAATAATTGTAAATTCTTCGAAGTTAAATAGCTTATCCTTTCCTAAAAGACCTCTCCACCAACCATCTTTCTTATCCTGTAAGTCAGAATTCCCCGTTAAAGCATGTGCAACAATAATTATGGGTGCAGAATGAAGTTTTTGCCCATAAACTTGATATGAAACGGTTAAGTTTTGGTATTCCGAACCTGAAACCGTCTGATATTCACCAATGCTACACTTTTGTAAATTCATCTTTTAATTATAAAAACTACTCATCCATTTTTTTTAACATCCATAAATCACAAGCAAAATGCCCTGAATCACCTAGAGGCTTATCCAACTGAACAAATCCCATTTTCTTGTACAAGTCTATTGCGTTGGACAATTCGGGCATCGTTTCTAAATAAATCGTAGAAAAACCACGCTTTTTAGCCTCGTCTATACATATCTCCATTAATTTTTTACCTATTCCTTTGTTTCGAGCAGAATTGAGCAAATAGATTTTAACTAATTCTATACACGAATTTGGTAAACCTTTCGTTGGGTATATACCTGCTCCACCCAATATTTCTCCCTCATCTTTAACCACCCAATATTCAGCATTTTTATCTTGAAACAGCTCAAAAAGTGCGTCGGTTGTTGGATCAGTAAAAACAGTTCCCGGTTTATCCACCCCATGTTCTTTCAAAACAATCCGAATGACTTTTGCTATTTCTTCATTATCCTGTTTTTCTATTCTTCTGAATTCCATGTTGTAAAAATAGTAGAATGAACTAAAGTACTATAACGTTTCACTGTTGAATTGTTAATAATTTTCAACTCAAAGCCTTTAAAATCTTGAAAATTAAACTACTTTTGTCGAAGAAATTTAGAAGGAACAACTGAAATTCAAGTTGTAAATATAAAAAAACGAGGTATGGCAATAGACATATTTGATAAAATTAAGAAAAACAGAGGTCCATTGGGGCAGTATTCTAAAGGTGTTCATGGTTATTTCACTTTCCCAAAACTGGAAGGGGAAATCAGTAATAAAATGATCTTTCGAGGAAAAGAATGTTTAGTATGGTCTGTGAATAACTATTTAGGATTAGCAAATCACCCCGAAGTTCGTAAAGCGGATGCTGATGCGGCTGCAGAATGGGGACTTGCTTACCCGATGGGTTCTAGAATGATGACTGGTCAAACCAATCAACACGAAGCGTTAGAAGCTGAGATTTCTGAATTCATGGAAAAAGAAGATACAATTCTTTTAAACTTTGGATATCAAGGAATGGTTTCAGCAATTGATTCGATGGTCGATCGTTTTGATGTTATTGTTTACGATAGCGAATCTCATGCTTGTATTCTTGACGGAATGCGTTTACATGCGGGGAAACGTTTTGTTTTTAAACACAATGACATGGAAAGTTTTGACAAACAAATGTCAAGAGCAACCAAAATTGTAGAAAAAACAAATGGCGGTATTTTAGTGATTACGGAAGGCGTTTTCGGTATGGCTGGAGACCAAGGTAAATTGAAAGAGCTAGTTGAATTTAGAAAATCAGGAAAGTACAACTTCCGTTTATTTGTTGATGATGCTCACGGATTTGGAACTGTTGGTAAACGTGGTCAAGGATCAGGAGAAGAACAAGGTGTTCACGACGAAATCGATATTTTATTCGGTACTTTTGCAAAATCGATGGCATCTATCGGTGCATTTATTTGCGCAGAAGAACATATCGTAGAATTTTTACGTTACAACATGCGTTCGCAAGTTTATGCCAAATCCTTACCAATGCCATTGGTCGTTGGAGCAAGAAAAAGATTGGAATTATTGAGAGACTTCCCTGAGCATAAAGAAAACTTGTGGAAAATTGCTTCTTCACTTCAAGGCGGTTTAAAAGAGTCTGGTTTTGATATCGGATTAACGAATTCTGCTGTAACTCCAGTATTCTTAAAAGGTTCTTTAGCTGAAGCAACAAATCTTACATTTGATTTACGTGAAAATTACAACATCTTTTGTTCTATTGTGATATACCCAGTAGTACCTAAAGATGTTATCATGTTGAGATTAATTCCAACAGCAATTCACACCTTAGAAGACGTGAAGTACACAATTGAAACTTTCGTAACTGTTAAAGATAAATTAGATGCTGGTGAATACCAATCTGATGAAATGGCAACTGTTGAAGTAGATAAGAAAAAGTAAAACTTTTGATCCCTGCCAAACGTTAGTGCTGGCACCCAAAAAATCAATTAAAACACTTCTTATTTCAATTTGAAATTATAAAAAATCCTTCTTGAGTAATCAAGGAGGATTTTTTATAATAGTTAGGGGCAATTTGTTAATCGCAATTTGAGTATTCTTGAAGACCATCACGACCGTGGCGTAATTTATCAATGAAAATATTAAAATAATCAGAAGTAAAACTAGCCCCCATGTAAGTTCTATAAATATCTCCCGCTCGGACTGTCACTCTGTTATTCTTGGTTGTATAATCACCTCCAGTTGCTGAATAATTAAAATGCACATCACTATTGTACCTGTTTCTAAACTCAATGTACGCTTCATAATTCCCTGAATAAGATGATTTTTTTGTTTTTATACGAAAATCAATGCCTTCAAAGCAATTTACAGAATGCCACGTACTCCAATCTGACCACGACTGAGAATAGGATACAGAACTAAACACTAACATAAATAATACTGACAACAAAACTTTACTTTTCATAATAGAATAATTTTAGATTATATCAACATCTCAGTTTGAGAAATCAATAGTATAAAATTAGAAGACATCAAGTACTATTCATATACCCAGTTTTGGGTATATTTAACAAATTATTGGTTTTACTATTTACAACCCATATCCATTTGGAAATTCATTTTTAACCAAAATCAATTTATCCACAACAAATTGACCATCTTCTGGAGCATAAACATCTCCTCTCCACGGTAATCCTTTGTTATAATTCAGGTAATGAAGCTCTAACTCCATCCCTTGTTTACTCATCAATTCCTCTGCAAGTTCTTCATTAGCTACGGAGAATTGAAAACGATTGGTAGACATTCCCGTAGTACTATTTCCGGCTTTAATACCAGGTAAAACCATTTCCCCCTCATAAGTTTTGAAGAATGTTCCTTTTTTAGAGAACTTGTATAGAATACCGACTCTAGAGCCTTCACTATAGACAAAAAAGTAATTGTAATAAACGTAAGAAGAAATTATCAAAAGAAGTAGAAATGAAATTAGTATAAATATCTTCTTTCTAGATTTTTTTGGTCTTATGATTTCAGATTCGCTCATGATTCGTTTTTATGTAAAAATAAACAATATTTCGGATAGAATTATTCACCTAGCAACTTCACCAATAAATTAATCTCATCTTTTGTATTAAAAGAATGAAAACACATCCTTAATCTTTCTTTGCCTTTCTGAACAGTTGGTGAGAATATCGGTTTAACCGCAAGACCGTTTTCTTGAAGTCGATTGGCTATTTTAGCCGTCAACTTAACATCTCCCAATTGCAGAATTTGAATTGGTGAATTAACTTCAGAAATCAATCCTTCGTGTTTAAAATTTTTTCGGAAATATTTTAAATTTTCTTGTAAATCAAATTGACGTCGAGTAATATCATTCTTTTTAACCAACTCAACATTGCGGAAGATAGTAGCATCAGGTAATGCGGTTGTATAAATAAAAGAACGAGAGAAATTAATTAAGAATTCGGTTAAATTCTTCGTACCTAAAATTACTGCGCCATGTGAACCGTAAGCTTTACCAAAGGTGACAAGTCTTGCAAATAATTTACCCTGCAATTCTAGAGCATCAACAAAACCTCTACCTGTTTCGCCAAAACACCCGAAGAATGCGCTTCATCTATGATTAAATAAGCATTGTGTTTGTCGCAAAGTTGCTGAATTTTCCGCAAAGGCGATAAATCACCATCCATTGAATATAAACTCTCAATAGCAACATAAACAGAACCATTCGCTTGCTTGATTTTTCTCTCTAAATCATCGACATCATTATGAGCAAACGATAAATGATTTGCGAAACTCAATCGTACTCCATCTCGAACACTTGCATGAATTAATTCATCATAAATAATGGTATCTCCACGTTGAGGAACAGAACTAAAAAAACCCAAATTAGCATCATAGCCCGAGTTAAAGAAAAGTGCTGATTCTTCTTTAAAAAAAGACGCCAATTCTTTTTCTGCCTCTAGAATTAACGATGAAGTTCCTGAAATCAATCGAGACCCCGTAGCTCCGTGTGAAAGATTATTCTCATGACTAACTTGAGCTAAACCTAAATAATCATTGGAAAAAAAATCAATCATTTCCTCAAAAGAAGAAAGGGAACGCAATGTCCCCTCTTCTTTTCTTTTTAATAATTTATTCAGTAATCGTTCGTCCATTTATTTAACGCTCGTTACTTTTCTTGGTTGAAAATCTGAAGGAATATTTTTTCGTGCTTCTGCCAATTCTTCAGCTCTTTCCTTTTCTTTTCGTTTTCTATCGAGAATAATTTCATCAGGTTCAGTAACTGGTTTTTCTCCTTCTTGAAAAGGTTCTTTTGTTACCAATCCTAAAATTTCAAACATTTCTTTATCCTCATTAAACTCAGGATTTGGCGTCCTTAACAGCTTATCACCTGCAAAGATTGAGCTTGCACCTGCCATAAAACAAAGTGCCTGACCTTCCATAGACATTTTTGTTCTACCTGCTGAAAGACGAACTACTGATTTTGGAAAAGCAATTCTCGTAGTTGCTACCATTCTAATCATTTCCCATTGTTCAATCGGTTTTTGATCTTCCATTGGCGTACCTTCGACAGCAACCAGAGCATTGATAGGAATAGATTCTGGAGGTGTGTCCATTTTCATGTAACTCATTAAAAGACCGATTCTATCTTCGATCGCTTCCCCCATTCCAATAATTCCACCTGAACAAACAGATATTCCAGCTTTTCTTGCGTTATCAATCGTATTTAATCTATCTTCATATTCTCTCGTAGAGATTACATCATCGTAATAATCGGCATAAGTATCCAAATTATGGTTGTAAGCAAATAACCCTGCTTTTTTTAATCGAACAGCTTGCTTTTCATTCAACATACCTAAAGTACAGCAAACTTCCATGTCCAAATCATTCACACCTTGAACCATTTCGATGACATTATCAAAATCTTTATTGTCTCTAACTTCTCTCCCAGCTGCTCCCATCCACAAACGCGAAGAACCATTTTCTTTTGCAATTTTTGCTTGAGATAATACAGATTCAACCGTCATTAGTTTTTCCGCTTCAACATCTGTAGAATATCGAGCTGCTTGAGGACAGTAACCACAATCTTCAGCACACCCTCCAGTTTTGATACTCAAAAGAGAAGACATTTGAACCTCTCTAGGATTATGATGTAAACGATGCACAGTAGCTGCTTCAAAAACCAATTCTAACAATGGCTTATTGTATAACGCTAGTAATTCTTCTTGAGTTGTATATGTCTGCATTTGAATTTCTTTAAATTTCGGTGTAAAGATAGTGCTTTTTTTAGAAAATTCGAACTTTAGAGTTTTAGATTGTAAGAGGGTAAATTGAAAGAGCTCTAGAATTTTAATGGGTAAGCACCCCTTATTTTCTTTCCAATAAACAGACTGCATAAGCTTTTACCGCTTCTGACTTACCAAAAGAATCTACTTTTTCGTGTGTAGTTGCTTTAATTGAAACCGCATCTACATCCAATCCTAAAATACATGCTATTACTTTTTGCATACTTGGAATATGAGGGTTCAATCTTGGTTTTTCAAGAATGACTGTCGAGTCAATATTAATAACGGAGTAACCTTTTTCTTGTATCAATTCAAAAACACCTTTCAGTAATATTTGACTGTCAATTCCTTTGTATTTTGGGTCGGTATCTGAAAAATGATAACCTATATCTCTAAGATTTGCAGAGCCAAGCAGAGCATCACAAATAGCATGTAGAAGAACATCAGCATCAGAATGACCAACAGCACCAATTTCTGATTCAATTCTAACTCCTCCAACAAAAAGAGGTAACCCTTTTTTTAATCGATGTACATCAACCCCTTGTCCAATTCTTAATTTAGAAAAATTCATTACTCAGGAGTGGAATCACTCGAAACATTTGAGTCCCCACCAAAATTCATTCGCAGTGTAAATCGCAATGTATTTGACAAAGGATTTGTTCTTTTTAAAGCAGCTAAATAAGAAACGTCAATTCCAAAGTTTTGATACTTGAACCCAACACCAAAGTTAAAATATTGTCGAGCTCCTTTATTATTGCTTTCATAAAAGAAACCTGCTCTAACTGCTAAAATATTATTGTACCAATATTCTAAACCTGTTGCAATATTAATTTCAGACAATTCTTCTTTTAATTTTGAATTTTTCACAACTTTATAAGAACCATCTTCATTTTGAATATAATCTCCATTTGCATCTCTTTCAACGGTACCTGGTGCATCATAAAAAGACTGTAACATTCCAGATATTATACCAACATCATTTGATTTTCCAGAGATTAAATTTCCATTATCATAAATGGCAGGAGTCGGAACCAATAATTTTTGTAGATCTATTGAGAGCGTTAAACTATTGTACTTATCAAATTGACCTTTGAATGCATTTCCAATTTTAATATTTTGCGGAAGAAAATCTCCTGGATTATCAGAACCTACGCTCGTGTATTGAATTTTATTACCAATATTGTTAATTGTCGCGCCAAAAGTATAAACACCTTTCAAACCTCCAATTTGAGCTTCATCATTAAAGAATGCAAAAGAAATATCCGCTGCACCTGCTATTCCGGCCTTTGTGTCAACCCCTGCAACTGTTAAACCGCCCGTTAAATTTGAATAGATGAATTTCCCATTCAAACCAACACTTGTTCTTGCTGAAGTTCTAAAAGCATAACCTCCTGTAATTTCAAATTCACTCGGTTTATCTTGTCGAATGAGGTTTCCGCTTGCATCTGTAAATGTGATTTCACCTAAAGAGAAGTAACGTAAAGCTCCTGTTACAGCATGACGATCACCTAATCGGCCATAAGCAGACAGATATGATAAATGAATGTCATTTGTTAGAGCTCTCAACCAAGGGGTGTAAGAAATACTTACTTCAGATTGTTCTTCTGAAAAGTTTAGCATTGCTGTATTCCAATAGATTGAATTTGAGTTTGGACTTAATGCTGTACCCGCATCTCCCATCCCTCCGGTTCTGGAGTCGGGAGTAATACTCATAAAAGGAACTGCTGTAGTAATTGTATTTAACCCCAACTTTCCATCTAAACTCGGATCACCTACTCCACCAACAGGTTGTGCTAATGTTACAAAAGTCAACATTATTGCACTAAAACTTATAACTAATTTATTCATTTTTCATTTTTATAGTAATCGAACTTACAAATATACGGTTTTAAGCACTTTATATTGCGTTGTACCATTATTTTTTTAACTTTATACAAAAAATAAAAAAAACCTAATGAAAAAATTAAACAAACATCTTTTTTTGTTACTTCTAATTATAGGTATAACATCATGTTCTAACGAAGCAAATAACCACAAAGATTTTATAATAGAATCAACACTTATTGCATCTGGCCCACTTTTTGAAGGCAGTAATACATGTCAAGCAGACATGACAGCAGAACTCATGAAATTCATGGAAGAAAATAAAATAAAAAAAGAAGACTTAGTTGATATTAAACTAACGTCTTGTACCATTCTAAGTGATCAACTTACTGATTTTAACCTTATAGAATCAATTAGTCTTCAATTAATGTCTGACAATTCTCCGATGCAAACTGTCGCAGTAATTAATCCAATTGAAGAAAACTCAAAAGAGTTGAGCTTAAAAATTGCCGATATTCAAGAAGAAATCACACCTATTCTATTGGATGATAATTTGTTAATTATAGCTGATGCTATTTTAAAAGAGGACTTAGATGATGATTTAGAACTTAGTTGCAAATTAGTATTTAGTATTAACTATTATAAAAAATAAGATTATGAAAAGAATTACTGTTTTATTAACCTCATTCGCTTTATTAGCAGCATTAACAAGCTTTACTTATTCAACCTACTTTTCGGGTGGTGGAGATGATATTATTGGCTTATGGGAGCCTAGTAATGGGAAAGCTAGAGTGAAAATAGAGAAAATTGGAAACAAATATTATGGGAAAATTGTTTGGTTGAGAGCACCCATAGATCCTGTGACAAAAAACCAAAAGTAGATAAGAACAATGAGGATGAGAAAATGAGAAACGTTCCATTAAAAGGGTATCGCCTACTAAAAGATTTCGTTTACAAAGGAAATAATGTGTGGGAGGATGGAACCATTTACGACCCTGAGAGTGGGAGTTTATACAACTGCGTAATTACAAAAAACAAAAATGTTCTTAATATCAGAGGTTATGTAGGAGTTAAGGCACTCGGAAGAACCGATACATGGAAAAAAATTGCGCTAAAGAAAAAACATTAATTCACTATGACCGTTTTTAAAATAAAACCAAATCATTTTCTATTTATACTTTTATATTGCTCTATTCATCTAAATGGTTTTTCTCAAATCGACTCAAATTACATCGAGGAAGAAGAAGATTATAGCATATACGATGATGTAGAAGATATCGGAGAAATAACAACTTATTGTAGCCCTAAAATTTTCGATTTGAGCCCTAACAGATTCATTTCTATTGGCTACGACATAACTGGACCTGGAACATTAAAAACTTCTAATGAAGGAGCCTATTCACCAGACACAGATGCTACACAAACTGGATCTAGTCGTGTGTTTTACAACGGACTTAGGATAAATGCAAACATCCCTGTAATATCATTATCTAGTTTTGTTTGGCAAATAGGAGGCGGTTTTAACCAAGCTCGTTACCATGGTGAGAATAATTTAAGTAATGATCATGGAAAATTAGTTGACGAACTAGAGCAAACGCTAACTAGCATCAGTTTAAAGACAACTCTTTTTAAACCTATTGGTGAAAAAACATTTTTAATCCTTCAGATGCTTGGTGAATTAAATGGAAACTACAATTTAAAAACATCTAAAACACAACCAAATCTTGAAAATACAAGATTTTCTGCTACACTTATATACGGAAGAAGACCGCACGACCGACTACAGTGGGGAATTGGCTTGACAAGGTCATATAGAGCAGGAGACATGAATTACCTCCCTGTAATAATGTATAATTTCACTTCTAAAAATAGAAAATGGGGAACAGAAATTCTATTTCCTGCGAAAGCTCATTACCGAAGAAAATTTAATTCTAGAAATATATTACTTGCAGGATACGAATTAGAAGGATCGACTTATAGACTTTATGATACTCAATTTAATGCACAAAATCTTGAACTAAGACGTAGTGAAATTAGACTACGGTTAGACTATCAGAAACAAATAAAAGGATTTCTTTGGATAGGAATACAGGCGGGTGTCGCTCTAAATTACTCATTTAACGTAGATGATTTAACTTCTTACGACAATAAAGACTTTTTTAGAGGTTTCTTTGGTGAACAAAATTACACCATGATAAATCAAATGACTCCCTTGCCTTATTTAAACATCTCTTTAAACTTAGTAAGTCTTTAAATAAAATAGTTTCATTTTCATGGGAAAGACCAATTCTTGTTACTTTTATAAAATGTTTCATTCCAATAGAAATAAAAAACAAGAACTATGAATTTTAAATTTATCTTTTTCTCTCTCCTAACACTACTCCTTCATAGTTGTGGTGGCACACCCGAAACAATTATTACTGAAGATGCAATTTACCTTGACGAAAACACCTATACACCGAATAGTGAAGAGATTGAATTTGAAAAGATCATAAGCGACATTGACCAGAATGATTCTTTAAGATATGGTCAGAGTTTATCATACACAAGACCGGATGGCGCTTCTGTTTTTGTAAAAATTTACGTAAATGATTCGAATTACACCGTGAAATTATTCGAAGAATATACTTCTCCAAAATCTCCAAGTATTAATTCTAACACCTTCTATTTTGATGAAGGTCATTTAATTGCTACGAGAGAATTGTTTGAAGAAGGAAAAGGAAGTGAAGGTCATTTTGTAGAACGAGTGACTTATTACAACGAAAAAGAAAAACCTATTCTAACAAAAAGAAAAGTTGCCTATTATGAAGAAGAATTGATCTACGAATCCTTTACTTCTGCTGAAAAAGTAGCTTGTAGTTATAAAAGAGCTATGCAAGTTGTTAATCAAGAAGGAGAATACGAAACAAATTTCATCGAATTTATACACGAAGACCCTTACCTATATCTTATTGTTGGAGAAAATAAAAAAGATGGTTATTATTCTTCTTTAGTTGTTCAAATGATGACTTCCTTGATTACAAAATTTCAGTCAGACCCAGAGAAATATTTCGGAACTCCCCTCGTTATCAATTACGAAACACTCAATGGAGAACAAGGTTATGAATATCAAATTCTAATGGGAGTAAGCGAAAAATAAGTAACGATAACGAAGCCACGTTAAACTCCATGCTTACCATTTAAAATTCCATTTCACCATTAGACATTTTTTACCCCATTCATTCTAGATAGAAATTAACTTTATCCCATAAATACATTTATATGTCTAAAGTTTTATTGTTTTTTTCTTTCATTATTCTTGTAAATTCTTTTTCATATTCCCAAGAGATGAAAATAACAGGTGTCGTGAATGATTCCACAGGTACTCGTCCAGTGAAGAATGCAGTTGCGATGGCGATTCGACTAAGTGACTCTGTACTCTTGGGATATACGCACACCAATGTAAAAGGTGAGTTCATTTTAACAGGTTTTCAACCAGATACTTTTTCATTAATTATCGACCATCCAAGTTTTGACGAAAAAACATACTACATTTTTGGAAATGAGGGAAACAATGACATCAACATTCCAAACGTTAAAATGTTGTCGAAATCTCAAGAGATAGAAGAAGTCATCATTTATGCAAACAGAAATCCTATTTTCTATCGAGGAGACACTTTAGTTTATGTCGCTGATTCTTTTAAAGTCCACGAAGGTGCGGTTGTTGAAGATTTAATCAAAAAACTACCTGGTTTAGAAATTGACAAAGACGGAAAAATTACTTCTCAAGGTCAAGCCATTGATAAAGTTTTGGTAGACGGAGATGAGTTTTTTGGTTCTGACCCAACAATTGCAACTAAAAATCTTGGAGCTGATGGTGTAGAAACCGTTCAAGTATATGAAAAAGAAGATGATGATGGGATTGGTGGAGATGGAGAAAAAATAAAAGTCCTCGATTTAAAATTAAAAGACGATGCCAAAAAAGGATATTTCGGTCGGATTTCTGGGGCAACTGACTTTGGATTAACTCCTTTCGATGGTGTCATCGGAACGAACCCGTTCTTCGAAGG
>JAJRQQ010000089.1 GCA_024280155.1 Bacteroidota bacterium
ATACAATCATTTTAAACACATTCAGACGATGTAAATCCAAAAATGTAGGTGGGGTATTTATTCTAACGTGGAAAAGATCTTTCGTTAGAAGAGAAGTATGTGCGAAATAAATGCTAATTTTAAAAAGAAAATGGAGTTTGTGCACGGACTCCCGTTATGCATAAATTAAGATAACCAAAAAAATCATGATAAAATTTAGAATAATCATTTTATTAGTTGTTGTAATTGTAATTTCAGGTTGTGTAATTCAGAATTCAGCATTAATAGATATCTCAAAAATGGAAAGCTCAATTAATGATACAAAGCAATTCCTAGCAATTCCAGAGTTATTACAATTTGATGAAGTTGATGCTTTATTTTGTGATGGGTCACAGTCCTCATTAGATATCGAATGTAAGAAGACAATAGGAAATATTGATTATATATTAAAAATTCAATTACCTTCAGGAGAGAAATTCAATATGCAAGATAAATATGACAAAGGTGTTGAGTTTATCATTGATGACCTTCCATTAACAATATCTTCTATAAATTATAAACCATATCCAAATGCCTTGGATAGTGCAGAAAATATTGTCAAACTTATGTTGGAAGTAAAAAATAATACGACTAGTACATATGATTATTTGGAATTTTTATTGAATAAATTAACTATCAATAATTTGAATGCAAAAAATAACAAACTCTCTATTAATATTGATTATTATGGAGTGTCAAGTGACAATATCAATTTATCTTATGGAGAATATTCCTGTCATATTAAAATAAAATTAAAAGATATTGATTTAGACAAAATATTGGTTGATTAAGAAAATACACGCATAACAATCAATATAAAAATTGGGTAGATAGTGGTAGATATGAGCGAATTAACATTAAATAAACAGCGTAGTAAATTGAAAAATTGGTGTTTCAGAATGCCCAAAATTTCATATTGCCATCGTCAGACTGCGCAAAAAATAACATCGTTTTTTTCATAACTTAGCTTTCAAAAACCATTCATTTTCCGTATCTTTAAAGAGTAAAAACACATGTGTTTTATTCAAGGATTTAACCGAAATCAGTTACAGATGATGTCATTTGATGATGATTTACAACCTTAGGAGACTTATGTCCATTTTTTCGGTGGATGAGTTGAAAAGCAGGCTAAAAGAGCTTGTAGTGTTATTTTTGACAAAATACAGCCGTTTTAAACACATTCAGACGATGTAAATCCAAAAATGTTGGTGGAGTATTTATTCTAACGTGGAAAAGATCTTTCGTTAGAAGAGAAGTATGTGCGAAATAAATGCTAAATTTAAAAAGAAAATGGAGTTTGTGCACAGACTCTCGTTATCTTCAATTAGAAAAAATTCACCCCTCTGTTTACACTTCTAAAATTTTCATCATAAACTAACCCCTATTTAGCAATATTAATAGATTGTTTTATCAACTTATTTGCGACGGCTATTAGTGCTAATTTTTTACTCTTTCCTTTTGATACAAATCGGACATAAAAATCTTTGCAAGCCTTATTCGATTTACAAGTATTGAAACTACACATGAAAAACATCTTTTAAGATGTCAATACCATAAATTTTCTTATTTACTCAATTTAATTCTCATTCAAAGTCTTTTCGTTTTATTTTATAAGTGTATTTTTGCCCCTTGCAAAAAGGAATTATCTATATCATCTTATCAGGCATCTGTTTTGTCATCGTTAACTTCTTCGTAAAGATTTTAGGAGCAGGTGACCAACAAGATGTGATTGCTAACATTCAACATTATCCTGCGCATGAATTGGTACTTGCTCGTTCAATTGTTTCTTTTGTGATGAGTTTAGTGATTATAAAATACCGCAAACTCCCTGTTTTTGTAAAGAATAAAAAATGGTTGCTCATCAGAGGTTTATCAGGTACCATCGCTTTGACTTTATTTTTCTATACTTTCCAACACATGCCCATGGCTATTGCGACGATTATTCAATATTTAGCACCAATTTTTACTGTAATTCTCGCATTGATTATTCTCAAAGAAAAAGTAAAGACAATTCAATGGATCTTTATTTTACTCTCATTCTCTGGAGTTGGTCTTATTGCTTTCGATAAGTTTTTAGGCGATTCAACCCTTAATTTTTCCTTTTTTCACATTGGTGTAGGAATGATTTCTGCCGTTTTTTCAGGATTAGCATATACCGCTGTGATAAAACTCAAGAAAACAGATGCTCCCATTACCATTGTACTATATTTCCCCATGATTGCTATTCCATTAATGACAATCTTCTGTTTCTGGTCTTTCACTTTCCCTTCAGGGATAGAATGGTTACTTCTTCTTACTCTGGGGATTTTTACTCAATTTGCTCAAATATTCCTCACAAAAGCATTACATCTCGGTTCTGCTGCTACAATTACTCCTTTTCAATACCTTGGTGCGATTTATATGTTCCTTATTGGTTATTTTGTTTTTGATGAGAAATTGAGTTTTATTGTGAATATTGGAATTATTTTAGTGCTTTCCGGTGTGTTGCTGAATACCGTTTTCGGGAAGAGAATACGGAGAGTAAGCTAGAACTTTAAAGGATTCATAGTTTTTGAATTAAGGTGTCTTTCTATTCTCTTTTCTATCTTTTTTTACTACTTTTAATTATGGAGAATAAAATCGATCGTGAAAAACTTGCCTTTTTTGGTAATATTGAGCTAAAAGCTAAACAAGTTGTTGAAGGTTTTATTACGGGCATTCATAAAAGTCCTTTTCATGGTTTTTCGGTAGAATTTGCTGAACATCGTTTATATAATGAAGGAGAATCTACCCGTCATATTGATTGGAAGTTGTACGGTCGTACTGATAAATTATTTACCAAGAAATACGAAGAAGAAACCAACTTACGCTGTCAATTAGTGATTGATTGTTCGAGTTCAATGCTTTCTCCAAAAGGTGAAAAATTAACTAAATTGAGTTACTCTGTTTATGCTGCTGCATCTTTGATTGAACTACTAAAACGACAAAGAGATGCGGTTGGGTTAACACTTTTCTCTGAAGAAATTGATTTACATACTAAAGCCAAATCTTCCACTCGACATCACATCTATTTATACAGTGAATTAGAAAAACATTTGCATCAATATTCTTCTGACAACATAAAAAAAACTTCAACTGTAGAATCTTTGCATCATGTCGCAGAGTTATGTCACCAAAGAAGTTTAATTGTTATTTTTTCCGATTTACTCGATGATCCTTCACAAAAAGAAGGTTTTTTTCAAGCACTGCAACATCTAAAACACAACAAACATGAAGTCATCGTGTTTCACACAATTGATAAAAAAAGAGAAGTTGATTTTGAACTTGAGAATAGACCTTACCAATTGATTGACATGGAGACTGGAGAAAAAATAAAATTACAACCCAAACAATTCAAAGAAGAATACTCAAAAGAAATCAACAAATATTTTAAATCTCTGGAGATGAAATGCACAGATTACCACATCGATTTTGTACCCGTTGACATCAATGAAGGATACGATGAAGTACTCTTAAAATTCTTACTGAAAAGGCAAAAACTGCATTGAGCATGAAAAAAACAACATTGATTCTTAGTTTTCTATTTCTACTCTCCCCATTCTTTTTTTTCGCACAAGAATTTAGGCCAGAACGTCCAAGAATTCGACTTATGGTCGGCGACTCTTCTACTCAGCAAACCATTGAAATACCAATTTGTGTTTCACCAGACACCTTATTAATTGCGCCAACATATAAAGCGAGAATTCTAGGTTTTCATATTATTGAATTTATTGTCGATGATGATAATGGTGAGAAAACTTATTTTGCCACTTATGATTTTCATTGGAATCCAATTCATTGCTTGTTGATTACACTAAGTACAGATTTTATTCAAGAAGAATACTCCTTCTATTCAGCTATTGAGATTAAAGTTTATTCCACCTATTATTTCAGCCGATTAGATAGATATGGAATGCCGGTTCCCACTGAAGTCTCTCAAAAAACCATAAAAAGCATCGAAATCATGGAAAATGGACATTTTAAACTGATGAAAACAGAAATTGTACACTAAGAAGATCTTTATTTAATCCAAACCTTTTCGTTTTTTTACCGTAATTATAAGACAATGAGACGTTTTATTGTCATATTCATCTGGTTTTTGAGTTCTTCCATTCTTTGGGGTCCGCGTTCAACTCCTGTTTTTGGGGTCAATGTTTCCATAGGGGCAAATTCTCAAATTAACACGTATGTTTGCTACTTATACAACGGTTATTCTCTCAATAGAAAGAGGATTATGGACAAAAAAACATTCATTAAATTTGTGTCCGGAGAATGGCCAAGTATCTACAACCCTAATCGTATTAATTACTTTGAAGAACATGAAATCTTTTTAACGGAAAAAACGGAAGAAATGACGTTAAAAACTTATTCCGATTGTAGTGCTTTAGATTCGTTATGGAAAATTCGTTTTTCAACCTTTCCATTCATTAACAATAATGAACTCGGATGGAGCAATAAGTTATTCAAACCTTCCCCAAACCAAGAAATTTACCTCAAAGAACGATACAATATCAACCACATCGATGGAGAATATTTTCTTGACTCCAATTTTTGGCTACTTTTATCAGATGTAACAAATCCAAAGTGGGTGATTAATTACAAATCCATTCACTAATTGTAATAAAACGATAAATCATTCGTCTTAAAGATTATGAAAAAATCAATTTTTATATACTTCGCGCTATTTTTAGTAAGCTGCTCAAATGCCACACCTGTCGAAAAAACAACTAAAAATGTAAAAGAAAAACCTCTAATTGAGATTAAAGAAACGGTTACTGAGACGGAAACTGTCAAAAGTGATTCTTTATCAGAAAGGGCTTCTATTGATTCGAAAATGAATGAAGAAACAACGACTATTCCAGTTGAAAAAAATCAACCAAAAGAAGAGATAGAAGTTAAAGAAACTCCTGAAATTCAAGCGGAAAATTTCCACGATTACATTCAATGGAATGGTTTTTTAACTCAACATGTGTCTTCTTCTGGGAAAGTCAATTATTCAAAAATTAAAGCCGATAAAAAACAATTGGAGGCAATTATCTCAATGTTTGAAAAGAATTATCCGACTTCTTCTTGGTCCTCGAAACAAAAATTAGCGTATTGGATTAATGCATATAATTTGTACACATTAAAACTTGTTTCTGACCATTACCCCATCTCCTCTATCACAAAAATCACAGCAAAACCTTGGGACAAAAAATTCATTGTTCTAGGTGGAGAAACTTTAAGTTTAAATGATATTGAGCATAAAAAAATAAGAGCAAAGAACAATGAACCTCGTATTCATTTTGCATTAAATTGTGCGAGTGAATCGTGTCCTATCTTATACAATAAAGCTTTTACGGCAAAAAACTTATCTTATCAACTGACCAAACAAACCAAACGTTTTTTAGCGGACAAAAGCAAGAATGATTTTTCTGACCCAAAAAACATCAAAATATCATCCATTTTTGATTGGTACAAAGGAGATTTTGAGAAAAAAGAAGGATCTGTTGTCGCATTTATCAATAAATACAGAACTGAACAATTGGTTGATCCAAATATTACTTACCTCGAATATTTATGGGGGCTGAATGAATAAGGAAACGAATAATCTACTCCTTTCTTTCTAAAATTCTGTTATTTTTGTTCTATGACAAAAAACGAGGTACTTTCTCTTCCAATAATGGAACATTTTTACACCATTCAAGGTGAAGGATTTCATTCTGGACGTGCTGCTTATTTTATTCGAATAGCAGGTTGCGATGTAGGTTGTGTTTGGTGTGATGTGAAAGAAAGTTGGGATGCTGGTGCGCATCAAAACAAAAGCGTTGAAGAATTAACTCAAATTGTTGTCGATGCAAAAGCTGACTTCTGCGTGATTACAGGAGGAGAACCTTGCATGTACGATTTAACAACACTTACTCATTCTCTGAAAGAGAAAAATATTGAATTGGCCATTGAAACTTCTGGTTGCTATGAACTAAATGGAACTATCGATTGGTATTGCTTTTCTCCAAAAAAATTCAAACAACCTGTTGATCAAGCATATCATTTAGCCAATGAATTGAAAGTTGTCATCAGTCATACTTCAGATTTTGATTGGGCTATGGGACATGCAGAAAAAGTAAACAATTCTTGCCAACTCTACCTTCAAACTGAATGGTCGAAAAGGGAACGCTTTTTGCCAATGATGATTGATTTTGTAAAAGAACATCCTAAATGGAAAATATCTTTGCAAACTCATAAAATAATGAATATTCCTTAACAATATGAAATACATTTTTTTAATTCTAAGTTTAATCTTTCTTTCTTCATGCTCTGTTGCTCAACATTATTCGACCAAGAATAAAAAAGCCATCAAATTATTTGAAAAAGGAAGAAATACTCCTTCACAATCCATTGACCCTGTTTCACACACCCCCAATTATCGTTTAGGACTGAAATACTTGAACGAAGCCATTGAAAAAGACCCTAATTTTTGGGAAGCACACATGGTTGCTGGAGAATTTGCAGAAATCATTGGCGATTATCCCCAAGCAATCGACCATTTTGAGAAAGCATTGGCGATTGACCCTCAACTCAATACCACGGGGAGTACATATTTTTACCTCGCAAATCTTCAACAAGCAGTTGGTGATTATGATAGTGCATTAAAGAACATCGATTCTTTTCAAAAATTCAGAAATGCCAATCCGGATTTAATTCGACAATCGTATAAAATTCAAGCTGATTGTGAATTTGCCATGGAAGCGGTGAAGAATCCTTTGAAATTTAATCCGATTAATATTGGTCCAGGCATCAATACTGCACAACCTGAATATTTCCCAACAATTACCGTTGATGGTAAAACTATTTTATTTACTCGTCGTGTAAAAGACGGTCGTGTTCGAGGAGATTTTAAAGAACAAGAAGATTTCTTTGTTTCTCAATTAAGTGACCGAAATATTTGGCAAACGGCTGTCGCAATGCCTCAAAACGTGAATACTGTCAATAATGAAGGTGCTCCAACCATTGCTCCTGATGGTCGCTCTCTCGTTTTTGTGGCTTGTCCAAGTTTTACTGACGCAAGAGATTAGGGAAATGGAAGACAAGGTCGTGGTAGCTGTGATTTATTCTATACCAAAAAATTAGGCGCTCGTTGGACAGACCCTATCAACTTACCCGGTAACGTTAATACTTTTTCTTGGGAATCACAACCTTCGCTTTCAGCAGATGGAACAACACTCTATTTTATCAGAAGAGTCAGTCAACGAGGGCAACCACACAATTCAGATATTTTCGTTTCTCATTTGCAAAAAGATGGAACTTGGGGAATTGCACAACGTCTGCCCGACTACATCAATACACCAGAAAAAGAAGAATCAGTTCTCATTCACCCAGATGGAAAAACACTGTATTTTGCTTCGAGAGGTCATGTTGGAATGGGCGGTTCTGATTTATACATTTCACGAATGGATGCCAATGGAAAATGGTCAAAACCAGAGAATTTAGGTTTCCCAATCAATACGAAATATGACGAAAATTCCCTCATGGTTTCTCCTGATGGTGAAATTGCATTCTTTGCATCTGACCGAGAAGGTGGTTTTGGTGATTTAGATATTTATTTCTTCGAAATGCCTGAAGAATTACGTCCTACGAAAACACTTTATTTTGAAGGTTTGGTTTACGATATTAAAACAAGAAAACCAATTGAAGGAGAATTTCAACTCATTGATTTAGAAACTGGAAAAGAAGTTGTTTTTTCTAAAGCAGATAAAATTACCGGAGAATTTATGGTTTCATTGCCTGTCAATAAAGATTACGCATTGAATGTCAATTATCCCGGTTATGCATTTTTCTCTCAGAATTTTAACATGACCAATCCAGAGAATTTGGAAGCCATTCACATGGATATTCCGATGGTGCCATTGACAAATAATACAGATGCAATTGTCTTAGCGAATGTTTTCTTTGATTTGAACAAATCAACTCTGCGTAAAGAATCTTTCATTGAACTGGATAAATTAGTGAATTTCTTGAGAGAAAATCCAACGGTGAAAATTGAAATTGGCGGTCATACCGATTCTCGTGGTGACGCTGCGAAGAATAAACAATTGTCTATAAATCGTGCAAAATCTGTTTATAATTATGTTATACAGAAAGGAATTGATGCAAAACGATTGAGCTATGCAGGTTACGGTTCTACAAAACCTATTTATTCTGAGGATGAGATAGCAAACATGAAAGACAATAAAGAAAAAGAGGAAGCCCACCAAGCAAATCGAAGAACAGAATATAAAATCATTCAATAATAATTCTTACCTTCGAGCAATGTATTTTATACGACTCATACGCCCTCTGAACTTATCCATTGTTGCATTAACAATGTATGGATTAGCGTGGTATTTTGAATCTATTTACGGTGCTTCTGAAGATTACGGTATTTTTTCTTTGACATTCAATCTGTTGGTTTTCTCAACCATAATGATTGCGGCAGCAGGGAATATCATCAATGATTATTTCGATATAAAAGCCGATAGAATCAACAAACCAGAACGACTCATCATAGGAAAACACATCAAACGAAGAGTTGCAATTGTATCCCATTGGGGGTTGAATTTTACTGCATTTTTTATTGCCGTTTATTTGAGTTGGGTCATGGATTCATTCTGGTACATGTTCATTCATCTTTTCTCCATCAACATTCTCTGGTTCTACTCGATGAAAGGCAAACGTTTATTTCTTTCTGGAAATTTGCTCATCGCAGCATTAACAGCAACCGTTCCTATTTTAGTTGGATTTTATTTTAAACAAGTCTATGCGGGAATGGATATTTCTTCAATTTCAAACGTAGAAAGCTATCCAATGTTAGCGCAATCTGGAAACAATTATCCATTAATTATTTCACTTGTTCTTGCTGCTTTTGCTTTCATTTTAAATTTAGCCCGAGAAATTGTGAAAGATATGGAGGATGTGGAGGGAGACAAAAAACTTCCAGCGAGAACAATCCCTATTTCCATCGGTTTTAAAAAATCAAAATGGATTGTTGCAATCGTTTTATTCGGAACTGTCATCGGTTCACTTTTCTTTTGGTTTTTCACAAAAAACATTACTTGGATTGAGATATTACCCATTGCGATATCAGCTGCTCTTATTCTTATCGTTTACATTCTACTTCCCTCTTCTACGGATAAAAAAGATTTCAAACGCATCAATCATCTAATCAAACTCGCAATGGTTTTTGGGTTGCTTCTACCAATTTATTGGAATTTACTCGTTATCTATGGTTAAGAATAAAATCATCCTCGCATCTAAATCGCCCCGAAGAAAAGAATTATTGGAAGGTTTAGAAATTCCTTTTGAAATTCGCACCAAAGAAGTTGAAGAAGTTTATCCGGAGAATCTTCCTGCAAAAGAAGTCGCTCCTTTTTTAGCAAAACTCAAAGCACAACCGTTGATTTCAACATTGCAAGAAGGAGAAATTCTTTTAACCTCTGACACTGTTGTACTTTTGAACGGAGAAATTCTTGGCAAACCAAAAAATGAAGAAGATGCTAGAAGAATGTTAAGTTGTTTGTCGGAGAATGTGCACGAAGTTATCACCGGAGTTCATATGCAGAGCATTGAAAAATCATTTAATTTTTCCAATACAACAAAAGTTTATTTCTCTAAAATCACTGAAGAACAAATTTCACATTACATTGAGAAATATCAACCGTACGACAAAGCAGGATCTTATGGCATTCAAGAATGGATTGGTTTTGTGGGGATAAAAAGAATTGAAGGCTGTTATTTTAGTGTAATGGGATTACCGGTTCATGATGTTTATGAGCATTACATGAAGTTTTAAGTATTCCCCCAAAAAAGAATTCTACTTTTCCTTTATAATGTTTGCTAGATATTCGGCATCTTTTGAAACACCTCCTAAAGTAGCTGAGCCACGAGTATGCATCCAAGGAAGTCCAATAAAGAATAAGTTTTCCATATTACTCACCCCTCGAAAGTTTTTAGGATAACCATCAATATCTAATTCTACACCTTCAATCCACTTAAAATTTGGACGATAACCTGTTGCCCAAACAACATTTTTGATGGTTGAAACTTTCTCTTTTTCAAAAATAAATTCAGTATTCAACGCATCTTTTGTTCGTCCAACAGAAATCACATTCTCACGGGATAAAATTTCTTTCACATCTGTTCCAATGACAGGTTGAGTGATGGATTGAATTTTCTTTCCAATCCAACTGTATTTAGTGAAATTTAAGAAACCAATCAAAGTTAACCACCACCAAAGCGTTTTACCAAGAAAAACTTGTGGTAAAGATTTGACATTGGTATCACCAGAAAAATAGACTGTTCTAGACTTATCTTTTGAAATTTCATCCAAAATTTGATA
Organism: Bacteroidota bacterium; assembly: GCA_024280155.1. Taxonomy (GTDB): domain Bacteria; phylum Bacteroidota; class Bacteroidia; order Flavobacteriales_D; family Crocinitomicaceae; genus UBA4466. The sequence goes on from JAJRQQ010000089.1 coordinate 10,391, forward strand.
ACCAGAATCACCTCCCCCCACAACTAAAGAATCACCGTCTTGTAATTGTTCGACTTTCTGATAAAAGTTACTGTGCATTTGCTGAACACTTTCCGATAATTTCGTATGACAAGGTGGTGTATATGGAATATGAAATGGACCTGTAGCAACAATGATATTTTTTGCTTCAATTTCTCCATTTTCATACGAAACAATGAAACCATTCTCCTTTTTACAAACCGAAGTAACCAATGTATTTAGTTGAACTTCAATTTCAAACTTCTCTACATATTTCTTGAAATACTCAGCAACTTCAACTTTAGAAGGGTAATGTCCTTTCGGGGCTTCAAACTTTAAACCTGGAAGATGATTGTATTCTGTCGGAGTAAACAAGGTTAATGAATCCCAGCGATCTAACCAAGAAGCACCAATTTCACTTCCTCCATCAATCACTTTAAAATCTTTTCCCATCATTTTCAAATGATAAGCCATCGATAGACCTGCTTGAGCTCCTCCGATTATTACGTAATCTAACATCTATCGATTTTTGTATTCTCTGTAAATGTACCCACAATAAAACGATAAGAGAGGAAAAATGAAACTTAATATGTAGTTAAGAACAAACAAGAGAAGTAAACCGTTACACAGGATAGAAAAAGCACCTTATAAAAACAGAATACACCAACTAAATGCGTATTTTTACCGTCCAATAAACAGTATACTGATAGAGTAGAACAAAAACTGCATGCAAAAGAAATTTTTTACGAATTTAATCCTTGTTTTGGTATTAAACGCTTTGGTAAAGCCTTTTTATATCCTTGGAATTGATGCTGAAATTTTAAAGCAAGTTGAAGCCAGTTCTCCGGGTTCTTATGGGGAGTACTTTTCTGTACTCGGATTCACATTTATCCTTAACATTTTTCTTGATTTAGGCATCACCAATTACAACACACGAAACATTGCACAGAATAATCATTTGCTGAAAAAACATTTTTCAGGCATCATCACATTACGTGGCTTACTTTCTGTGGGATATATGATTTTGTTGGTTATTTCTGGTTTTTTTCTAGGTTACAACGAGCATCAATTTGAGCTGCTATATATCCTCGGACTGAATCAAATTCTAGTGTCATTTATTCTTTATTTCCGTCCCAATTTATCAGGATTACTTCTATTCAAACAAGACAGTATAGTATCTATCATTGACAGAACATTGCTCATTGCAATTTGCTCCGTATTACTTTGGGGAGGAATTACGGATGAACCTTTCAAAATAGAATGGTTTATTTATGCGCAGACATTTTCATACGCAATCACTGCAATCATTGCTGGAGGACTCGTTCTTCGAAAAATAAAACGATTTAAGATTACTTTCAACAAGTCTTTTTCTTTAATGATTATCAAACAAAGTATGCCTTATGCTTTACTCATTCTTCTGATGATGACCTATTACAGAACAGATGGTGTAATGCTCGAACGAATGCTCGAAAATGGTAAAGAAGAAGCGGCAGTTTACGCGAGAGGATTTCGATTTTTCGAAGCTTTTAATATGATTGGCTATCTTTTCGCAGGATTGTTACTTCCGATATTTTCTAAATTGTTAAAACAAAAAGAAAGCATCTCAGAAATTCTCTATTTCTCGATGAAATTGATTCTCTCCTTCTCGATTCTATTAGGAATTGCATCTTTCTTCTATCAAGGAGAAATTATTGACTGGAGGTATGGAGACGGCACAACAGACTTGTCTCAAGCAGCGAATTCTTTCGGAATGCTGATGATGTGTTTCATTTTCATGACAGTAACCTATATTTTTGGCACTTTACTTACAGCAAATGGAAATTTAAAAGCATTGAATATTGCTGCTGCAAGTGGGGTTTTTATCAATATTGGATTAAATTACTATCTCATTCCAGAACATGGGGCTTATGGGGCGGCAATTGCAAGTTTGATTACTCAAGGAATAACTGCTCTTATTCAAGTGTATTTAGTTTATCGCATTATTGATGTAAAATTCACCACTAAACCTTATTTGTCGATTATCGGATTTACCTTTGCGATTCTATTCTCCACTTATTTTATTCAACAAATAGAGGTTTCCTGGTTCGAACAATTTATTATTATATTGGCACTCGGATCAGTTTTCGCTTTTACAACTAAAATGGTCAACTTAAAAGGAATATTAAATTTACTCAAAGAAAAATGAAAAAAATTACACTAATTTCCGTACTGTTTATATTTGTATCCAGCTGTACTGTTTTTAAAACGATTCATTACATTAAAAATGAAGATGTAAAAACAACACATTATCAATACGGAGAAAAAGAAATCATTTTTGTTCCAATGGTGCATTTTGGACAAGAGAAGTTTTACGATGGCGTTAGAGATTCAATTATCGAATGGAAAAAACAAGGTTTTACGGTTTATTATGAAGAAATCATTACCGATACTAATGTTATGCACATTGATAGTGCTCAATTGAATATTCTTGGGCTTAAAATTCGAAGAATGATGGGACAAATGCCAACAAGAGAAGAATATGCGAAAGAATTGTCGGGTATTTTTAAAAGCGGTGTTCCTCAGCCAGACAATAATGACATGGGAATCGACAGTACTGACTTGAACGCAGACATTACGCTTAAAGATTTAATCGGTCAAGCAGAAAATCTATACGGTGAAATTCAATTGGACAGTTGTGATTACGCTACACCACTAGATTCTACTTATTCTTGCCATACTAAATGGAAAATGAAACAAATCGAGCCAATTATCCTTGATTATCGAAATGAAAATGTTGTGAATTTAATAACCAAGTCTCCGAAGAAAAAGTTTATCGTAATATACGGAGCCAACCACATCAAAGGAATGATAAAGTTGATGGAGGAAGAATAATTACGATTCTATAACTTCAAATCGAACAATGACGTCTTTTGTTTTCAAGCGTTCCTCTAACCAAACTCTTACTTTTTCTTTTTCATCTTTTTTCAAGAACTTTGTAGTTTGAAAAAAGACAAGTGTTACATCTTTCACGATCGATTCTTCCCTATCTATAAATTGCTTTGAAATGGCGTAGGTACCAGAAGTAATTTTAGGAAAAAAAGCTTTAATTTCTTTCAAAAGATATTCTCCTTTTAGTGGAATATCCGCAATGCTATCCATCTTCTGGTGACTTTCTGCTAACTTTTCTTTGACCACTTCCACTTGATTAGACAGTTGGATGTAATCAGCATTTTTCAATTCTAATTTATCCGCATCTTTTAATTTTACACCTTGCTCTACAATAATTTTTGCACCTTTTAAATTCAAGTCTTCAGCTTTGGTACGGATTCTACGAATTGAAGTCGAGTCAAATTCATTGCCTGCATAAATAAGTGTGATTATCTTTTTGTCTGCATCAACAGTTGATTTTAGGAGGTAATTTTCGTCCCAAAAAGAAACTTTTTTAATGAAATTATTCGCATTTGCATTAAAACGCTCTTTATGCACCAATGAAAGTCCAAGGAAAAAGCTCGGTACAATGGTGAGAAGAATAACAAAACCGATAGCGATATTCTTGTTTTTAATTTCTTTGCTCAGTAAAAATGTTTTCTTCGGTAATTTCAATAATTGCGAAACCATCATGGCTGAAAGAGCAATAAAAACAGAGTTAATTGTGAACAAATAAATAGCTCCGAAGAAATAACTAAAATTCCCAATAGCTAAACCGTATCCAGCCGTACAAAGTGGTGGCATTAAAGCTGTCGCAATGGCAACTCCTGGTATTACGTTCCCTTTATTCTTACTACTGATGGTTAAAATTCCCGCTGTTCCACCAAAGAATGCAATAAAAACATCATAAATCGTCGGACTTGTTCTAGAAAGTAACTCTGCGTGTTCTGTAGTAATCGGTGTCAGCAAAAAATACAAGAAAGAAGTTAGAATAGAAGCAAATGCTGCAAATCCGATATTCTTAACGGCTTTACGAAACAATGGAAAATTATAGGTTGCAATACTGTACCCGATTCCTGCGATTGGTCCCATTAATGGTGAAATAAGCATGGCACCAATTACAACTGCCGTAGAATTCATGTTCAATCCAACAGATGCAATGAGAATTGCTAAGATTAAAATCCAAAGGTTTGTTCCTTTAAAAACAACACCTTTTTCGATGGTTTCTTGAATCAATAATGCATCTTCTTGCTCGTGACTCAAGCGAAGAAAACGCATTAATTTATGTACCCAATCTAAGTTCATTCCCTAAATTTACATTTTTTCAGGAACATTCACTCCTACAAGTCGCATTCCTTGAGCAATGGTTTTTGCAACATTACGACTCAATACCAAACGCATGTTCTTTAATTCTTCGTTTTCTTCTTTGAGAATTGTCACTGCTTGGTAGAAATGATTGTAAAGTTTAACCAATTCATACGAATAATTTGCAATCAATGCTGGAGAGTGGTTTTTCCCTGCTTCTTCAATTAAATTCGGAAACATTGAAAGGTGTTTTAAAATCTCTTTTTCCTCGTGATGAAGGGAAACATCTTTTAATTCTCCCACATTCTCCGCTTTTCGCAACAAGGACTTAATTCTCGCATGCGTATATTGAATAAAAGGACCAGTATTTCCATTTAGCTCAATGGATTCATTTGGATTAAAAACGATTTTCTTTTTAGGGTCAACTTTCAATAAATAATATTTCAATCCACCCATACCGATTGTTCGATAAAGTTCATTTTTATCTTCCTCTGACATCCCTTCAATGTGTCCTCTTTCTTGCGTCATTTCTTTGGCAGAATCAACAATATCTTCCATTAAATCATCCGCATCGACAACAGTACCTTCTCGCGACTTCATTCTCCCCATTCCTTTTGGAAGTTCGACCATTCCATAAGATAAATGACTACAATTTTGTGCCCAAGAGAATCCTAATTTTTTCAGAATAAGGAACAATACTTTAAAATGATAATCTTGTTCGTTTCCAACCGTGTAAATGATACCATCTAAATCTGGATAATCATTGAATCGGTCAAATGCAGTTCCTAAATCTTGCGTCATATAAACGGCAGTACCATCAGAACGGAGGACTAATTTCTCATCCAATCCTTCATCGGTCAAGTCTATCCATACCGAGCCATCTTCTTTTCTGAAGAATGTACCATCTTTCAATCCTTTCTCAACCAATTCTTTTCCAATGATGAATGTTTCCGATTCGTAATACAACTTATCGAAATCAACCCCCATTGCTTTATAGGTCACATCAAAACCTTGGTACACCCAATTATTCATGGTTGTCCACAATAAATAAACTTCAGGGTCTCGTGCCTCCCATTTGATAAGCATTTCCTTGGCATCCAGCAATAATGACGTTTGATTTTTGGCTAAATCTTTAATTTTTGCATCAATTCCTTTCGTTGCTTTTTCATCTTTCTCTACTTTAGAATCTTGCAATCGATTAAATTCAACTATACTATCTTCTGGAAAACCATTAAACTCACCATTTTCCCATTGTTGGATAATTTCATTGGCTTCGATGTTGAATTGTTTATCAAACTCAACGTAATATTTCCCGACCAACTTATCACCTTGCATTCCTGTATTCCCAGGAGTTTCACGTTCTCCATTCTCATTCACTGGTGAAAAACGTTCCCAAGCCAACATGCTTTTACAAATATGAATTCCACGATCGTTGACAATTTGTGTTTTCACCACTTTATGTCCATTGGCTTTTAGAATTTCGGCAACAGAATAACCCAAGAAATTATTTCTCAAATGACCTAAATGCAAAGGTTTGTTTGTATTTGGTGAAGAATACTCGACCATTAATGTTGGTTTAGAATTCTCCGTTGAATAACCAAATTTCGGATTCTCATCCATGTTTTTCAATTCATTCAACCAATGCGAGTCTGCAATTATAAAATTTAAGAAACCACTGACAACATTAAACTTGTCAATAAAAGATAATTTTTCTTGTAAAAAAGAACCTATTTTCTCCCCCGCATCAATTGGCGAAACTTTCAACATCTTCACGAATGGAAAAATAACCAAGGTTAAATCTCCTTCTACATCTTTACGTGTATTCTGAAATTGAATGAGTTTTTCTTCAATTTGAATTCCAAAAAGTGCTTCAGAATTTTCTAATAATATTTGCTTAATTTGATTTTCCATTCTCTATTTCAATTTGTTGGATGGTTTTTTCGAGTAAATCGAAAGTTACTTCTGCCATTTTGTTGATTTTTTCATCCAAACAAGGATTTACTTCAACGAATTCAATACATACTGTTTTTTTATTCTTTGCCAATTCTGTTAAGAAAAATTCTGCTTCCTCGGGCATTAACCCATGATCTACAGGAGTGCCTGTTCCATGAGAAGTGAATTCTGGATCCATAGAATCTACATCAAAAGAAACGTAAATCAAATCACATTCATTCAATTGACTTAAAATCTCATGCATCACCGTTTCTTTCGATTTTTCACGAACAGCATCAACCGTATGATTGGTAATATTTAAACGCTCAATTAATGCATCCTCTTGTTCTTCGGTATCACGCACAGAAATGAAAACCAAATCTTCAGATTTAATTCGTGGACCATTTGTATCCATTTCTTTCAATCGATTCCACAATTCTGTTTCTTTCTCGGAGAGTTTATTTTTTTGTACTTGCTTATTATCTTCAGCCAACGCTGTTGACAAAGGCATTCCGTGCATATTTCCAGAAGGAGTTGTGTACGGAGTATGTAAATCTCCATGCGCATCTATCCAAACAACCCCAATTCTTTTATTTGGGTATGCAGCTTTCACGCCCATGATTGTTCCACCGGCAGAACCATGGTCACCAGCAATAACGAATGGAAATTTCCCGTCAAGCAAAGTGTTCTTAACTTCTTTACTTACATTCTCAAAGACCTTTACAAGACCTTCAATTCTTTTTGCGTATGGATATTTGATTTCTTCATCGAGCATGTAATTTGCATCCTCCACATACCCCAAAGGATATTTTCCAAAGAATAAATTATCATTCTTCCTTGCAGCGGTCATAATTGCATCAGGTCCTAGAGAAGCTCCTCGCGTACCTGCTGTAATTTCTGATTTATTGATAATCAGTTTTATTTCCTTTTTCATTTTCTAATGAATTATAAATTCTTAAAATAAATCGTTGAGTAAATCATCCTCAACAATATTTGGCAGTGTTACTTTCAATTCTGGCGTTCTTTTCATTTCACGTTTAATTGCAAAAAGAGCTTCCTCATTTCTTGCCCAACCTCTACGTGCAACACCGTTGTTTACATCGTAGAATAGCATGCTTTTTAATCGTGCAGAAGCTTCATCTGTTCCATCAAGCAACATTCCGAATCCACCATTGATTACTTCTCCCCATCCTACTCCACCTCCATTGTGAATAGACACCCAAGTTGCCCCTCGGAAACTATCTCCAATCACATTTTGAATGGCCATATCAGCCGTAAACTTAGAGCCATCATAAATATTTGATGTTTCTCGATAAGGAGAATCTGTTCCACTTACATCATGATGGTCACGACCAAGAACAACAGGTCCAATTTCACCATTTTTCACCGCTTGATTGAATGCTTCGGCAATTTTCACACGACCTTCTGCGTCTGCGTATAAAATACGAGCTTGCGAACCAACCACCATTTTATTTTCCTTTGCATCTTTAATCCAAGTGATGTTATCTTGCATCTGCAATTGAATTTCCTCTGGAGAATTTTCCATTATTTCTTGGAGAACATTCATGGCAATTTCATCTGTTCTATCTAGATCTTCTGGTTTTGCAGAAGTACACACCCAACGGAACGGTCCAAAACCATAATCAAAACACATCGGCCCGAGAATATCTTGAACATAAGATTTATATTTAAAATCGATTCCATTCTCTGCCATAACATCTGCACCAGCACGAGAAGCCTCTAGTAAGAATGCATTCCCATAATCGAAGAAATAAGTCCCTTTTGCTGTATGTTTATTAATTGCAGCAGCATGTCGGCACAAACTTTCTTGCACTTTCGTTTTAAACAACTCTGGTTCTTCACGAATCAATCGATTGGATTCTTCGTACGAAACATCCACAGGATAATAACCTCCTGTCCATGGAATATGCAGAGAAGTTTGATCGGAACCAATGTGAATGAATAGATTTTCTTCATCAAAACGTTCCCAAATTTCTACTACATTTCCTATATATGCAATGGAAACCACTTCATTATTCTCTTTTGCCTTTTTCACACGGAGAATTAATTCTTCCATATTATCAATGAGGACATCTACCCAACCTTGTGCATGGCGTTTTGTTGCTGCTTTTGCATTCACTTCTGCTGCAATTGTGATACATCCTGCGATATTTCCTGCTTTAGGTTGTGCCCCACTCATTCCACCGAGACCTGCAGTTAAAAATATTTTCCCTGAAGGAGTTTCATTCTTCGGTAATATCTTGCGGAAAGCGTTCATGACTGTAATTGTCGTTCCATGCACAATTCCTTGCGGACCGATGTACATAAAAGAGCCGGCTGTCATTTGTCCGTATTGCGTTACTCCTAGCGCATTATATTTTTCCCAATCATCCGGTTTCGAATAATTTGGAATCATCATTCCGTTAGTAACCACTACTCGTGGTGCATTCTTCGAAGAAGGGAAAAGCCCCATCGGATGTCCAGAATATAGGTTTAATGTTTGTTCATCAGTCATTTCCGACAAATATTTCATTGTCAGTAAATATTGCGCCCAATTTTGAAAAACAGCCCCATTTCCACCGTAAGTGATTAATTCTTCGGGATGTTGAGCAACCGCAGGATCCAAATTATTTTGAATCATGTGCATAATAGCTGCTGCTTGTTTAGACTGAGCTGGATATTCTTCGATTGGTCTAGCGTAGAATTTATAATCTGGTTTAAAACGCAACATGTAAATTCTACCATAATCATTCAATTCTTCTGCAAACTCATAGGCTAAAGTCTTATGCCATTCTTTTGGGAAGTATCGCAAAGCATTCCGAACAGCCAACTTTTTTTCTTCAGCAGAAAGAATATCTTTTCTTTTCGGCGCACGATTAATTCCTTCTGGATATTCTCTTTTCGGAGGTAATTCGTTAGGAATACCTTGTTGAATGATTTCTTTAAAAGTCATGTTTTTAATTTTAAACAAATAGAATACAAAAATACATTTAGTTTTGGAGGATAACAAGGAGAATTAGTAGGACTTATCTAAAAGTATTTCTATAAAAATATAAGGCATAAAAAAGCCGATGAAATAAAATTCACCGGCTTTCCAAGTATTAAATCTTTTCAGATTTATGAAATGCTTATTTTTTAGTAACTCTGTAAACACCTTTATTTGAACCATTGTTCAATTCGATGATATACATTCCGTTATTTAATCCTTCAAGGTTTACGTTAAAAGTTGATCCTGAAACTACTTCAGTAGAAACAATAACACCTTCAACAGAATAAACTGTAATAGTAGCATTGTTTACTGCTTCAGCTAATTCAACAGTAACATTTCCATTTGTTGGATTTGGGTAAACATTTGCATCAATCATTTCAGTCTCAACAATTGATGAAGTATTTACAGGACCACCAAAGTTTGGACGTAATACATAGTTAACAGCAAATGCTGCACCTAATGTTTCAGCGATAGACCAGCCATTTGCATCCCAGAAAACCCAGTTTGTACCCATTTCGTAATCTACGTTGTTTGTAGCTATTCCAATGCTGTTTGCGTATTCATTAACCATTACTACATAGTTCGTATTCGCTTGCATTTCAAATGGAGTTGTTAACATCATCGTTAAGAAAAATCCATTTCCACCAACAGTATCCGCATCAACAAAGATATGTTCCATTGTAGTAGCAACCTCTGCGTTTGGTGTACCACCATTCATATCATAAATTGAAAATTTAACCGTATCACCAATTGTTGGGTTAGAAATCAATGCAGAAATAGAAGTAACTGAATCATTTACTGGTGTAGAGTAAACTTGACCTAATTTCGCATTTGAACCAGAACCAGCTCCAATTCCTAAAGCTCCCGTAGCAGTATTGTTATCTCTACCTAATACAGTATCTGTATAGTTAATCATTACAAAAGAAGTGTCATTTGCTCCATTCTCATCCGTTTCATTGATTGCACCAACGAAAACAAATCCATAAACACCTGTTGCAGTTGCTGTATAACCAGGAGATAAAGTTACATTTTGGTTTGTACCAGCTGTTAAAGTTGCAACTGGAGTAGAAGCAGCTGTTGCTAATACATTTCCACCAGCATCAATAATACCAAGTCCAACCAAAGCATTTGTTACATCACTTATACCTTTGTTTTCAATGTTTGCTCCGAAAGTCAAAGCAGTTGCTTGATTTAAAGGAACCAAACGGTAAGGTGTACCAACAGTACCACTATCAGTAGCCATATCAAAAGTTGGTTGTAATGTTACACAGGAATTATACACATCGGTTCCCAAAGATCCCATTGTGTATGTATACAAAGTAACACCGTTTACTTTAATGTCAAATTGTGTACTTCCGTCTCCCCAATCATCAATTGAATGAAGATCTAGGCATGTACCAACTGTAAAACAAC
>JAJRQQ010000090.1 GCA_024280155.1 Bacteroidota bacterium
AAAACGTTGTAAAATTAGTAATTTGAAAGTAACATTTACGCATTCTTATGTTTGAAGTTAAAAAAATTGAGGATATAAACCTCGTAGAAAATCCAGTAATTGCTCAAATGAGCAAATATAATCACGAACAGTTGTTGTTTTATAATGACAATGCAACTGGATTAAAAGCAATTATCGCTGTACATAACACGATTTTAGGCCCTTCTTTAGGTGGGACAAGAATGTGGAATTATGCAACAGAAATGGATGCATTGAATGATGTGTTACGTCTTTCTCGTGGAATGACGTATAAAAATTCAATTTCAGGATTAAATTTAGGTGGTGGTAAAGCCGTAATTATTGGAGATCATAGAACACAGAAATCTGAAGCTTTGATGCGCCGTTTTGGGAAGTTTGTAAATAGCTTGGCTGGTAAATATATTACTGCGGAAGATGTTGGTATTTCTCCAATTGATATGACGTATGTGAGTATGGAAACAGATCACGTAGTTGGTTTACCTGGTAAAAGTGGAGATCCCTCACCAGTTACAGCACATGGTGTTTATGTTGGAATGAAAGCATCTGCGAAAGCACAGTTCGGTTCTGATTCATTGGCAGGAAAGAAAATTGCTGTACAAGGCGTTGGACATGTGGGAGAATATCTTGTTGCATCTTTAGCAAAAGAAGGAGCAGAGATTTTTATTACGGATATTCACGAACCAACTTTAAAACGTGTTGCTGAGCAATATGGCGCTAAGGTTGTCGGATTGGATGAAATTTACGATATAGATATGGATATCTATGCGCCATGTGCTCTAGGAGCAACGGTTAATGACGATACACTTTCTCGTTTGAAATGTTCAATCATTGCAGGTGCAGCAAACAATCAATTGCAAAATGAAGATGTTCACGGTAGAATGGTGATGGAAAAGGGGATTATTTATGCGCCTGATTATACATTGAATGCTGGTGGAGTAATCAATTGTTTTGCAGAAGTTGAAGGTTTGAGCTCTAAATGGGCAATGGATAAAGCGATAGATATTTACTCGACTATTGAGAACATTGTAAAACGATCACAAGCAGAGAATATTCCAACTTACCAAATTGCAAATAAAATGGCGGAAGAAAGAATTGAAGCTATCAGTAAGGTTAAACTCCCCCTATAATTATATATGTTAAATAGACGTCATTTAAGAATCAAAGTTCTTCAAGCATTATACTCTTTCTATCAGTCTCATGGTGAAGATTTCGGTAAAGTTCAGAAAGAATTACTAACAGGGGTTGAGCGAATCTATGATTTGTATCTCTACTTATTACTCTCTTTTTCTGAATTGAAATCAATTTCTGAGTACAGAATGGAAGCGAGCAAGAAAAAAATCCGTCCAACAGATGAAGATTTAAACCCAAATTTAAAATTTGTAAACAATAAAGTCATCAAATGTTTGGAAGAGAATGTTAATCTTCGAGCAGAATCCGAAAGCAGAAAAGTAAATTGGATTGGTGATGAAAAACATGAGCTGTTTCGTAAAATGTTCAAAAACCTGAAAGAAAGTGAGGTTTTTGACCAATACATGAATAATGGAGTGGAAGGTTTTGAAGAAGATAAAGCTTTTATGATCGCTTTGTTTAAGTCAGAAATTGCGAACTTCCCATTGTTGTATTCTCATTTTGAAGAACAAAATATTCATTGGATTGATGATATTGATTTGGCTTGTGCAATGGTTGTGAAGACGATTAAAGCATTTGAGTCACCTGAAAAATGTTCAATTTTACCTTTGTATAAAGACAAAACGGATGAGTTAGAGTTTATTACTCAATTGTTGCAAAAAACAGTCTCTTTGGATAACGAAACTGAACGATTGATTGATGATTTAACGCAGAATTGGGAATTGGATCGAATTGCTAAAATGGACATTATTCTAATGAAAATGGCGATTACAGAAATGCAAGTATTCAATAGTATTCCAACAAAAGTAACGTTGAATGAATACATTGAGATTTCTAAATTCTACAGTACTCCTAAAAGTAACGGATTTATCAATGGAATTCTAGACAAAGCAATACACCGTTTAAAAAGTGAAGGAAAAATCAATAAAGTTGGTCGTGGATTAATTAATTAATTTAACTGAAAATTATGAAGAATACTTTTGTATTATTATCAATCTTTTTTTTAATCGCTTCTTGCGGTGGAGAGAAAGATTATTTAGTTGGGAATAAAACAACCATGGAAGTAGAAACACTTTTTGATGCAGGTGATGTAATTAAAGGGGAGATGGTGACGGCTAAATTTGTGATAAAAAACACAGGAAGTTACCCACTTGTAATCGGCGACGTAGTTCCTGCATGTTCTTGCACGATTTCTGATGTACCTGATGAACCAATCCAACCAGGAGGAACTGGGGAGGTAGTTGCTTATGTGAATACGGATAAAGTTTCAGCAGGCACCTTGCATAAATCAGTGAGAATTGTAGCAAATACAAATCCTTCTGTAACTGAAGTAATAATTAAGGCGAACGTAATAAGAAAATAAAAATTTAAACAATACAATAAAAAAAAGAGTTATGGATCAAATGATAATGTTAGTACTGATTTTAGTAGTTTTCTACTTTTTTATGATCAGACCACAAATGAAAAAGCAAAAAGAATTAAAAGCATTTAGAGAAAATATTGCTGTTGGGGATAAAATTGTAACCATTGGTGGAATTCATGGTAAAATCATTGAAGTTGCAGATGCTACTGTTTTAATTTCTTGTGATAGTGGGAAATTAAGATTGGATAAAACAGCTGTTTCTAGTGGTGCAGAAAGTGATAAATTAATGCAACCTACTAAATAAAAAATTATTAAAAAATAAAATATTATTGGCAGGTCGCGTAGGGGCAGGTCGCGACCTGCCCCTACGCGACCTG
>JAJRQQ010000002.1 GCA_024280155.1 Bacteroidota bacterium
GGCTGAAAATTGAACGATTTATTTTTCCTAAACTGAATAAAATCTACACCGTAAACAATTCAATTGCAAAAATTTATTCCGATTTATATCAAAAAGAAATTAAGGTCGTTCGAAATATTTCTCCACGTTGGAAAATGAACGGTTTAAAGACAAAACAAGAGTTAGGAATACCAGAAAACAAAAACTTAGTCATTCTTCAAGGTGCTGGAATTAACATTGACCGTGGTGCTGAAGAAGCTGTGGAAGCAATGCAAAATTTGGAGGCTGTTTTAATGATTGTTGGTGATGGTGATGTTCTTCCACAACTAAAAAATCGAGTAAAAGAATTAAATATTGCGGAAAAAGTGCTCTTTTTTGGTAAAAAACCCTACGATGTAATGATGAATTACACATCTCATGCTGATATCGGATTAACACTTGACAAACCAACCAACCTCAATTACAAACTTTCTCTACCCAATAAAGTTTTTGATTACATGCACACAAATACAGCAGTTGTTGCAACCAATATTAAAGAAGTTGCAAATGTTGTAAAGACGAATAAAATTGGTGTTGTAATAGAAAAATTCTCCGTACAGAATTTAGCTCAAACCATTCAAACACTTTTTGAAGATAAAGAACGTTTAGAAGAATATAAAAAGAATTGCGCCATCGCGTCAGAAACTGAAAATTGGGAAAACGAAACAAAAATTCTCAAAGAAATATATCCAAAAGTTGAAAAATAAAAAAATCCATATCGTATCTTTTGACATTCCTTTTCCAGCAGATTATGGTGGGGTAATTGATGTTTTTTACCGCATCAAAGCTTTACATAAAATTGGATTTGAAATCACACTTCATTGCTTTGAATATGGAAAAAGAAAGCAACAAACTGCCTTGGAAGACTTTGGCTCAACGGTTCATTACTACCCAAGAAAGAAGTCTGTTTTTTCGTTATTTGATAAAGAACCGTTTATCGTTTCCACAAGAAAAAATCCTGAGTTATTGGAAAATCTAAATAAAGATAATGCTCCTATTCTTTTTGAAGGTTTGCATACTTGTGGATTTCTAAGTGATAATTCTCTAAAAAATAGATTGAAATTTGCGAGAATGCACAATATTGAGCATGATTATTACAATGGGCTCGCAAAAAACGCTTTGGGTTGGAGGAAATTATTCTTCAAAAGAGAGGCAAAAAAACTACAAGATTTTCTACCTGTTTTAGAGCACGCACAACATTTATTAGTCATTCAGGAGAATGATTACTCTTTCTTTAAAAAACTTCATTCCTCGGTTTATTTATTGCCAATTTCTGTACCTGAGTTAAAGATTTCAAAACCTGTTCCAACCGATGACTTTTGTTTATTTCATGGAAATTTATCCGTTTCTGAAAATACAAATGCTTTGACATGGCTCATCGAAAATGTCGATGAAATTCAACATCAACGAATGATTGTTGCAGGTAAAAATCCGTCGAAAGAGTTTGTTAATTTTTGCCAGATGAAAGAAGTAGTGATTGTTCCAAATCCATCGGAAGAATATTTGCAAAAGCTAATACAATCAGCGAGAATTCATCTTTTATACACCGAGCAATCGACTGGGATTAAAATAAAATTATTGAACGCTTTGCTTTCTTCTGGTCGTGTAATTGTGAATCCAAAAATGATTGAGGGAACCAATCTTTCTTTCCATGTAGAAATAGCAAACAATGGAGAAGAATTTTCTCAAAAAATAAAAACTGGGATGAAAAAACCTCTATCAGAAGATGAAATCTTACTGCGTTGGCAATCCATTCAAAATGAATTTGACACTGAAAAAAATGTAAAATTAATTGAAGGGTTAATCAATAACAATTAGAGATTCTTTTGCGATAACCATACCGTTTGATTGTATTTCAAGCATGTAATTTCCGGCTGATAGTGTTGAAACATTGAGTTTAAAAAATCCATCTTTGATTATTTCTTTTCCAATTTTTTCGAAACCACCTAATAAATTGTACACCACATATTCCACTTTTATATTTTCTTCAAAACCGTAAACTGTAACTTCATTTTTCGCTGGATTTGGGTAAATCAACAAAGAATATAAATCATTCTCCGTGATTCCTGCACCGGAATTCAAAATTGTATTGGCCAAGCAGAAATTTGGAATACCGTAACCTCTCAAACTATCCGGGAAAGCATTTTGATTTGCACTCATTCGAATGGCATTAAATATTTCTGCAACCGTTTTCGTCGGATTCGCTTGAATCAAACATGCTGTTGCTCCACACATAATTGGTGATGAAAAAGAAGTTCCATTCGCTTGAACAACTGTATCATAAGGAGAAACCACAAATGCATCTTGTCCTCTTGCTACAACATCAGGTTTTATTTGTCCGTCTGCATTTGGACCAACCGAAGAAAAGAAAGCGTAACTTCCAAATTCATCAATTGCACCCACACATAAACCATCATCGGCATCACAAGGTGTAGCAATGTAATTTGGACCACTATTTCCTGCAGACATCACAACCGCAACTCCTTTTGAAACAGCAACATTAACACCAACCGCTGCAACCGTTGTGTTTCCATCTAAGTCAGCATAAAGATGATTCGTTGTACTATCATCAAAATCAAAATAACCCAAAGAAATATTGGCGACATCAACACCAACAGAATCACAACGTTCTAGAGCACGAACGAGATCAAATTCTTCAATTAATGTTTCAGAATACACATTCTCAGAACGATAAAGTGCCAAATCGACATCTTTTGCTGTACCCACATAAATATCTTGACCTTGATTTTTCTCCCCAACAATACAGGAAGAAACCATTGTTCCATGCTGACTATTGGCATAAACATAAGTTTGGTTCAATACAAAATCATACGTATCGATTACACGATTATTTGTGTACACAGAATCAAAATATGAAACGGTATCCATTCCATTAAAACCGGCATCAATAACAGCCAGGTAAACTCCTGTTCCAGTATAACCTAAGTCGTGTAAGCAATCCAGGTTCAATTGTTGAACTTGTTGCGTCGCTAAACCATAGTTTATTGATTTCTCCGTTTTAGTGCTCAATTCTTTTTGAACAATCTTCTTTTGTGATAAATCAATTTTCACTATTCGTTCAATAAATGAATGTTTTACCAACAGTTCGTCTTTGGTAAGCGATGTCGAATAAACGACTGCATTCAACCATTTTGATGATTTTTCAATCGTTCCATCTTTTGATAATTCGACTAAATATGTTTCATTGATAGGTAAATCATACGCATCAATTTCTATCGATTTATTTTGTCTACGTTCAACTGACCGAGGTGAGAAAAGCATGTTTTCTTGAGATTTGTCAGATGGTTTGTCAGAAAAAAACACAATCAGTTTTTCTTGGGAAAAGGAAAATTGCGTAAAAAGTAAAATAATAAGGAGTAAAATATTTTTCATTCTTCGAAGATAATCATTTATAAGTTATTTTTCTTTGACTTTTTATAGAAGGTAATGTTTATTGATTATACAGTGTGTAGAAAACAGTAAACTAACCCTCATTCTTGTCATTCGCTCCTCTTTTCTTCTAATCAACATCATTCTCACGATAAGAAGAAGGTAAAAAATCAGGTAAAATCTTCAATAAAACAGGCAACAATAACGAACCTCCAGGAATAATAAAAATAACAATGGACGGAACTGTTTTTAAAATGTCTTTTAGTTGATTCTTCACAGCCTGTTTTTCAGATTCAGTAAGATGCTCTTTTTGAGATTTGCGTAATAAGTACACCAATTCTTTACTTTCAGTAATTTCTTGTACAATTTTACTTTTATTTCGATGAAGAATTTTTGACCATTTTTTAGTTAGATTTTTTACAATTTTAGAATACGAAGATGAATTTAAAAAACTTTTCACTTCGTGTTCTGTGATAAACAAGAAACTTTCAGCATAAGTCAAACCATCTTCAAATTCTGTTATTGGAATGGTTAAAAACTGACTTAATTCAAGCAAAAATTTAGATTCTGTTTCCAGAATTTCGTGATTAGAAATCACAGTTAAAATTGCAACATCCAAAATAAATCGTCTTAAGAGCCAGTTATCTATATGAACAATGTCAAAATGATTAAATCCAGCCCCATTCAAAAATAAATCTTTCAATTCCTTCTTTGTTCGATTTGGTAAATCAGAAGAACGTAAGAAAATTATAAAAAGAGATGCCTCAGAATTATTAATAATCCCGTCAGATTTTGCTGAAAGAATTACAGAAATCATTACATTTCTAGCATAGGACTCATAATTTGATAATGCTTTCCTATTTCTATGAAAAAGGTATTCGTCAAACAAAATAACATCTAAAAAGCTGAAAGCATTACTCATCGTACTAATCCAAACTTTTTTATGGAGCGGTCGCTGATGAATTTGTGTACGGTTCGTTAAAATTTTCTCTAATCGATGCTCTTTGGTGTGTTCCTTTATAAATTTTTGAAATAATTTAGGGACAGAATGTCCATTGTGTACGCTGTAGAAATCATAGAGGTTTTCAATGAATTTTTCTTTCGAAAAAACATTCTTGTTCTCCATTAAAAAAGTAAAAATATGACATTCTAAAAGAAGAAAACGCATCTTTTCATCCATGGTCCAATGCGTTGAATCGACATTCTTATAAAAAATAAAACTCAATGGGTAACCGTAAACAATCCCTGTTTCAGCAAAAATAGAATGCATAAATTGCATCTTCTTAGGTCTTGTTTGCTCTGGTAACTCAAGTACAACCACTCCTTTCTCTACAAGATGAAAGTACTTGGTCACCCAACCTTTTGATCCTGGGTTTATCATTCTTTACAACTTTCCTGCTACAACAAAAGCTTTCTTCTCTGAATAAATTAAGGCTCCATCCAATGAGAATGCTTCAAAAACTGCCACATAAATTCCGATAGACGCCTTTGTATTGTCTTCACGCACGCCATCCCAAACAAAAGTCCCTTCTGCAGAGAGTAATTCCATCTTTAGAACTTCTTTTACCAATCTTCCTCTATCATCATAA
>JAJRQQ010000091.1 GCA_024280155.1 Bacteroidota bacterium
TAGCAGGGAAAAAGGACATCAAGAGAGGTGTCCTTTTTTTATTTCATTACTTTTATAAAAAATAAATCATGCATAAATTACTTTTCAGTTTCTCGATTTTATTCTTTTCTTTTTCCTGTACAGAGAAAAACAATTCTCAAGCAACGGCTTATATCATTCATTCAGCAAATGAGTTAACATTTAATTCTTCTGTTATTTATGATATTGGTATGCTCGATGTTCGAGATTCCTCTTTCACAATCTCTGCAAAAAGTAAAAAACAATTCAATCCAAATATTAAAAAGCCGACACTTTGTTTTATCCAAGCGAATGACAAAAACTTTCCGCTATTTATTTTACCACAAAAACAAGTTGAGGTCTTTTTTAAAGGAAAAGAAGATGGCGTAGAATATTCTTTTACTGAAGACGATTTTATGAACAATTTTGCTAAAGAATTTCACAGTGATGTTATACAATTATTGGAAGTTGGATCAGAAGAAAAAAACATTCTTTCAAAAATAAATTCAACCCAAGAAAAATTTATTCAGAAATTAGAAAAAATCAAAAATAACTTAACCGATGCTGAATACCTTGTTCTTCAAGGAATGGTCAATGGGAAGTCAACCCATCTAAAATTTATTCTCAGCGAGACAGAAAATCCAAAAGATGCTTATTTCGACTTTGTAGAAGGTTTTCAATTCAACAATGATTATTTTTTAACTTATTCTGACAATCTTAGTGCAACATTGGATGTAATTCGCACAAGATATTTTCGTGAATTCGGAATAGATTTTGAAAATGCCACAAATTCAATTGAATTTATCAGCAAAAACATTGAAAGTAAACCATTAAGAGATCAAATCTTAGCGTTCTTAATATCTCAAAAAATACCCAAACTTACCCTCGAAAAGAAAGACGAACACCTTTTAAAACTGAAAAACATAGAGTTTGACGAGAATTACATGCAATTTTTAAAAAAAATCACTCCTAGTTCAGCACCAGGTACAGTAATTGGAGAAAAAGCAATCTTTCCTCAATCCCTTATTTCATTTTCTAATGATTTTAACGCTGATGATTTAAAAGGAAAGAAAATATTTGTCGATAATTGGGCTACTTGGTGTGGACCGTGTATGAAGTCAATGAAAGCTTTTCAGCAAAAGAAAGAAGAATTATTTCAACAAGAGAATTGTATATTTGTTTTTGTTTCTTTCGATAGAAATGAAGATGTTTGGCGAAAATACATATCGAATAATTTCCCAGAAGAAAAAAATGTGATTCACCTTTTCAATGGAATCGACATGAAAACGGAATACGGTAAATATTACAATATGTCAAGTCTCCCAACCTACATTTTTGTTGATGAAAATGGAAAAATTGCCGACTTAAATCCTCCGCACCCTGCAGATTCAACTTTTTTAGACTATTTTCGTTAAGAAATACTAAACACTTATTTTGAATTGTCTCAACTGTAATCAAGAACTCAAAGAAAAACAGAAATTCTGTTCGCAATGTGGACAAGATACAAAAGTGAAACGAGCAAGTGTCAAATCGCTGCTAGCAGACTTTGCAGCCACTTATTTCTCATTTGAATCGACATTTTTTAGAACATTTAAAAAACTAATTATTAAACCGGGCTTTCTCTCGAAGGCATATCTAGAGGGAAAAAGGGTGAAATATCTTACCCCTATTCGGTTGTATATTTTTACAAGTTTTGTGTTTTTTTTAATTATCAGTGTTATTCCTGACAACGAAACTAATACTGAAAAATCTGTTTTTAAAGTTAATCCCCCTGAAAAAACAACAGAAGAAATAGAAGAAGACACGGCTGACATTAAGTTATCTTTAAATGATGAGGACAACATCTTCCTTCCCAATTTTTTCAAGAAAATTGATACTGTTTTCGATGACTCTAAATCAGAAGAAAATTTCTTTAGATATGCTTCCTCTAAATTTCCGATTCTTTTGTTTCTATTTATCCCGGTTTTAGGGATGTTTTTCTATTTCTTTTTCTACAGAAAAAAACATTTTTACATTGATCATCTTATTTTTGCTATTCATTCACAGGTTTTTATCTTCATTTTATTAATTCTATCTGAATTACTCAGTTTATTCATCGATATTAACGACATATCTATCATTCTAGGCATTTATTTCATTTACTTACTCATAGCTTCTAAAAAATTCTACGAAAGGAATTGGTTCAGCACTTTTCTTCGACTATTGGGAGTTTTTCTGTTTTACATAACATCGATTATACTTCTATCTTTACTATTCTTTTTTATCATCTTCCAATTTTATGAAGTGTAGAGAGAAAAAATTATCTTTGCGAAGAACAATTACCAGATAAAATGAAACAAAATCTTAACATCTACAATTCCTTAACAGGAAAGAAAGAAGAATTCACCCCATTGAACGATGGCTTTGTTGGATTGTATGTTTGTGGTCCAACCGTTTACAGCAATGTTCATTTAGGTAATTGTCGTACCTTCATTTCTTTTGATGTTGTTTACCGTTATTTAAAATACATCGGTTACAAAGTTCGATATGTAAGGAATATTACGGATGTCGGTCACCTTGTGGATGATGCCGACGAAGGAGAGGATAAAATTGCAAAAAAAGCACGTTTAGAACAACTTGAACCAATGGAAATTGTACAAGCATACACCATTGATTTTCACAATGTTCTTCAAAAATTCAACAACATTCCACCCAACATTGAACCAACAGCAACAGGACATATCATTGAGCAAATTGAAATGGTCAAAGCAATCATTGAGAAAGGTTTTGGATACGAATCCAACGGTTCTGTTTATTTTGATGTAGAAAAATACAACGAATCTCATCCTTACGGAGAATTATCAGGTCGTAAAATTGAAGATTTACTTTCAAACACACGAGATTTAGACGGGCAAAGTGAAAAACGAGCACCACTTGATTTTGCTTTATGGAAGAATGCTTCCGATGAACATTTAATGAAATGGCCTTCTCCATGGGGGATTGGTTTTCCGGGTTGGCATTTGGAATGTTCTGCAATGAGTACAAAATATTTAGGAAAACAATTTGATATTCACGGAGGTGGGATGGATTTGAAATTTCCTCACCATGAATGCGAAATTGCACAAGGAACTTCTGCGAACGGAACTTCACCTGTAAAATATTGGATGCACGGCAATATGTTGACACTCAATGGAAAGAAAATGAGTAAATCGACAGGAAATTCTATTCTACCTGAAGAATTATTCTCTGGAGATAATGACTTTATGGAAAAAGCATTTGACCCAATGGTGGTGCGTTTTTTCATGATGCAAGCCCATTATCGATCCAATTTAGATTTCACTTCTGATGCTTTATTGGCGGCAGAAAAAGGATTTAATAAATTAATGGAAGCACTTTCTACTCTTGAAAAACTGAAAGCAACCAAAGATTCTTCTACAGATGTTACAGCACTTGTAAATGAGTTTCACAACGCAATGAATGATGATTTTAATGCTCCAACTCTTGTTGCAAATCTTTTTGAAGCGGTAAAATTCATTAATTCTGTAAACGATAATACAGCAACCATTTCCAAAGACGATTTAGCTTTACTGACCAAAGAAATGAATGGGTTTATTGTCGATGTTCTTGGTATCTCTCTGCAAATATCTTCTTCAGATGATAAACTCGCCCCTGTGATGGATTTAGTGCTTGATTTACGTCAAGAAGCAAGAACAAACAAAGACTGGACAACTTCAGATAAAATCAGAGATGGACTTGCTGCAGCCGGAATTGTAGTAAAAGATTCAAAAGAGGGGACTAGCTGGAAATAATGTCGTTTTAATCTTTCCCTGGCTTTATATGTGTTTTTTGTTGGGTTGGGTTGGGTTGGAAATATAGTACATTATATTACATGTTGTTGCTGTAGAATCACATACCTGAGCACGCGAAAACAACTCACA
>JAJRQQ010000011.1 GCA_024280155.1 Bacteroidota bacterium
GATACTTCGGACTCAACGGATCCACCGCAAAAAACCTCCCAACTCTCGGGTCGTGCATTCTGTACTTGTAATTTATGCTGTTTCCTTCTCCCTTTACCTCGTCATCGCTCTCTTGTCCTTGAAAAGAATAACGGTACTTCCCCCCGAAATTTTGTTCTGCCAACATTTTCTCTTACCCTTTCACCATTACCAAGTTAATCTTATTAAAATCAGCGGCTCCGTTCATTACTTCGGTATAATCTTCAAAATTCTCAGGTTGAACGATGATTACATTATAGAATTCATCGCAAGTAACAGTAACTTTATTTCCTTCAATGGTGTAAGATGATTTAAAACTATACAATATTTTTCCTTTTTCCACTTTTGATTTATCGATATTTAATTCATCTAAATTCTTAATCGAGTAACCTTCAGGGATTGTAAAAGTAATTACACGGTGGTAGTTTCGTTTAAATTGACTTTCAAAAGGTAGAACGCGTTTCTTTTCATTGTACATTTCCATCTGTGGTCCGATGAGTCCACCGACATTGAACAAGTATTTATTTCCTGCTTTCTCCATGAATGCTTCTGATATCACTGTGCCTTCTACAATCATCGGTTCAATTCCAAAATATTTTGGGCTTGTATTCTCTGAATTTATTTCCACAATTTCCATGTCCTCATCAAAATATTTTAATTCAGACTCAATCAATTCCGTTCGTACCTCTTCATCAACGATGTCCAAGTAGGGTTGGATATTCATGGCATAATACCCTCCAGAAGTTCGCTTAATTTTTAATTCTGTTTTAATTAAATCATCTTCATCAAATTTCACATCTACAAGAATTGCATCAAAGTTTTTTTTGTAATCGTTCGCTTCAATGAAACGAATTTTACCAATCCCAGTAGTGAAATCACCTAAAGTAACTTCCTTGATGAAAAGACCATAATTATTGATAAATTCCGTAGGTGGGTAACCTAATCTTGTACCAATGTCAATCGGTGAGATGAACGATTTTACCTTTGGAAAATAAATTAAATAGTCTTGTAAAAAGTTATATGCTTCAAAGTCATTGTCAAATTTGAGTGAAAAACGATCACTTGTAAGGACCAATTGTGTTGGAATGTTCAATAATTTAAACAATCCAGTATATACCCTCATAAAACCAATCTCATCGGCGAATTTATTTTCTAAAATGAATTCTACATCACTAAATTTATCATTGTTTCCTTCGATTTCAAAGATGCTTTTCTTTACGTAATCTTCAACAGCTCTAATTTTCTTTTTATCATCCCAACTTTCATCAATTTCGATTTCTTTTAAGAATTTTTTCAATTTTTTCTGACCTGCCTTCGATGTACTCCAGTAAATATATTCATAAGCATCCTCAGAAACATTGGCATAAGAAGAAATATCTCTTGTATTGGAATAAGTATTTCTATCCAATTTATAAATCAGAAATTGTTTGTTTGCATGGTAAGCACATTGTGATTCTGACAATAAAACAGGCATTGTATCCACTGTAAATGACCAATGTCTCCGATCCTCAATCGTGCTGTCTTTTGCAGCTTCTGGTAGTCCGTTGTATGATTTTAAAGCGAAGATTAAATTCTTTGGGGCATATAAATCAAATTCTATATTGTACCGAGGGTTTGATGTTTGGAATCCCATTTTTTTTCCTTTGTAGGAAGGGTATTTCTTAAGAACATACAGGTATTCAACGAAACTACCTTTCTCTATTCCTTCAAAAGTGAAATATTTATAAACCTTACCAGTTTCATCATCTTCTGCAGTTAGAATTTTATCTTCAGAAAGCTCGATAACTTTCCCTTCTTTTGTACTTACACGTGCTTTGTTGGTGATTAATTCTGATGACGAATTGTAAGGTAAATAGATTTTATTATTGTCCTCGATAGCTTGGTCAGAGTTGAGCCAAAGAACACGATGTTTAACACGGTATTCAGACAGCCCGTCACCAATAAAAAAGAATTCGATGATGTTTTTATCTTTCATCGCAATTAGCTCATTGGTGTCATTTTCATCTACATGATAAACAGGATTGTCTTCCCAGTCGTAGTCAAGGACAATTGGTGTTAAATCATCCTGAGCAAAAAAGAATGAAGTTAAAAATAGGAAGGGTAGTGTGAAAAATAATTTCATGTTATTGTTTTTTCTTTAATACAATCGATTCGCGGTATGCTTTCGAAAGTTGTTTAATTGTTTTGTTGTATTCAATCTGTTCTTCTTTATTCAATTCTAAATAATTAAAACGAAGAATCTGTGTATAGATAATTTGGTTATCGACTTGTTCATAAGTGATTTTTACGGAGAATAGCTCACTTTCAATGATTAAATCTTCAGGGATAAACTCAGCAGTATAACCTTCAGGGATTTCCAATGTGTATGAATATTTATCAATCGATTTATAATCATATTCTTTGGGTAGTATATCTTCTTCTGGTATTTCATAGTTTAATGGTGACTTGTCAAGGTTAAGATTAATGTAAATCTCATCTCCTGAAGCATTGATGTAATTGTTGATGTTGAATTCATAGTTTACAATGAAGTCTTTTTCGTAATCGTACTTATTGATTTCCTCAAAAGAAGTGACAATGAATTTATTATTCCCTTTATTAAAATTAGCACGGTAGAATTCAAGTAAATCATGTTGGTCCTTTTGATTTTCCAACGCATTGTAAAGATCAATTTTAAAGTAACCTGTAGAAATTGCAGTTCCTTCTCCTTTGAGTTCTTTGCCAACTATTCTTAATGTACAACTATCAGAATAAACGGTTGTTTCTGGCGGCATTATTGGAACCATTTCTATTCTATATCTCGTAGAATCAATAGCGATGAGTGCTTCTTTCCCTTGAATGAACGAGGTAGGAAGTTCTAGCGGCATAAAGCGACCAGTCGCATCGAGGAAATAAACATCTTCCGCATCAATGTAGCTCATAATCATGTGATTATCTACGGCGGGTGTTGGGACTTCTTCGTAAGTGTATGGAATATCACGTGTGCCAATCCAAGTCAAATGACCATTAAGGTTAGCGATTTTAAGCATTTCTTGGAGAATACTGGAATTATCTTTACAATCGCCATATTTCTTAGCGTAAATATCATTGGCTTCTCTGGGAATAAATCCACCTAATGCATATTCAAAGGCAACATATTTAATGTTTTTCTGTACCCAATAATAAATTGCTTTTACTTTCTCTAAGTCAGAGCTTTTATCTTTTCTGATTTCTTCTACGGTTTTGACCAGTTCTTCATCGGGTGCTTTTGAATTAACATCGCAAATAAAACTGTAATACCAATTGTATAATTTATCGACACTCCCAAGAACATCTTTGTTGCCATTTTCGGGAGAATAATATGATTTGATAATTGGAATAATATGGGGCAGGTAATTTCTAAAGTTCACCGTTGAACCTTCTGACTTATAGATGTTCATATCCTTGATGTTCCAAGTGTGAGTAATGAATTTCCCATCATCAGATTTCGTGTACTCATAAATTAAAGTGTCGGTGTTGAATTCTTTAAATGTCAGTTGAATGTTCTTATCGACAATTATTTCATACGTCGTGTTTAACACAGGGAAATACGAACCGAAATACATTCCAGGCATAAAATGAGGGTCATTTACTGTTTCTGAATAATGCAGAAAAGATTGAGCACCTTCGGATAATTTTGGAAAAATGAAGTTGACAGATCTACTATCGTCGTAAAATACGTTACCAGAAAGCTCATCTTTATGAGAAAACAGCTTCACTTTCTCTTTTTTATACTTCTTTCCGTTATACACAAGTGTGTGTGCCTCAATTTCATTGAAATCGAAAAAAGTAGTGTAAGAAAGTGAACGGTCGGCAAAATAATTTGCGGTTGGTTTTAAATAGATGTCTTCCTCGGTGTAATCTAAGTCTATTTTAATCTCGCCATCAACAACTTTCAATGTCATCTTTGTGTGGTCATTGAATCGAACACGTTCTTCATCAGGATAGAGCTCTTTGTATTTACGGTATTCTTCCGAGAATTGCGCATTTACAACAAAAGTTACAAGTAGAAAGAAGAGTGAAAATATTTTGTTTTGCATTAATTACATTTTAGTTTCAGAAATAACTTCACCATCTACATAGACTTTAACTTTGACTAATTTACCCGCAGAATTGTAGTATTTAGTCTCACCGTGGCGAACATCATTGAGGTAAGTGATTTCCTCTTTAATTTTCCCGTTGGAATAGTATTTCTTGTATATACCGTTTGCATTTCCATTCTGATAAGTTGCTTCTTCTTTCAATGTTCCGTTTGGATAGTATGATTTATATTCTCCATGACGTTCGTCGTTTAGATAATGTTGATCTTCAAAAATTTGCCCTGTTGAATAATACTCTTTGTAATCACCAACAAAATCACCATTTTTCATTTCAAATTCACGAGCAACTTTTCCATTTTTAAAGTATCCTACAATTTTTGCAGTTTCGTTTTCGATTGGAATCATTGCAACACGTTTTCCGTCTTTCCCTAGATAACTATAACCAATTAGTCTTCCGAAATTGTAGTGACGAACCACTTGTAATTGACCATCTTCACTGTAAAACATTACTTCACCATCCAAACGGTCGGTATTGTAATCTCTTGTTTGAATAAGTATGCCTTTTTCATTGTACGTTTTCTCTTGTCCGATTCTAAAACCAGCATCATAAGTTTGAGATTTCTTCACTTTTCCATTTTCAAAGTATTCAATCCATTCATCAACTTTGTTTCCTAGGATATAGGATCCTTTCGATTTTATTTTACCACTTTCATAGTAATATTTCCAGTCGCCATTTTTAGAGCCATGAAAATATTGACCGTCTAAGTATCGCTTCCCACTGAAATAGTTACTGATGTACTTTCCATGTTTAAGTTCGTAAAGAATCGTGAATTGAGTAGAGATTTTTCCATTTCTGAATCGATTGGTTAAGGTGTATTCTGTTGAGTCTACATCAATTTTTATTTGCTCAATGATTTTTTTGTTCTCATCATAGTAGAATTCCTCCAATAATTCATCATTGTAAAAGAGGTTCTCACTGAATAATTTACCATCTACAGCATAATTCTCCACATAACCATAAAGATTTCCAGAGTTATAATATTCTACAGCTCTCAAAGAACCGTCTTTGTAGTAGAACCTCCATTCTCCCTCTCGGTTATCATTTTTGTAATAACCTTGAGCTTTCATTTGTTTATTTTGGTAATAAGTAACGTAATACCCTTCTTGAGAACCTTTCTCATAGTTGTTTGTCGAATAAAGAATCTCACTTGTATAGTAAGATTTTGTTTCACCATCCAATTGACCTTCTTTAAAATGTTCAATATTATCTAAGGTGTGGTTGTCCGAATAGTACTTCCATTCACCTTCTTTTCCACCATCAATATCATATAAACCTTCAGAAGTAATATTTCCATTCGGAGCATGACCTTCATAAAAGAATTCACCTTGTTTTTTCTTTGCTTCTTTGATAACATTACCTTTTTTATCGTAGAATTTATATGCGATAATGACTCCTTTTCGATAAGTGAACTCATGGTGCAACTTGCCGTCACGGGCATACTCTTTATTGATTCCGTCAATTTTACCTTTTACATAGTTTTTTTCAGACTCCAATTGACCATTCGAGTAATATGTTTTCCATGCACCAACATAATCACCTTCTTCGCAGTTTCCTTCCTTAAAAAGTTGACCGTTATAATGGTATTCTTTATAAGGGCCATGAAGCTTATTTTCGAGGTAGTTCTTTTCGATATCAATTTGCCCAGAATGGTAAAAAGTCGTTCCTTTTCCTTGTTTTTTTCCATCAACAAAGTTAATCTCATATTGTTTTTTACCGTCAGTGTAATATTCGTACAATTCCCCATCAATTTCCCCATCTTTGTAATTGATTTTGTAATCAACGAGTTCTTTTCCAAGCTCATGGTAGGTAATGTATTCTCCATGGAAATCACCTTCTTTGTAATTCACAAATTCTTTTTCTGCACCAAACTTATTGTAATAGGTTGCTGTGCCATCTCTTTTTCCATTTGTAAAGTTAGCTGTCATCTGTAGCTGACCATTCTCATGATACACATTATATGTCCCGTCAATCTCTCCGTCTTTATATTCCCCTTCTTCATAAATAGCACCGTTTTCATAGTACCATTTCCAAGAACCAACCTTTTTCCCTTGATTATTAAACCTTCCTTTAGCAGATAGATAACCAAAACTACTGTAAAACTCCCAATTACCTTTAGGCGTATTGTCCGAATAATCGCCAATTGCCGAAATTTTATTGTTGTCGTAGATGAACATTACTTTTCTTAACTCCCCATCAATTTCTACTTCTTGATTTCCAATTATTTCAGTCCATTTAGCCCTCGAATTCTTGATGAAATCTTTTACACCAGAAAGGTTTTTATTACAGATTGCCTTATACTTCTTATTTTCATTCGAATAGACAATGGTATATACATAATTGTTGAATTGTTTTGATTCATCAATCCAACGAAAGAATGGAACATAATATTTGTCCCAAAAACCATCATTTCCTTCAAAATTTTTCAATTGTTGAATCATAGCATGATTTTGTTGAACAACAGCCAGGTTAATTTTATTTCCTGTTTTGTATTTTTTGTTTAATGCTGCATAATTATTTATGATTAAATCAATTTCTTCAAAAGCATCATCATCTGAAGAAATGGAGACACCATCGTGTTTCTCTTCCTCATTTTTTGATTTAACAATGGTATTGTAATAACCTAAAACATCCAATGATTTTTTCCCATCAGGATTCAGCATTAAATACATGCTAAAACACATCATTGCTTGTGTGATGTGGTGTTCTTGGTAGCTCAAAAGCCCCAACTTTAAATGTGCACTTTCATTGAATGGATTTAGAATGATTGCTTCTTGATACATTTCTGCAGCTTCTTCATAACGTTCTAGTTTTTCTAAAGTTACCCCTTTACTGTAGTGGAGTTTGTAGCTTTTTGGATATTTTTTTAACGCTTCATTGTATTTTGTTAGAGCCGTTTTGTAATCTTCTTTATCAAGGTATGCAGCTGCATTATTAAGGTAGAAGTAGTATTTCTTTTTGGTGAAGTCAGAATATATTCCAATTTCTGTCAGCTCAATTGCTTCATCATATTGCTCCGAATTCACCAGGTAGTAGGTCTTTGATACTAAAGACGATATGTAGGAAGAATCATTTTCTGGAATTTTACTGATTTCATCAATAGCTTTTTCAAAATCAGATTCGCTCTCATATTCCTCTGTCTGTTCGAGGATTTTTTCAATATCAACAAATTTGATTTTATTTTGTGCGAAAATTGGAGTAAAAATTAATGTAATTATTAGAGTGAAAAGTAGATTTTTCATTAAAATTTTGTTTTTGTTTTAGTTTTATTTGGAAGTCATGTAAATATACAAATTAGATTTGTTTTTTTTATAGATTTACAAAAAAAAGTGACTTTGAATATTCAAAGTCACTTTTAAAAGATTCCTGTAAGAAATCGGCAGTGTTTTATTTTTGCAATTCTGCTTTAACCGTGTTTGCGATTAATTTTCCATCTGCTTTACCTGCAAGTTTACCTGAGAGGACACCCATCACTTTGCCCATATCCTGAGGTCCAGCGGCACCTGTTGTTGCAATAGCTTCTTTCACTTCAGCCAATATTTCTTCTTCACTCATCATCTTAGGAAGGTATTCACTGATAATATCAGCTTGAATTTTTTCATCTGCAGCTAAATCTTCACGATTTTCTTTCATGTATAATTCATAAGTTTCTACACGTTGTTTGTGTAGTTTCATAATTATTTTCATTGCAGCTGCTTCAGAAATTTCACCTTTTCCTGATGTTGCTTCCAAAAGTAATTTTGACTTAATGTCGCGTAAAGGAGCTAACCTCTCTTTGTCTCTCGCTAACATTGCTTTTTTAATATCTGCGTTAATTTGATCTATAAATGCCATTAGTCTACGTTATCGTGTAAAAATGAATTGTTACTGTTCAAGGTTGTTCCGTTTTCATCTTTTGAAATACTGAAGCGTCCTGTTTTTTCTTCTTCACTTGGAATTGTTTCATCAAGTTGAACTCTTCTTCGAAGAAATGCAGGCTCTTTTTCTAACTCTTGAATACCATCAGTCTTACGAAGTTTTTGCGTATAATTTTCTATATTTTCAATTCTTTGAGAATTAATACGTTGTCTTTCTTCTGGACTAATTTCGTCTGCCCTATTAGAGGGGGATAAAATCTCTACCTTTGTGTCTGCATCCTCTTTCAGTACAAGTCTAATTTGTTCTTCTGTTTCTTCGTTCTCTTTAGAATCAGTATTCCAGTTAGTTGTTGCTGTTTCAATGCTTTCTTCTTCTCCTTTGATGAAAGGCATGTCTTGTTTGTCTTCAATTTCTTTAGCACCTGCCCAAGTATTTTGCTGAGTAGGAGTTTCTAAAGGTATCTTAATTTCGTTTTTCACTTCTTCTTTCAGTGTAGTTACTTCTTTTTTAGGAGCAACTTCAAAACCTGTAATAGGAGAAGATTCAAATCCTGTAGCAATAACAGTAACCGATAATTTATCACCAAGAGACTTGTCTTCGGCATATCCAAAAATAACATCTGCGGTTGATCCTGCAGCTTCTTGAATGTATTCAGTAATTTGTGTTACTTCATCCATTAGTACTTCTTGGTCTCCATAAGAAATATTCAATAGAACGTATTCAGCTCCGCTAATATCGTTGTCGTTCAATAATGGAGATTCCAGTGATTTTTCAACAGCATGTAATGCTCTGTTATCACCTTCAGCAGTTGCGCTTCCCATTACTGCAACTCCGCTATTTTTCATTACAGTGCTTACGTCATTGAAATCGACATTGATAGCTCCAGTTACAGCAATAACTTCTGCAATTCCTTTTGCAGCTGTTGCTAAAACATTATCTGCTACAGAGAATGCTTGACCCATTGAAAGATTTCCAGAAATTTCTCTAAGCCTTTCATTGTTTATTACGAGCAATGTATCTACGTTGTTACGCATCTCCTCTAATCCTTTCTCAGCTTGTTCTCTTCTCTTTTTACCTTCAAAATTGAAAGGGACTGTAACAATACCAACCGTTAATATCCCCATTTCTTTTGCTGCTTGAGCGATAATTGGAGCTGCGCCAGTTCCAGTTCCGCCCCCCATTCCTGCAGTAATAAAGACCATGTTTGTGTCCTTACTTAAGTATTCTTTAATTTCTTCGATGTTTTCAACAGCAGCATTCTTTCCGATTTCAGGAATAGAACCAGCACCTCGTCCTTCTGTCAATGAAGGGCCCAGTTGAATTTTGAAAGGAACAGGCGAAATATTAAGTGCTTGTAGATCTGTGTTGCAAACCATAAAGTCTACACCTTTAATTCCTTCGTTGTACATGTGGTTTACAGCGTTACCACCACCACCTCCAACACCAATAACTTTGATGATTGAGATTACGTCTTTTTTCATTTCAAATTCCATATCTTATCTTTTTTCAGTTCTAATTTTCTGTATTTTCATTGTTGTCTTCTTCCTCAGTTTCATTGAAAAAGTTTAAT
Organism: Bacteroidota bacterium; assembly: GCA_024280155.1. GTDB lineage: Bacteria > Bacteroidota > Bacteroidia > Flavobacteriales_D > Crocinitomicaceae > UBA4466. The sequence goes on from JAJRQQ010000011.1 coordinate 9,560, forward strand.
AGTCCATTCTTTCCTTTTTTCAGAAATTCTGCGCTCATGATGTTATCGAAGAAACTACCGCGTGTCTTTTTAGAGTGCGTCTTTACTTTCCCTGTACTTGCAGCTGCTGGCGTAGGTACAGATTGAGTATCCATTTCTTCAAACCCTTTCATTACTAGACCAATTCCCGTTGCATACATTGGGCTTTTGATGACTTCTTGGTTTGTGTTTGCTAAATGTTCTGTCGGATAACCTAAACGAGTATCCATTCCTGTAACATATTCAAATAATTGTGATATATGTTTCAATTGAGACCCACCTCCGGTAACCACAATTCCACCGATTAATTTCTTCTCATACCCTGAACTTTTTATCTCATAATTGACTAATTCAACAATTTCTTCCATCCTTGCTTGGATGATTGAGGCAAGGTTTCGAAGTGTTACTTCTCTCGCAGGACGTCCTTTCAAACCGGGTATTGCGACTACAACATTTTCTTTTGTTTCACTCGCAATTGCAGAACCGTATTGTTTTTTTACAGCTTCAGCTTTTTTCTGCATGATTGTACAGCCAACTTTAATATCTTCTGTAATTACGTTACCACCAAATGGGATAACTGCCGTGTGGCGAATAATACCTTCATGAAAAATGGCAACGTCTGTTGTTCCACCTCCGATATCAACCAATACAATTCCAGCTTCTTTTTCTTCATCTGTTAAGACTGCATCGGCTGAGGCAATTGGTTCCAGAATAATATTTTTCACATTCAAACCTGCTCTTTCAACACATTTGTTTATGTTCATGGAAGCGTTTATGTTTCCAGTGATAATATGAAAGTTTGCTTCAAGACGAACGCCTGACATTCCGATAGGATCTTTAATTCCTTGCTCATCATCAATTATATATTCTTGTGGTAAAACAGTGATAATTTTTTCACCTGGAGGCATGGCTAATTTATACATGTCATCGACTAATTTGTCAATGTCTTTTTGTGAAATCTCAGTCTCTAAATTGTCACGAGTTAAAATACCACGGTGTTGTATACTTTTGATGTGCTGGCCTGCAATACCAACGTGAACGGTGCTGATTTTTAATTCACCCTCCACATTACTTTCTGCCTGTTCAATAGCACCCTTGATAGAGTGAACTGCTTTGTCAATATTGTTTACCATTCCACGTGCAACACCTAAAGATTCAGTGCGGCCCATGGATAATATCTCAATTTTCCCGTGTTCATTTTTACGCCCAACAAAACAAGCAATTTTTGTTGTCCCAATGTCTAACCCTACGATAATTTTACTCATGCCTTTATTTTTTCTTGCAAACAATTTGACCTTTATATTTGAGGTTGATTTCTGAATAATGTTCCCATCCTTCAAAAGGCAATGCCTCTTCATAAAAAATCGCCAGTTTTTTAAACTTATCCTCTACTTCCTCGTCAGATTCAGCAGATCCAAAAATAATTTTTTGATCCCCAACCAGTGGAACTAGTATGAAATCACCATTCTTTAGTAAATGAACCTGTCCTATTTGAGAATGGAATAATGGATCATTACAAACATAACGCGAAATTCGATAGATATCATCTAGTTTTCGAATAGTTATTAAAGAATCATTGTTAATAATTCTTTGAACGGATATTGAGCTACTCAAGTCTGGAATAAACCCTGTAAATATCAGTGTTCTAGAAGTGTGAATTGATGAAGTTGAAAATGTATTCCCGTCTTCGTCTAAGTAGAAATCTTCACTACTTCGATTGTAAATTCTGGCGATAGGGGTTCTTAACTCTACTTTTATTTCCCAACTTCCGTCGATGTGTTGATAAATTTCAACTTCTTTTACTTGTGAGATTGACCTGACAAAAGATTCTATTTTTTCAATTTCAAATTCGGATCTTTTTTGTTGATCGAAAACGATTCCTTCTGTTTCTAGTTTTAGTTGTAGTTCTTCTTCTGTAATAAAAGTATTCTCACCTTCTGATTTGATTTTAATATCAGGGGCCGGAATTTCTTTTTCAGAAAGTGATTTTTGGATGAATATCCCAAGTGTTAATACTCCTGTAATTAATAAAAACCAGAGTACAATTTTTAACCAATTTTTCATTTTAACACGGTTTTTAGCGGTTCAATGATTCGGTCAATATTTCCAGCACCAATTGTTAAGTAAATGTCACTTTTTTTCGTTGAACAATACTCAATAGCTTTTTTCGGTGAAAGCACTTGCTTGTTGTTATGAGCAATTTCTGCAATTAATTTCTCGCTGGTGATTCCTTGAATAGGTTCTTCTCTTGCAGGATAAATAGGGAGTAAAATAACTTCATCTATGCGACTGAGTTGTTGAGAAAATTCTGAAAAGAAATCTCTCGTTCTTGAGAAAAGGTGAGGTTGAAATATTCCTGTTATTTTTTTCTTAGGATACATTAATCTTACGGATGAAATCAATGCATTTATTTCGGTTGGGTGGTGTGCGTAATCATCTATGTAAATGAGTTTCTTTGTGCGTATATGGAATTCAAAACGTCTTTTTACACCGAGAAATGTTTTTAATGCGTAACGAATTATTTGTTCATCTAGTCCTAATTCTGTAGACATTGCAATACAAGCGATAGCATTTTCTGTGTTATGGATGCCGGGAATCCCCAATTCTATTTTTTTCCAAGTTTTAGTAGGCGTATTTAAGTCAAAGTAAAACTTTCCGGATTTAGCAACTAAATTCGTCCCAACATAGTCGGCAGTGCAATCAATTCCGTAAGTAGTTGCATTTGGTGCAATAATTTCTGTATTGATGTGTCGAATTAACAATCCATTCTTATTGGTTAAATCTGCGTATTGTTGAAAACCTTCAATCATTTCTTTGGCGTCACCATATATGTCTAGATGGTCTGCATCTGTTGATGTGATAATTGAGGCAAAAGGTGTGAGCTGTAAGAATGAACGGTCAAATTCATCCGCTTCAATGACAGTGTATTCACTTTCTTTTGATTCAACAAAGTTGGAGTTGAAATTGGTTGCTATTCCGCCTAGAAATGCGTTGCATTTTAATTCAGAGACATCTAAAATGTGTGCAAGCATAGTGCTTGTTGTAGTTTTTCCATGTGTTCCTGCAACCCCTAGTCCTATCGAATTACGTGTTATCATCCCAAGAACTTCAGCTCGTTTGTAGAGCGCTTTATTGTTCTTTTTCAGGAACAATAATTCGCCTAAGTTTTTTGGAATTGCTGGGGTGAACACAAACAATGTTTTGTCATCTTTTTGAAACTCTTCAGGAATTGAATTCCCTAAATCTTCATAATGTACATCTATTCCTTCTTTGACGAGCTCTTCTGTAAGAACTGTTTCTGTTTTATCATAGCCAGAAACCTTCCAGCCTAAGTTGTTGAAATATCGTGCAAGTGCAGACATTCCAATTCCACCAATACCTATAAAATAAGCCTTGTTGAATGATGTGATATGTTTTAAGACCGGTTTCAATTAGATAATTTTTTCTATTTCATTGACTATATCTGCTGTCGCATTTGGTTTTCCTAAATGAGCGATGCTTTCTGAAAGTTCTTTGCATTTTTCTTCGTTTATGATTAAATCAAGTGCAATTTCAATTAAATTTTCGACTGCTTTATTGTCTTTTACTAATACAGCAGCATTCTTTTTCACAAGAGCCAATGCGTTCTTGGTTTGATGGTCTTCAGCTACATTTGGTGAAGGAACAAGAATGGTTGGCTTTTTCACCAAGCACAGTTCTGAAACTGATATTGCACCTGCTCTTGATATTACAATGTCAGCCGCTGCGTAAGCTAAATCCATTCTTCGAATGAATTGAACAAGTTTGATGTTTTTTAGCGCTTTGTCTTCGAGCTCTTCATTTAGTTGCTTAAAGTAAAGTTTGCCGGATTGCCAGATGACATTTAGTCCTTTTCTTTTTAATTCCTCTAATTTAGTATAAACACTATTGTTAATTGTGCGAGCTCCTAAACTTCCACCAATGATTAAGATTGTCTTTTGATTTTTATCTAACCCGAAATGTTCGATGGCTTCTTCTTTTTTTCCATCAATTTGTATCATGTTTTGTCGAGTAGGATTCCCTGTGATTGAAATTTTTTCTGCTGGGAAAAATTTTTCCAAACCATCGTAGGCAACACATATTTTCTGGACAGATTTAGCCAATATTTTATTTGTTTTCCCTGGGAAAGAATTCTGCTCTTGCACCATAGAAGGTATTTTTAAAAGTGTGGACATTTTTAGTGTAGGACCACTTGCGTATCCGCCAACACCAATAACTACTTGAGGTTTGAAATCTTTTATGATTCTACGTGCTTTAAGTAGACTTTTAATAATTTTGAATGGAAGTGCGAAATTAGAAAGTGCTATTTTTCTCTTTAACCCAACAATTTGAAGTCCTTTGATTTTGTAACCAGCTTCTGGAACTTTCTCCATTTCCATTTTCCCTTCTGCGCCAACAAAAAGAATTTCAGCATCAGGGTTTCTTTTTTTTATCTCATCAGCGATAGCAATGGCAGGGAATATATGTCCTCCTGTACCTCCTCCTGATATAATTGCTCTTTCAATTTTCATAAGATTCTTTTTCTCATTTCATATTATTTTCTGCAAGTTTTGCTTTTCTCATATTTTGTTGGTGTGCAATTGCTTGAACCATTCCAATTGCTAATGTCGTTACGACCAATGCAGATCCTCCCATAGCTAAAAGAGGCATATTTTGTCCTGTTACGGGGAAAATCCCTGTACAGACTAACATATTTACCGTGGCTTGTATTAGAATGAGTGTTCCGACTCCAATGCAGACGAATGTTTCAAATAAATTATCAGAAGCCAGCCCAATTTTCATAATTCTGAATAGAAGTATAAGGTAAGCCATAATGAGCACAAATGCCCAAAATGGACCCATTTCTTCAACAAAACTTGCGTAATAAAAGTCTGCATAAGCTTCAGGTAGAAATCCTTTTAATTCCCCGTCTCCAATTCCCTGTCCTACTATGCCAAAATTTTCACTTGTTATTCTGCCATTGAATATTGCAAGTTTAGCATTCATTGCTTGTGCATTTGCAATTACATTTGAGCTGTCATCTATTTTGTTCAAAATACGGTTCTCCCAAGTCTCATAACGTGGCAACATATTTAATTCTGGAATTGCTTTGTGAATCATTACAATTAAGAATAAAATGGCAATACCAGCCCCAATTGTTGTGAAAAGTTTTGAAAAAGGGACACGACCAAGAAAAAGTAGTATAAAGCCGAGTCCAAATACAATCACTGCTGTAGAAAAGTTGTCTTTTAATATCAATCCACTGATAATAACTACAGGCGCAACAACGGGGATGAAGCCTTCTTTCCAATTATTGAGGAGGTCTTTTTTCTTGACGAGTAATCGAGACATATATAAAATCATTGCCAGCTTTGCAAAATCGGATGATTGGAAAGTTAGTCCAACAAATGGAATCCTAACCCATCGACCAGCGTCATTCACTTTTGTTCCGAAAAACATTGTGAATATTAGTAATGCTACAGCTACATAGAAAGCAAATTTTGAAATTTGAGAAAAATATTTTGGGTCTTTTAGGTGAACCCAGTACATAACAAATCCACTGATTCCAATATACATCATATGTTTAAAAAGATATTTTAGTGGGGATCCACCTTGTGTTTTTACAAGAATGTCGATGTAACTAAAAACACTTACCATTGAGAAGGCAAGCATGATTAGCGTTATCATCCAAATGACACGATCTCCTTTCAAATATGTTAGTAAATTTTGCATTATCTATAGCGATCTATGAATTTTTCAAATTCTTTTCTGTCTTTTTGTGCATGATTGCCTTCTGTTGAGAAAAGAAACACACAATTTTTTTTTCTTAAGGCGCTCATTAGTTGCAAAGCTTCTTCTGATGATTGAACGGAAATGATATTTTTTATTGAGAAAAAAGCGACTTCATTGATTTTACTCTTTGCTGTGTTGTGTAATATTATTGTCTCAATACTTTTCGATAATGATGGTTCAATTGCGATGCATTTCTTGAACTGCTGTAATGTTGAAATCCAAATAATTCGAAATGGAAAAGAGGTTAAAACGGATGAAAGTTGATCCATGTTGGGATTAATCCACGAGAAAGTATCCATTCCCATAATTTTTCCATGCGCTTGCATTGCATTAACTTCTAATGCCTCTTTTCGTCCTTCTTCTCTAAAATCGAGAAGACTTTCTTTTTTTTGAATTACCTTACCTTTCATTATAGTGATCGTACAGCCTTTTTAAATTCATTACCTCTTTCTTCATAGTTTTCGAACAAATCGAAACTTGCACATGCTGGAGAAAGTAAAACGGTTTCGTCTTTTTTTGCTAAACGGTAACCGTATGCAACTGCCTCAAGTGCAGACTTTGCTTCGACGATTGTTTCTACTTCGTCTTTGAATGCTTCAATAATTTTCGCATTATTTTCGCCGAGACAAATGATTGCTTTTACTTTGTCATTGACCAATGCACTAAGCTCAGTGTAATCATTTCCCTTATCAACACCTCCAACAATCCAAACAGTTGGTTTGTCCATGCTTTCAAGAGCGAACCAAGTTGAATTAATGTTCGTTGCTTTAGAATCGTTAATGAATTCGATGCCGTGTACCTTTGCAACGAATTCTAATCGATGTTCAACATTTGTGAAATCTGTGAGGCTTTCCCTGACAGATTCTTTGCGAATTTCTAAAATTCGAGAAGCAATTCCTGATGCTAATGAATTTTGGGCATTGTGCTTGCCTTTTAGTGCTAAATCGTGGATTGACATAGTGAAATTATTGTTATTTATGTTTATTATTAGTTGTTCTTCTTTTATATACCCTCCAATTTCTACGGTTTGTATCATAGAGAATGGTGCCGCCTTGGCTCTAGTTTTATTCTTTTTTAATTCTTGTTGAATTATCGTATCGTCTAGGTTGTAAATGGCCCAATCGTTCTCCGTTTGGTTCTGAAAAATCCGAAATTTTGAATCGGTATAATTTTGCATTGTATAGTCATACCTATCCAGGTGGTCTGGTGTAATGTTGAGTAGCATCGCTATATCCGCTCTGAACTCGAACATACCATCCAATTGAAATGAGCTGAGCTCTAATACGTACCAGTCGAATTCTTCGTTTGCAATTTGTTTGGCAAAACTGTCTCCAATGTTTCCTGCAAGACCAACATTGATTCCTGCTTTTTTCAAGATGTGAAAGCACATCATAGCAGTGGTTGTTTTTCCGTTACTTCCTGTAATGCAAATTGTTTTGGCTGTATTATAGTAACCTGCAAATTCAATTTCAGAAATTACTTTAATATTTTTTTCTTTGATTTGAACAATGTTTGCCGCGTTGTCTGGAATACCTGGTGATTTGATGACTAAATCTGAAGCGAGAATTCTATCCATAGAATGTTTGCCTTCTTCCCATTCTACTTTTAGTTTATTCAAAGCATTTTTGTATTCTTGTTTTATTTCACCAAAATCAGATACAAAAATCTTCCAACCTTCTTTTTTGGCAAGAATAGCCGCACCGACACCGCTTTCGCCAGCGCCCAAAATACTGATATGTTTATTCTTCGTGTTCAATTATCTTATTTTCAAAGTCACAATAGTTACTACAGCTAAGAGTATTGCTACAATCCAGAATCGAGCAACGATTTTCGCTTCATGAATCCCTTTTTTCTGGTAATGGTGATGAAGCGGGGCCATGAGAAATATCCTTCGACCTTCTCCAAATTTTTTCTTGGTTATTTTAAACCAGCCGACTTGCATGATTACTGACAGATTTTCGATTAAGAAAACACCACATAACACTGGAATCAGTAGTTCTTTACGAATTGCAATTGCAAAAACTGCGATGATTCCACCTAAAGCAAGACTTCCTGTGTCGCCCATAAATATTTGAGCAGGGAAGGAGTTGAACCATAAAAAGCCAATACATGCACCGACAAAAGCGGAAATAAAAATCACCAATTCTTCTGCCATTGGTATGTACATGACATCGAGATAATCGGCAAATTTCACATTCGAACTGACGTATGCGAGTACGGCGAGTGCGATACCTATAATCGCAGAAGTTCCTGTGGCTAGTCCGTCCAGGCCATCCGTCATATTTGCCCCATTTGAAACGGCGATTACGATAAAAATTACAATTGGAATAAAAATGAGCCACCCCCATTTTCCACCCGACTCACCCAATAACCAGTTGTAGTTGAATTCATTGTTTTTTACAAATGGAATTGTGGTTGTCATATCGTCTGTTTTAATCCATTTTGAATTATCGTTCTCAGAAAGTGCTGCATGCTTTTCTGTAACCAATTCTTCTTGTCCTGTTAAAACATAATCTGCAGGAACTTTTTTGTGTACTGATACATCTTCATTAAAGTATAACATACTTCCCACGATTATTCCTACGCCAATTTGACCTACGATTTTAAATCTTCCTGGCAATCCCTTTTTGTCTTTTTTAAATACTTTAATGTAATCATCAATGAATCCGATTGCACCTAGCCATACTGTAGATATAAGCATGGTGATGATGTAGATATTGTCGAGTTTCGCGAATAGTAAGGTTGGTATTAGTATCGCTGCAAGAATAATAAGTCCGCCCATTGTTGGGGTTCCTGTTTTTGCTAGCTGGCCTTCTAGGCCTAGATCACGGACAGTTTCTCCAATTTGTTGCTTCTGCAATAAACGGATAATTCTTTTTCCAAATACTACCGAGATAATCAGGGAAGTAATTAAAGCAAGTGAAGCTCTAAAAGAGATGTAGTTGAAAAGTCCAGATCCTGGAAAATCAATTGTTTCAAGATAGTTGAATAAGTATGTCAGCATTATTTATTGAATTTGTTAAAAAGTTCTTCAATTGTTTCTAAATCATCAAAATGATGTTTTACACCGTTAATGTCTTGGTATTTTTCATGACCTTTTCCGGCAACAAGAATGATGTCATTTGTTTCTGCCATAGAAATTGCAGTTTTAATGGCTTGTTTACGATCAACGATTGAAAGTGTTTTTTTGAAGTTAACACCATCTACACCTACCATCATTTCATCAATAATTGCATTTGGGTTCTCAGAGCGAGGATTGTCTGAAGTTAGAATCACTTTGTCTGATAAATCGCAAGAAATCGCTGCCATTTTTGGTCGTTTTTCACGGTCTCTATCTCCACCACATCCTACAACCGTGATAACGGTTTCATTCTTTGTACGAATATTTTCTATTGTTTTTAGTACATTTCTCAACGCATCTGGTGTGTGAGCATAATCTACAATTGCTGTAATTCCACTGTCACTTCTAAAATATTGAAACCTCCCATCGACAGAGTTTAATTCGCTAATTCCAGTGAGTGTTTCTGTTTCATCAATCCCCAGTTCTTGTGTTACGGCAAAGACAGCTAGTAAATTATAGGCATTAAAGTCTCCAATTAATTTTGTCCAGATTTCTTTTTGATTTATGTTAAGAACCAATCCTGAGAATTGATTTTCAAGTACCTTTACTTTATAATCTGCCATAGATTTCATGGCGTAAGTAATTTTTCGAGCTGCTGTATTCTGTAACATGACCATTCCATTTTTATCATCAGAATTGGTTAATGCAAAAGCCGTGTCTTTCAAATTGTCGAAGAATGATTTTTTTACAGTCAAGTATTCCTTGAATGTTTTGTGGTAATCTAAATGATCGTGTGTGATGTTTGTAAAAACTCCACCGTTAAAATCTAACCCTTCTGTTCTTTTTTGGTCAATGGCATGTGAACTTACTTCCATAAAACAATGAGAACATCCTTCGTCTGCCATTTCTCTCAAAAGTGCATTGAGATGTATTGGGTCGGGAGTAGTGTGAGTTGATGGAATCTCTCTATCACAAATTTTATTCACTACAGTAGAAAGTAATCCTGTTTGAAATCCTAAATTGGTAAATAATTGATAGAGTAATGTTGCAATAGTTGTTTTACCATTCGTTCCTGTGATTCCGATAAGAGTTAATTCTTTGGATGGATTCCCGTAAAAATTACTTGCAATTATGGCAAGGGCAGAATGAGTGTCTTTTACGGTAATTACAGTGCAATCGTCTGGTGTTTCAGTTTCTTCAGAGACAATGATGATTTTACAGTCTTTCTTGATGACTTGCGGAATGTAGTCATGACCATTATTTACTGCGCCAACAATTGCAAAGAAAATGCCATTATCCTTTACGTTCCTTGAATCAAAAGTGATGTGGTTCACATCAAGGGTGGTACTTCCTTTTACAGAAAGAATATTTACACCGTATAGTAAATCTTTTAGTTCTTTCATTTTAATGTTATTTCAATTAAATTTCCGCGTATTATTTCTTGTTTTGGGGCGATACTCTGTTTTTTTACTGTTCCAAATCCTTTAATTTTAACCTTCATACCGAGACTTTCTAAAATGAAAACTGCATCTTTAGCAGTCATGCCTCTTACATCAGGAACCTTATTTTTAGCAACGGGTAATGTCTTTAGGTTCATTTTTTTGCTCTACTGTCTGTCTTTACCCATTCTCCATTTGTTGTAGATTGATAAGGGATGTTGAGAAGTTTGTAAACATTGATTAAGTCGTCTTTGTAACCGTCTTTTGAGACAGGTAATCGATTCGTTTTTTTAGCACCTGCATTAACTGGGGTGTGAAACTTTAAGCTTGCTGCATACACTTTATTTGCAATTGCTGTAAAAACAGTTCCGGAAACCGTTGCACCATAGATATTCTTATTTGGAGCAGATACAACGACAATACATGTGTATTTTGGTTTTTTAGCAGGGAAGTAGCCTACAAATGAAGCTTGGTATTTTTTCTCCCCTGGTGCACCGTATCTTCTGTCGTCATTTAAAACTACAGCTGTGCCTGTTTTCCCTGCGATATCAAAGTATGCAGACTTAAGAGCTGACCCTGTGCCACGTTGAACAACACCCTCGAGGCATTTTTTCAAATCAATGATTGTGTTCTCAGAACAGATTCTGCTTTTTAAAATAATTGGAGGGTAGGTTTTGATAACTTCATTTTCACGAATTATTTCTTTCACAAATTGAGGTTTCATAAGTACACCATCGTTGGCTACACCATTGTAGAATGAAAGAGTCTGTAAAGGTGTCTGCTGCACCTCGTAACCAACAGCCATCCATGGCAACGACAAGCCTGACCAGTTTTCTGACCCTGGCTCATAGATTGTTGGCGTAGGTTCGCCTTTTAAAGAGATTCCTAAAGTATCTGCTAACCCAAAACTTTTTAAACGATCAACATAGTTCTGAGGGTTTTCTTTGTACGCATTATTTACTATTTCTGTAAACACATTGGACGATTTTTCAAAGGCCTGTTGAATGGTTATCATACCATATCCACCGTGATGTGAGTCAGTCATTTTTGCTTTGTAGAATCGATAAGTTCCTTTTGCGTTTACGATGTCATTTAAAGTAACTTTTTTGTCCTCTAACAAAGCCATTAAAGAAGCAAGCTTAAAAGTTGAACCTGGACTTTCTTTTCTCCCTATAGCTATGTTGTAGGATTCGTTGTAATTACCATTATCATCTCTCAGAAGGTTTACAATAGCCTTAATGTAACCGGTATTTACATCCATAACTATCACACATCCATTTTTTGCTTCTTGATTTTTTAGCTGACGGAGTAATTCGTTGTGAGCAACTTCCTGTATCTCTTTGTCTATTGTCGTAACAATACTTGCGCCTTCTATCGGTTCTTTAATGATAGGACCAATTTTTTTCCAACCGGTTGATATCTTTTGTTCTACTTCTTCACCTTCTTCACCGCGTAAATAATCAGCAAAAGCACCTTCGATTCCAATTTTTTTAATATTCCCGTTACTTTGTGTTTTTACATATCCTAATGTTCTTTTCATCAATTCTCCATGAGGTCTTTTTCTGAAAATTGTTTCTTCATTGTCAATTAGCCCACCTTTGAAGCGACCTTCTTTGAAGATAGGCATTAAGTGTAGTTTTTTCCTTTCAATATTAGATGCTTTCTTCTTAAGTAAAAGGTATCTTTTTTTTGCTTTCCTTCCTTTTTTAATAAAAACCTCATATTGGTGGGCTGTTTTTTCAGGGAAAAGTTGAGCAAGTTCTTTACAGAGATTTGAGATTTCTTTGTTAAATAATTTTTCCTTTATCACGGTTGGATCCATGTGGATATCGTAGAAAGAAACGGATGTGACCAAAGGGTTGTAGTTTGCATCTAATATTTGCCCTCTACGCGGTGTTTTTTTGACTAAACGTGTTGGTAGTTTTTTATTCTCGGCAGTTGATGTTGTGAAAATGGGGCTGCTATCGTCGATTTGGATAGCAACTGTTTTGATGAAAACAATGAGCATAAGAATAACGAACCCAAAATAAATGAGGTACGCTCTCCAGTATATGTCTTTTTTTTCGTTCACTTAGTCTCTTTCTTTAATCGAATAACTTTGGTTGGATTGACTGTTTCTTTTAGTCCTGTTTTGTCTAATTTTTCAATTAATTCAGCTCTCCTTGTTTCTTCTTCTAATTTTGCTTTTGCTTCAAAGTAATCGGATGTTGCCTCGTCTAATTCCTTCTGTGTTTGTTTTACATCTTTTTTTAATTGTTTCGCGTAATGACTTTTTCCAACGAGAAGAAGAAGTAAAAACATGATAAAGAAGAAGTAATTGAAGTTTTTAATGATAAAATCTCCGTTCATAAAATCACCATTCAGAATCTGAACAAGTGCGCTAGGGCCTTTACTTGCTTTTTTCTGTTTAGTTTTCTTCTTGGTTTTAGCTTTTAGTTCCTTTTTGTCAAGAAGATTTTTTTCGATGAATTCATTCTCCATTTCTCTCTGCTATTCTAAGTTTAGCGCTTCTTGCTCTGCTGTTTCTTTCTATTTCATCTTCGTTTGGTACAATTGGTTTTCGGACAATTTCTGTAAATGGTTTTAAAACGTTTCCAAAAAAATCTTTCGTAATCTCACCTGTTAGTGACCCTCTTTTCATATAGTTTTTAACTAACCTATCTTCTAGAGAATGGTAAGACATAATAACAAGTCTTCCTTTTGGTGCTAAAATGTTTTCGCATTGTGTTAGAAAAGATTCTAACACTTTCATTTCATGATTGACTTCAATTCGGATGGCTTGAAAAACTTGCGCAAAATATTTGTGCTCCCTGTGTTTTGGCGCACATTTATCAAGAATTCCAGTCAGTTCTCCTGTTGTTCTAATCTTCTTAGAAAGACGTTCTGAAATGATCGTAAGGGCTAGTTTACGAGGATTTTTAATCTCCCCGTAACTTCTGAAAATCCTTACAAGTTCTTCTTCAGAATAATTATTTATGAGTGCTTGAGCAGAAAGCTCCGCATTCTGATTCACTCTCATGTCAAGCTTTGCATCTCCGCGAAAAGAGAAACCTCTCTTTACTTCATCAAATTGATGTGATGATACGCCGAGGTCCGCAAGGATTCCATCTACTTTTCCAACACCAATAGCGCGAAGGTGATTGCTGATGTGTTCAAAATTTGCAGCGACAAACGTAAAATTATTGGCTTCCCATGTGTTTTTTTGAGCGTCCTGATCTTGGTCAAAAGCGATGAGCCTTCCTTTTGGAGAAAGATGTTTAAATATTTCAAGAGAATGACCGCCGCCACCAAAAGTAACGTCAATATAAATTCCATCTGGATTAATGTCGAGCGCATCAATGCATTCGTTTAGTAAAACAGGTATGTGGTACGATTGATTATTCTCCATTTTCCAAGTCTCCCATTACTTCGTCTGCTAAATCAGCAAAGTCCGTCATGGAGTCTTCGATCATTTCGAAGTACTTGGATTTGTCCCAGATTTCAATTCTGTCATTGTAAGCGATAAGCATTACTTCTTGTTTTAAACCTACTCTTTCTGTGTGTGCGGTTGGAATCAGTGCTCGACCTGCTTTGTCTAGACTGATTTGTTTTGCACCTTGATGAAAAAGACGGTAAAACATTCTGTTTTTAGGCTTAAAAAGATTCATTTTAGAAAGCTTCTCACTAATCTTCTCCCATTCTGTCATAGGGTATAGTGTTAAACAATCTTCGAATCCTTTATTCAACATGAAATCTCGTTGACATGCAGGCGGAAGCTGCTTCCGTAAACCGGAAGGAAACATGAAACGCCCTTTTGCGTCCAGTTTAACTTCAAATTCTCCTACTAATCCTGCCATAACGATTTATAATGGAGTAAAAATAGTGCATTTCTACCACTTTTTACCACTTAAATTTATGTTGTTGATAAGTATAGACGTTTGTTTTACTAAAAAGGTTACATTTTTCGTTTGTAATCCTTTATTTATGGGCTTTTTTGTTTAGTGGTAGAAAGTGGTACTTTTTTTACTTGTTGAAAACTTTTAGGTTGTTAACAAAGAATGAAACGTGAGTTGTTTTATTTTTTTTAAGTCGTATATTTGGCACATGTCAAAAGAGTTGAAAAGTTGGTTGCTGTTGGTATTGTTAGCGTTAGTGTGGGGGAGTTCATTTATTTTGATGAAAAAAGGGATGTATACTTCTGATGGTGTTGATATTTTTTCTGACCGACAGGTGGCGTCTTTACGGATGGTGATTGCAGGACTTGTATTGTTTCCGTTTGCAGCGCGTTCTTTTGTGAAATTAAAAGATTTTAAAACTCTTTTATTCTTGATGATAGTGGGTTTGTGTGGGAATTTCTTTCCAGCTTATTTATTTACTTACGCAGTTACAGGGGTTTCTTCTGGTTTGACAGGGATGATGAATAGTTTTGTTCCGGTTTTTGCTTTGTCGATTGGTTTTCTCTTTTTTAAAGAACGATTGACTAAGGTGCAGTTAATTGGAGTCTTTATAGGTGTGGTAGGTGTTATTTTATTGATGTTTGCGGGGAGTAATATTGAAATGAAAGGAGACTGGACGCATCTTACTGCGATTGTTATGGCTACATTGTGTTATGCTGTTAGTGTGAATGTTATAAAATATAAATTGAAACATTTGAAAAGTGTGGAGTTGGCAGCTCTTGCTTTTTTATTGATACTTGTTCCAAGTGCGATTATTGGGTATTCAGAGGGGACTGTCGGTGTTATTCTGAATAATGACTTTGCTTTTCAAGGTTTGTTTTATATTTCAATTCTGAGTGTTCTTGGGACTGCCATTGCGTTAATCTTTTTTAATCATTTGATTTCAATTTCCTCCGTGTTGTTTGCTACGAGTGTGACTTATTTAATCCCTATAGTGGCAGCTGTGATTGGTTTTTATCATGGGGAGAAGTTGAGTTTGTTTCAGGTTGTTTCAGTTTTTGTGGTTCTGAGTGGTGTTTTTGTAGCGAATTATCTCGGTAAAATCAAAAAGTGACTTAGAGTTGTATCTTCTTCTGTAATTTTGGTAATTATTCTTCTTTTTGTTTTCTGTTTCTGCTTAATTTTATAAAAAACCTATCTTATGAAATTAGTCATTGTCTTTTTTTTATCCTCAACCTCTTTGTTTTCACAAGTTGATTCTTTAATACTTAGTAACACACCTTCCTGGGTTCGTTCTGTTTTATTTGAATCGAGTTTAATGCAGAGTTATGAATTGGACTACACGAGAAATCCATTTTATTTAGAAGCAGATTTCAATGGAGACGGCCTTGTGGATATCGCTTTCTTTGTGAAAAGTAAGATGGAAGGGCGTGAAGGGATTTTGATCGTGAACCGGGGTAAAAATATTGGTTTTATCTTGGGGGCGGGTAAGGATATGGGGATGGGGGCTAATATTTCTTGGTGTGATACGTGGTCCGTATATAGACACAAATATATTTATAATTTTAAAGATAAAAAGAAGAAGTACATTATATATAACCCAGGAGTTGAACTGGTGAAAACTGAAAATACTTCATTGGTCATTTATTGGGATAAAAAAAGATATAAAACACATGTTAAAAACCTGTAATAATGATTAATAATTGAATAATTCGACATTAACATTGTATTGTTCGTTAAAATGAGTATCTTTGTCGTCCATTTTAGTAATAATTAAATAAACAAATAGCTATATGTACGCAATAGTGGAGATAGCAGGGCAGCAATTTAAAGTGCAAAAAGACCAAAAGATCTTTGTTCACCGTTTAGATGCTGAAGCAGGAAAGAAAATTTCTTTCGACAAAGTGCTTCTAGTAGAAAACGATGGTAAGGTTCAATTAGGCGCCCCAGCTATAAAAGGTGCGAAAGTTTCTGCAAAAGTAGAAGAGCACGTAAAAGGAGATAAAGTAATCGTATTCAGAAAGAATAGAAGAAAAGGTTACAAGAAGAAAAATGGACATCGTCAGTGCTTTACAGCAATTACGATTACAGATATTAAAGCATAATCATTTATTCGGATTTATTCGAAGATAAAATTTTAAGAAAATGGCACATAAGAAAGGAGTCGGTAGTTCTAAAAATGGTCGTGAATCAGAAAGTAAACGATTAGGAGTGAAAATTTTTGGTGGACAAGCAGCAATCGCTGGGAACATTATTGTACGTCAAAGAGGGACACAACATCATCCAGGAACAAATGTAGGGATCGGTAAAGATCATACTTTATTCGCATTAACGGATGGTACAGTAGAATTTCGTAAGAAAAGAAATAATCGTTCATTTGTATCAGTAGTTCCTTTTGAAACTGCAGAGGCATAAGTAGAACGTATACTTATTGAAAGGCGAATTCTGTAAAGAGTTCGCCTTTTTTCATTGAGAATAATTAAATTTGTACCACATTATTAAAAAGAAACCAAATGTTAGAGATTCAACGTTTAAGAAGTGAAAAAGAAAGTGTTATTGAAGGATTAAAGAAACGTCATTTTGATGCAACAGAAATTGTTAACTCCATTCTTTCTAAAGATGAGCAATGGCGCCTTGAAATGGCAAAATTGCAAGAAGTCTCTTCTAAAATGAATCAAATTTCTAAACAAATAGGGTTTCTTTTTAAAGAAGGGAAAGCTGCCGAAGCAAATGAAGCAAAAACACAAACTTCTGTTCTGAAAACAGTGGAAGCTGAATTGAAAGAAAAGGTGGATGATTTGCAAGCTGAAATCACTGAATTGATGTACCAATTGCCGAATGTTCCAAATGAACTGGTGAAGGTGGGGAAAAGTGAGCAGGATAATGAAACTGTTTTTGAACATGGGACTGAACCAGATTTTGGTTTTAAAGCAATTCCTCATTGGGAGATTGCTGATAAGTTCAATTTAATTGATTTTGAATTGGGTGTTAAAATTACAGGAGCAGGCTTTCCAGTGTACATCGGAAAAGGTGCAAAATTACAACGTGCATTGATTGCATTCTTTTTAGATGAAGCAGAAAAAAATGGTTACGTTGAACACCAAGCACCCATTCTTGTAAATGAAGATTCTGCAATGGGAACTGGCCAACTTCCTGATAAAGAAGGACAAATGTATTATATGCCTGTGGATGATTTTTATTTAATTCCAACAGGTGAAGTTCCTTTGACGAATATTTACCGAAATGTTATTCTTCCGAATGAAGATTTTTCAATTAAAATTACTGGATATACACCATGTTTCCGACGTGAAGCTGGTTCTTATGGTAAAGATGTACGTGGATTAAATCGTTTGCATCAGTTTGATAAAGTGGAAATTGTTCGTGTTGAACATCCAGATAATTCTGAAAAAGCATTGAATGAGATGATAGATCATGTGAAAGGTTTGTTAGAAAAACTAGGATTGCAATACAGAATTCTTCGACTTTGTGGTGGGGATACAGGTTTTGCAGCAGCAATGACCTATGATTTTGAAGTGTATTCTGCAGCGCAAGATAAATGGTTAGAAGTGAGTTCGGTTTCCCGTTTCGATACTTTTCAATCTACTCGTTTGAAATTAAGATTCAAAAATGCAGATAAGAAATCGCAACTGTGCCACACTTTAAATGGTTCTGCGTTAGCTTTACCAAGAATTGTTGCATCTTTGTTAGAAAATCATCAAACAGAGAATGGGGTAAATATCCCAGAATGTTTGCATAAGTATTTGAATTTTACTAAAATATAACGCGTATGAAGTATGTTCTATTATTGATCGTCTCTTTTCCTTTTTTATCATTTTCTCAATTACATGTTTCAAATAGTGTATTCAACGGTTATACACCAGATTCATTGGCAGCTTATCTGTTGATGAATCCTGATGATTCCGTTTTTAACACGATTTTCTATGGTGACACAAATGCTGTCGGTTATTTTAATGCTACTAATACTAATTTAGGATTGTCAAAAGGATTTTATATGTCTTCGGGGTTGATTAACGATCTAAATGAAGTGCCTTTTGGACCAAATAATTCAGGTCATTCTTCTTTTGATAATTTAGGTAATGGTTTCTCATTTCTTAATTCCATAATATCAGCTCAAACGTATGATGCATCTGTAGTTGTAATTGATTTTATTCCAGCGAATGATTCTCTTATTTTTAATTTCATTTTTGCTTCAGAGGAATACCCTGAATCTATGTACACAAATTTTAATGATGTTTTTGCAATGTTCATAACTGGCCCTGGGTATACTGCAAATCAAAACATTGCCGTTTTACCTTCAGGAGATGCGATTACAACTAATAATATTCATCCTTCAGGGTTGAATTATGAAAATGTATATTATGGTCCTGCAAATGAAAACTACTACGAATCTGGTCCAGACAATTTAAATATTGGATTTGATGGATATTCAAAAGTGATTAGAACTAGTAGTTTTGTTGAGATTGGTCAGGTTTATAGAATTGTATTCGCAATTGCTGATGGTGGAGATTTTTCGAGTGACTCAGGTGTGTTTATCTCAATGTGTGAATCTTGTTCTTCTTCTACTCTTGGTGTTGAAGATGTTTCAAATGAGATAGCTTTAGATATCTATCCTAACCCTGCAACGGAAACTGTTTCTTTTGATTTTGTTGGAGGTGAAAAAGGAAAGTTACATATCATCAACTCTTATGGTAAAGAACTGAGTGAATTTGATATTTCTTCTGGTAATAACACAATCGATGTAAGTGAATTAGAAAGTGGAACATATTTTTTTAAAATTGTAAGCAATACCTTCTCTTCCGTTAAGAAAGTCATTATTTTAGAATAATAATCTTAATCATTAAAAAAGGATTTTCATTTTTTTAACTATCTTCATATCATGAAGATTTATTTTTTCTTTTTCTTGATGCTGTTATTCGCCTCTTGTGCTGATTTGCTACGGCCGAAACAACTGCAGAGAATTGATGAAATTCAGTCAAATTTGATTGAGGCAAAAGAACAGTTGAATGAAATAAAGGTAGATTCGCTAGAGCATGTTTTAACGGATATGGAAACAGTTGATTTTCGAATAAAAGAATATTATTCTGGAGATACGATTTCAGTTGAATTTGCAAGTAAGTTGGCAGAATACCGAATTTTGATTCCTGCTTTGAAAAATATTTTGAGGTCTTTGAATCAAGTTGACTCGGCAATTATAGTCAGGGAAAACCAATTGAATATTCTTAAAAATGAAATTCAAAAAAGTGCTGGCAATCGAGCGAAATATGACGAAAACATTCTTTTTGAAGCAGAAGAAGTCAATGCAATTTATGATTTTGTGAAATTTTGTGATTCTACTGCTAGCAGTTCATTGGACACATTTAATATCTTGCAACCTCAAATTGAACAATTCTCCATTCAATGTGAGGATGACTATAAAATACAACAAGAACAACAATGAGAATTCTTTTCGTTTTCATCTTTTTAATGTCGAGCGTAGCTTTTGGCCAAGACTCTGATCAAAAATTAGCACAACATTATTATAGTGCAGGTGAATTTGATAAAGCATTGGTGTATTATGAACGATTGTACGATAAACAACCCAATAAATTTTATTTTAAACGCTACATCGATTGTTTACAAGCAACAGGAGATGATAAAACAACAGAGAAATTATTAAAAAAAGCGGCATCAAGAAATCGATACGATAATGAATATGCGATTATGTTAGCGCAATTCTATGAAGACCATGATGAGGTTGAAAAGGCAAATAAAATTTACGAGCAACTCATTGAAGATTTACCTCCATCTTCAGGCAATGTGATTCAGTTATACAATGCATTCAAGTCTCAAGGAAAAACAGAAATGTCCTACAAAACTCTTGTCAGAGGAAGGAAATTACTCAAAAAATCGTATCCTCTTAATTTTCAGTTTGCAGAATATTATGGTTCCGTTGGGGAAACAGAAAAAATGATGGAGGAGTATTTGGATATGATTGATTATCATCCTTCTTATCTGAGCAGTATTCAGCGTATTCTCTCTTCTCGAATTGATTTTTCAAAGGAAGACTCAGAAGAGTATGAAATTCTAAAGAACGCCTTAATCACACGTACGCAAAAAAATCCAGATGATATTTATTATGCTGAAATGTTAACATGGCTTTTTACGCAACGGAAGAATTTTCCAGCGGCATTCACTCACGTAAAAGCCATCGATAAACGTTCCAAATCGAATGGTCGAATGGTTTACGAATTTGGGGATGTTTGCATTGAGAATAACGATTTTAGAACAGCAAGAAAAGCTTTCAAATATGTGATAGACCTTGGTGAAGATAATCGATATTACATGTATGCGTTGAATGCTCTATTGAATGTTAATTTTCTGGAAGTTACAACAAAAAGAGATTTCTCTCAGTTGGAATTGGATGAAATTTGTTCTGATTATCAAGAAGTATTAGAAAAATATGGTAAAAATCGCTCTACTTTTCCTTTGATTATTGAATTAGCGCATATTAAAGCGTTTTATGCGAATAAAAGTGAGGAGGCAATTGCCTTGTTGAATGAATCTTTGACTATTTCAAGCTTAACAGACATGGAGCGCGCAGAATTAAAAATGGAATTGGCAGATATTAATGTTTTGCACGGAGATATATGGGAAGCTTCCTTATTGTATATGCAAATTGATAATGATTTTAAATTTGAATCCATTGGACACGAAGCAAAATTTAAAAATGCCCGTATCTTTTATTACGATGGAGAATTTGAATTTGCTCAATCTCAATTAGATGTCCTAAAACAATCGACTTCTAAACTCATTGCTAATGACGCGATTCAGTTATCTTTACTGATTACGGATAATTTAGGTTTGGATAGCAATTACACTGCGATGTATTGGTTTGCAACGGCTGACTTGCTCATTGAGCAACATCAATATGAGAAAGCATATCTTTATTTTGATAGTATCACAACGGAGTTTCCTGAGAGTGGATTGGGCGATGAGATTCTTTATAAGAAAGGACATTCTCTTGAATTACGCGGAAAATGGAAAGAAGCAATTTCTACTTATGAAAAGTTGTTAGAATACTACGATACAGATATTCTTGCCGATGATGCTTTGTTTAGAATTGGTGACATCTATCAAAATCACTTGTTTGACGAAGACAAAGCTGCGTCTTATTATCGAAGAATCTTATTTGATTATAAAGGAAGTTTGTATACCATCGAAGCTCGAAAAAGATTTAGAGAAATTCGTTCGGAATCTGATAATGAAGGAGATTTGTAAGTTTTACTTATTTATTTCGTTCTTAATAAGAAGAATTAAGCATCCTTTTATGAGAAATATATTAGCCATTGTATTGACCTTTATTGTGTTTTTATCTTGTTCAAATCAAGAGACGGAATCCTTGCAGAAAGAGAGTCCAGCACCTGCGAATTTTAAAACAGCTTATTTTGCTGCAGGATGTTTTGGTGTGTTGAAGCTATTTTTGAGTCGGTCAAAGGAGTGGGCGAAGCAATTCCTGGATACTCAGGAGGTGTAGTGAAAAATCCAACTTATGAGCAAATTTGTACAGGTCGTTTGCAGCATGCAGAATCGGTAAAAGTAGTTTATAATCCTTCAGTCGTTAGTTATGCAACACTTGTAGATGTGTTTTTTAATTCGCACGATCCTTCAACGTTAAATCAACAAGGGCCAGATAAAGGACCTCAATATCGTTCGATTGCGTTTTATCAGGCAGAAAGTGAGAAAAAAACGATTGAATCAAAGATTGCACAATTAAAAAAAGAAAGAATCTATCCTAGAATTACAACAGAAGTGAAGAAGTTTGTTGTCTTTTATGAAGCTGAAGCATATCATCAGAATTATGAACGAAATCATCCAGATAACGGATATGTACAGGCAGTTTCATTGCCAAGATTAAATGCTTTTAAACAAAAAATGCCTGAAGTGTTAAAATAACTTCAAGCATTTATGGATAATGTTTTTGTGAACTTCCTAGTTCCCGTTATCGTTAAATATCCAGTTTCTTTGTGATGTTTTGTGTAATTTTATTTTCATAATTGCAGAATTAAGTGATTTGTTTCTACTAAATTACAACCTTATCTTGGTTTTTTTTTGAAAAACTACTAAACAGAAGCTTGGATTTAGTGAAGTGTTAATAAAAGCTAATTAACGGTAGTTTTTTTAATTTTAAATCTTTTAAGAAAAGATACCGATTAAATTTAATATTGTATATTGATAAAGAAATAATAAACCAGAATTTATGAAACTAAGAGCTTTAATTGTAGATGACGAAGAATTTGCCCGAAAAAACCTAAGTATATTACTGAATGATTTTTGCCCTGAAATTGAAGTAATTGGAGAGGCATCTGGTAACACTGATGCAAAAAAAATCATTGAAACAGAACATCCCGATGTTATTTTTTTAGACATTCGAATGCCTTCTGGAGCAGAAGGTTTTGAGCTCTTAAATGAAGTTGAAAATAAAGATTTCTTAGTTGTTGTTGTGACTGCTTTTAAAGATTATGCTATCCGTGCTTTTAATGCGAGTGCAGTTTATTATTTATTGAAACCGATAGATATCGATGAATTGAAATTATCGGTGCAAAAGCTAATCGAAACAAAATCAAAGTACACGGACAATCCAGAATCATTTACAGCTTATTTCGACTCTTTAAAAGATTTATCTTCTAACTTATTGAAAAATAAAGTAAGTTCTAGAATTGCAATTAGTCACACAAAAGGTTTGAAAATTATCGAAGATGATGATATTACTCATCTTGAGGCAAGTGGGAACTGTACAACGATATACTTCAAAGATGGTTCACGTTATCTAGATACAAGAACACTAAAAGTATATGAAAACATTTTAAATCCAGATAAATTTGCTCGTGTGCATAAATCACATATCATTAATTTAGATATTTTGAAAGAATATGTGAACGAGGATGGTCATACCGCTGTTTTAGAAGGTAATATTAGAGTGCCTGTTGCTCGCAATAGAGTAACTGAGTTTGTTCGAATGTTAAAAGGAAAGTAAATGACTCGGATTTCGATTCTATTTATTCTGTTTTGTTTTCCTTTTGTTCTTTTTGGGCAGAAATATTCTTTTGTAACCTATTCTACCGAAAAAGGATTGCCGCAATCTCAAGTGACCTCAATCAATCAAGATAATGAAGGTTATCTTTGGGTGAGTACATTGGGTGGTTTAGCAAAATTCAATGGCCGAGATTTTTTTTCCGTCTCAACTTCTGATGGATTACTAAATAACCGGATTAAATCAATCGATTTTTATAAGGATACGATTTGGATAGGTCATGATGGTGGGATATCTTCAATCAGAAATAATCAGATAAATTCAATTGCGTTCTCTGGAAATGGGAATGACCAATCAAGAAATGTTTCTAAAGTCATCGGATTTAAGGATGATATTTATGTATGTTCAAATGGTGGAGGACTCTATAAAAGAATCGGAAAGGAATTGGTGAAGGTGCCGTTGAGTGAGTCGGATTTTGAAAGAATTCGTTCTGCTGTAGTGTATGAAAATGAACTTTATTTAGCCACTCGAGGTGGAATTTTAGTTTCAAATGATGGGATAAATTTTAGACGGTTAGAAAATTATGGAGAAATTAGTTATTCCGGTATTTTTCTTCGGGGAGATAAAATGGTTTTTTCAAGTTATTCTAATGGAATTGCCATTAGAGATCTAAAAACGAAAACGACTCGAAAGATATCAGGTGATGATTTAAAATACAGTATTTACAACTGCTATATTGATAAAAAAGGGAAAATTTGGTTAAGTACGTTGAATGGAATCGTTGCTGTAGATAATGATTTTTCAATCACTTTTTTAGATGATTCTAATGGTCTTCCTGTTAATATGATTAGTTGTTATTTTAATGATTCTGAAGGTAATTTTTGGATAGGTTCTCAAGGGAAAGGTATTTTTAGATATCCTGGGATGAATTTTAAATATTTTGACCAATCCACTGGTTTTCCATCAGATCTAATAGTTACAGGGTTTCAAACTCAAAAAGGAGACTACTATTTTGGGACTTTTGATAAAGGGATTATTAAAAAGGAGAAAAATGGAAAGATTAAAATTGTGAATTCTCAGGAAGAAACAATATGGTCTTCGGTTTCTGGAGTGAATAATAAAATGTGGTTCGGCTCAGGGAGTTCTTTGATTGAAATGGATGAGGATGAGAACATGTCTTATCACTACATGGACAGCAATCCCTCTATTCCTGGAACAAAATTACGGCTTTGTATAAAATAAATGACCAATCGATGCTTGTTGGTGGTAATTATGGTGTTTCTCTCTATGAGAATGGTGTCTTTAAAAGATTAGGGGTTGTAAATGGTGAAATACAAGAAATTGGGACTGTTCGTGATTTTGAAATCGTAAATGATTCGATTTATGTAGTGACAAATCTCGGAATAATGATTTTTAGAAATGATAATTTTGTCAATTTGAAAGAGAAAAGTGAACTCGTCTATTGTGTTGAAAAAAGTGAAGACGGTACGATTTATTATGGTGCTGAGGAAGGATTGTTTTCCTATAAAAATGGCAAGTTTAAGCAAGTTGAAATTTTAAGAGACCCTGCCTCAAATTACATCGATTTCTTAAACTATAAAGATGGGGAGTTGTATGTCGGAACAAATAATGGTTTGTTTATCTTATCGGATTTAACCAGTAATGAAATAAAAATCAATCGATTTGGGATAGAACAAGGAGTGATTGATTTAGAGACCAATCTGAATTCTGGATTCTTCGATAATGAGGGTGTCTTTTGGTTTGGAACTTCTTCAGGGTTGATGTGTTATCAAAAAGTGGAGAGTAATAAGAAAAGTGTTCAACCCAAAGTTGTACTGAAATCAATTTTAATCAATTATGAACCTTTTGAGTATTCTCAGTACAGTTCGTCAACTTCAAACGATGTATTGCCCGTCGACCTCTCTCTCCCTTACAATAAAAACAATATCATTTTTGAAATTGATGGAGTTTTGTTGCAAAATTCAGAAGATTTAAAATTTCAATTTTGGATTGAAGGTTTGAGAGATACTTGGTCTGCCTTGAGTTCAAATTCAATCATTTCTTTCTCAAACTTACCTGCCGGAGATTATATATTACATCTGCGTTCGGTTGATGTGGAAATGAACATTTCAGATGAACTGATTTTTCCTTTCACAATTAAAAATGCTTTCTATAAAACATGGTGGTTCTACATTTTGGCTTCTCTTTGTATAATCGGTATTTTCTTTGTCTTTTTCCGTTATAGATTAAAACGGATTGAAGAAATCAGTGAGAAAGAAAAATTAACTTTCAAAACTCGACTATTGACATTAGAACAACAGTCTATGAACGCTAGTATGAATAGACACTTCATCTTCAATTCTTTAAATTCTATTCAGTACTTTATCAATACGCAAGACAGATTGTCTGCAAATAAATATTTAACAAACTTCGCTAAGTTAATTCGTAAAAATTTAGATTCTGCTACAAGCCCTGAAAATATGATCTCTTTGGAAGATGAAATTGAAAGGATTGAGTTGTACTTGTCGCTTGAATCGATGCGTTTTAAAGATCGGTTTGAGTATAATATTGACGTGAGGAATATTGATGTAGAGTCTGTTTTTATTCCTGCTATGATTATGCAGCCTTTTATTGAGAACAGTATCATTCACGGAATTTTACCAAACGAAACTAAAAAAGGGAAAATTGAAATAGTCATTGAAATCATCAATAATTTTCTTGAAATCTCTATAGAGGGCAATGGGGTTGGAATTGAAAAAAGTATGTCTGCTAAAAATAAAATAAATGGCGATCATAAATCACAAGGAATGGAAATCACCTCTAAACGGATTGAATTGATACAAAAAATTTCGGAAAGTAATATTTCACTCGTTGGCCCTTTTGAAGTGCGTGATAGTAACCGTTCAATCAAAGGAACCAAGGTTTTACTCAAAATACCCTATGAAAATTTGGTAGATTAGAAGAGATAATGTATATTTGTTTAAGAATGAAGAAAGTAATCTACATATCAATACTTATTTTAACCTTGGGTTTTGTCTCTTGTACTAAGCAAGATATTCAACCAATTAATCAAGTAGAACAAGATGTTCCTACTTGGGAGAAAGGATTAACTCCGACGACAATTACAGGTGATAGTGATGTAGTTGATGATGGTTCAGATGACGACGGAATTGTTGATCCAAATTATGATCCTGACGGAAAATCAAAAAGAAATTAAATTTTAAAAGATAAATAAATAGCTCGTTTTTAACGGGCTTTTTTTATGTCCGATAAATAAATAAAAGATACACTTCAAATCTTTGTGGAATATCGCTTTAATACTCTTCGTATATTCGTTTTGTTGAACTCCTACTAAATATTTATATACATGTCTAACAAGGTGAATGAAGCGCTTTTTGATTTAATACACTCTTTGACTAAATCAGAGAAAAGATATTTTAAATTGAATGCTAATCGAAGTTCAAATTCTACGGATAATAACTCAATTCGTCTTTTTGATGCGATAGCGAAGCAAAAAGAATATAATGAAGAAAAACTCTTTAAACTCTTTAAAAATGAAGCGTTTTTAAATCGATTTTCAATCACTAAAAAAAGATTATATGATAATATTTTATCGGTATTAGATACTTATCATTCTTCAAACTCAGTAGAAGCCCAACTTTTTACAATGATTCATTCAGCTGATATTCTTTACGATAAATCACTCTATGTACAATCGAAAAGAGTGTTGAGAAGTGCAGAGAAACTAGCCTTGAAAAACAAAAACAATGGAATTCTTCTCTTGATATCTCTAAAAAACAAAAGATTGCTTGAAACGAAGGGCAATCTTCAGGTTTCTCAAGAAATGATTGATGATATCCAGACAAAGGATAATGTTCAAATTGACGAAATAAGATTGTACAATAAAATCTGGACAATAAAAAGTAGATTATTTGACCGTCTCTCTAAAAAAGGTGTTTCAAGGTCTAAAAATGAATCAGATGAATACCAAAATCTTGCAAATGAACTTTTGGAGTTACGAATTGAGCATGTCAATGGAAAAGAAACAAAATATCTTTACTTTCATTCATTAAGCGCCTTTTTTTATGCGATAGGGGATTTTGTACAATCCCTATTTTACATGAAAAAAATTCTTTCGTTATTTGATGAAAAAAATTGCCTCGTTGAAATTAATAAACAAGTTTCTGTTCTCACAAACGCAATATTTGTCTCTGAAAAATTGGGAATGTACAAAGATTCTGCAACATTCTTAAAGCAACTTAAAACGATTGAGCGTGAGGTGGATTCTAATGAAGATTTAGCCATTAAACTTTTTTCGAGCGTATCAAGTATTGAATTAAATATCTTTTTGAGAAAAGGTGATTTTGAAAATGCCATGAGTGTTGCCAAAAGAATTGAAAAACGATTGGATGAATTTGGGACTAAAGTCGTGCCCGTTCGAAGAGCTTTTCTTGCCTTTAAAATTGCAGTGATTTACATGGGGACCAATGATTTTTCAAACGCTTTAGCTTGGGTGAACCGAATTTTGAATGATTCTCAATTGGATAAAACAGAAGATATTATCGGTTATACGCAATTGCTCGAACTACTCATTCATGTCGAATTAAATCATGATAATCTTTTGCCTTATTTTCTTAAAAATACATTGAGATTCTTTAAAACAAGAAATCGCCTATATACCTTTGAAAAAGTATTTCTACAGTTTATTCGTAAGTTAATTAATTGTAAAGATCAATTCGAAGTTGAATCAATATGGAGAGAATTATCCAATGATTTAAGTGAAATTACCGACAATTCTTTTGAGAGTATCGCGCTTGAATATTTTGATTTAAAATCGTGGGCAGAAGCTAAATTGAAGAAAAAAGCATTTCAGATGATTGTGCGTGAAAAATACAACGAGTCTATTCGGTCGGCTTCTTAATCAAGTATTATTTCATAGTATCCCAACCTTGAGCAAGGAGTTCTATTGCTGCTCCATTTTTGTCAATGTAATATTGACCGTCTTTTTCATTTGTGATATGCCCAATAACTGTCATGTGGGGGTTTCCTTTAATTTTGTCGTAATCCGATTGAGAAATAGTGAACAACAATTCATAATCTTCACCACCATTCATCGCGCAAGTATTCGGGTCAAGACTAAAGTCAATTGCAGTCATTGAAGTTTGACCATCAATAGGTAGTTTTTCATCATAGATATGACAACCGACTTTACTTGATTTACAAATATGAAGAACTTCTGAGGCTAAACCATCGGAAATATCAATCATAGAAGAAGGAGTAACATCTAGTTCTTTCAAAAAACGCACAACATCAACTCTTGCCTCTGGTTTTAGTTGTCTCTCAATGATGTAATCATGTCCATCTAAATCAGGTTGAATGTTTGGATTGGCATTATAGACTTCTTTTTCTCTTTCCAAAACTTGTAACCCTACATATGCAGCACCTAAATCACCAGAAACAACTAATAAATCATGTTCTTTTGCGCCTGAACGATAAGTTACTTCATCTTTATTTGCTCGTCCTATAACAGTAATACTAATTGTTAATCCGGACAAAGAAGAAGATGTGTCCCCTCCAATTAAATCAACTTTATAGAATTTACAAGCTGTGTGAATTCCATCGTATAATTCTTCCAGTGCTTCTACAGGGAATCGATTTGATACAGCAATTGATACAGTGATTTGTTCTGCAACTCCATTCATCGCACAGATGTCGGAAATGTTAGTCGCTACAGCTTTGTACCCCAAATGTTTTAGAGGCATATACATTAAATTAAAATGTACACCTTCGATGAGCATATCTGTTGACACGAGTTGAACTTCTTTGTCAGAAAGTGAAAGAACAGCAGCGTCATCGCCGATTCCATAAACAGTGTGCTTGTTTTCATTTTTAAAATTTTGCGTCAAATGCTCAATCAATCCAAATTCACCTAATTTCTCTAACTCTGTACGTTGCTCGCTCATTGATTCAATTTTTTGCCAAAATTAGCGATAATCATTTGATTTTATCATTTTTAATCAAAAACGATTAAAATTTGCTCAAAAAATGCCAAATTTTCTTGAAAAGGTTGTTTTTTTATTCATTTTCTCATTTTTTTTGTTCATTCTCTAGTGGGAAATATTCATTTAGAACCACAGTTTAATCAATCAGAACTACATTTAAAATGAGTTTTTTATCACTTAAAATAGATACGAAACGATTGTTTTTATCGTTAAAGTCATTCTTTTCATCGTTAAAAACTACTATGCGTGCATTGTTTTTGTAAAAAATCATTTTAGCAACCGAAGTCTTGCTAAAACGTTTAGTATATAGAATCCCTAAACTATGTATTATGAAAGCAATTGTACTTTATCTGATTTTTGTATCCCTACCACTACATTTTTTAGCCCAAGATTCACATGAAATTTTAGAAAGTTTTTTTCTACCAAAACCAATTCATGTTTTTGAAGAAAATATTGGTGTTACTCCAAACGATTATCAAAATCAAGCATTCATTGATCACATTGATTATCGTTATCAAATTTTTCGTAAATCGATAGAAGAAAGAGTTGAACAGAATGAAATTATTACAGATTCTGCTTTTCAAATGGAATATACCTTATTAGTGGATTCTGTGAAAAATGAAAAGGATGACTTTAATTCGATTCCAAATTCACCCGGGAATAAAGCGCCAAATGGTCCTTGTGTGAATATGGATTTTGAACAAGGTGATTTGTCAGGTTGGACGTTAATTCGTGGAGATGTCGATGGTTCCGCCCCATATTCTTTCGTAAATCCTTTCTTAACTGGTCCAGGCCCTTATCATCAAATTTTTGGTGGAGGAGTAGATCCGGTTTGTGGAATTTCTCGAGTTAATCCTCTTGGAGGAAATTTTTCTACTCGCTTAGGGAATGGAACAGGGGTTGGTGCCCGCGCAGCTAAAATGACGCAAACATTTTTAGTTGATGCTACTAACTATTTGTTTACCTACAGTTATGCTGTTGTTTTTCAATCTCCTGCCGGACATCCATTGAATGCTTTGCCTTATTTTACAGTTCGAGTTTATGATGCGCAAGGGAATAATGTTCCTTGTGGGGAGTATTCTGTGATTGCTGACCAAGCAAATGCTCCGGGTTATCAACAAACGACTTTTGGTGGTAGTGTTGTCTTGTATAAAGATTGGCAATCTGTTTTTGTGAATTTAACAGCTCTCATTGGACAGAATGTTACGGTAGAATTTACCGCAGGAGACTGTTCTTATACAGGTCATTTCGGTTACGCTTATGTTGATGCAAGTTGTGCAATGCAACAAATAATTGCAAGTCAAAATATAATTTGTCAGGGAGATTCTGCAACCTTAACAGCACCTCCTGGAGCAGCAAGTTACTTGTGGAGCAATGGAGCAACAACACAATCAACAGTGGTTTATAATGGAGGGAATTATTCTTGTACATTAACACCATTCGCTGGTGGTGGTTGTTCGATTACCTTAGATGTGACTATTACCGAAAATCCTTCGCCAACAGCCGATTTTATTCCTTCAACCAATGTTCTTTGTGCCAATGATACGGTTTCATTCTTAAATAATTCAACAATTCCGAATCCTGGTGTAATCACTGGGTATAAATGGGATTTTGGAGACGGAGCTGTAACTAATTTCTCAATGGGAAATATGGTCGGAGTGACTAATTCTAGCGGAACATACTTAAATCCAAATCACTGGTATACCAATGGAGGGACTTACAATGTTACTTTGTATGTACAATCGGCTGATGGTTGCCTAGATTCTATTTCGAATACATTAACTGTCAATGCTTTACCAAATGTTGTGGCCAATGCAACAGGCACAGTTCTTTGTGAGAATGCGAGTGTAACATTAACAGGTTCAGGAGCAGTTTATTATGTTTGGGATAATAATGTCATCGATGGAGTTTCATTTATTCCGCCAGTGGGAACAACAACTTACACGGTTGTCGGAACGGATGCAAATGGTTGCTCAAATTCTGCAAGTGTAGATATTTTAGTGAATGCTCTTCCAAATGTTGTTGCCAATGCAACAGGCACAGTTCTTTGTGAGAATGCGAGTGTAACATTAACAGGTTCAGGAGCGGTTTCTTATGTTTGGGATAATAATGTCATCGATGGAGTTTCATTCATTCCTCCAGTAGGAACAACAACTTACACTGTAACAGGAACGGATGCGAATGGCTGTATGAATTCTGCAAGTGTAGATATTTTAGTGAATCCTCTTCCAAATGTTGTTGCAAATGCAACAGGAACGGTTCTTTGTGAGAATGCGAGTGCAACATTAACAGGTTCAGGTGCGGTTTCTTATGTTTGGGATAATAATGTCATCGATGGAGTTTCATTCATTCCACCAGTAGGAACAACAACTTACACGGTTATCGGAACGGATGCAAATGGTTGCTCAAATTCTGCGAGTGTAGATATTTTAGTGAATGCTTTACCAAATGTTGTGGCCAATGCAACAGGAACAATTCTTTGTGAGAATGCGAGTGCATCATTAACAGGTTCAGGTGCAGTTTCTTATGTTTGGGATAATAATGTCATCGATGGAGTCTCATTTATTCCACCAGTAGGAACAACAACTTACACGGTTATCGGAACGGATGCAAATGGTTGCTCAAATTCTGCGAGTGTAGATATTTTAGTGAATGCTTTACCAAATGTTGTTGCTAATGCAACAGGAATAATTCTTTGTGAGAATGCGAGTACAACATTAACAGGTTCAGGAGCGGTTTCTTATGTTTGGGATAACAATGTCATCGATGGAGTTTCATTCATTCCTCCAGTGGGAACGACAACTTATACCGTTACAGGAACAGATGCAAATGGTTGTATGAATTCTGCAAGTGTGGATATTTTAGTGAATGCTTTACCAAATGTAGTCGCCAATGCAACAGGCACAGTTCTTTGTGAGAATGCGAGCACAACATTAACAGGTTCAGGAGCGGTTTCTTATGTTTGGGATAATAATGTCATCGATGGAGTTTCATTCATTCCACCAGTAGGAACGACAACTTATACAGTTGTCGGAACGGATGCAAATGGTTGCTCAAATTCTGCAAGTGTGGATATTTTAGTCAATCCTCTTCCAAATGTTGTGGGTGGAAATGATGTGGAGATATGTGATGGGAATTCGGTGACACTTTCTGCAACAGGTGCAAATTCATTTTCTTGGACAGGTGGTATTCAAAATGGAGTAGCTTTTTACCCAGCTGTTGGTCAATACACTCATATAGTAACAGGTACAGATATAAATAATTGCCAAAATTTAGATACCGTTCAAGTTTTGGTAAATCCAAATCCGATTGTGAATGCAGGAAATGATGTCTCAGCTTGTGCGGGCGATTCAATAGTACTCAATGCAACAGGTTCTCCTTCGCCAACATGGAATATGTCAATTCAGAACAATGTACCATTTTTACAAAACATTGGGACACAATTTTATATAGCTTCTGATACGTTGCCTACAGGTTGTTTCGATGCAGATACAGTGATGGTGAAAGTAAATCCAAATCCAGTAGTGACTTCAAATAATGCTGAAATTTGTGAAGGAGAAGGGGTGACTTTATTTGGACAAGGTGCGTTGACTTATGATTGGTCGGATGGAGTAATAGACGGAGTAACTTTCTACCCTACGATTTCTCACGATTATCAAGTGGTTGGAACAGATGTAAATGGTTGTACTGGTCGAGCAACGGCAAAAGTGATCGTAAATCCAAATCCAGTAGCTGATTTTATTTGGTTAGAAGATGAGGTTTCTACAGTTTCTCCAATTGCAATTTTTGATAACCTGTCAACCGGAGGAAGTATTTACGCATGGGATTTCAATGATTTTTCTTCTACAAGTTACGAATTTGAACCTGTACATACTTTTCCAGATGATCAAGGTGGAATTTACGTAGTAACTCTAACTGTAACATCCGACAAAGGTTGTATCGATGAGGTTCAGAAATACATCACGGTTGAGCAAGATTACACGATTTTTGTTCCGAATGCATTTACGCCAGACGGAGATGATTACAACCAATTCTTCAAGCCAGAAATGACAGGTTTTGATGAGTATGATTACACTTTGTACATCTTCAATCGTTGGGGAGAATTGATTTTCGAATCACACGACATGAGTGTTGGTTGGAACGGAACTTATGCGAGTGGAGAGTATGGGCAGTCGCAAGATGGAGTTTTTACATGGAAGATTATTGCGAAAGTGAAAAATTCTGGAGAACGCAAACAGTTTGTAGGTCATGTTGCTTTGTTGAAATAGAACAAAGTCCTAGGTAGAAAAACGCATATTTGTGAAAGCAGGTATGCGTTTTTTTGATAAATTTAACCTTGAAAATAAAAAACTTGCATTTGCTAGTTGAATCTACGTATACCTAAACAATGAAATTAAAATTATTAATTATTTTTGTACTGGTCAGTTTTTTTACTTTTTCACAGTGGAACGTAGAATCAGACACTAATTTTATATTATACAAGACTGAAAATGATTTATTTTATATAGATTCATCTGGAATAGGTTATTATTGTGGTTTGTACCCTGATGATGAAGATTATGTTTATACATATTACAGGAGAGTCGATAGAAATGATTTAGTTTTTTTTAAAGAATTATCACTAAAAAATGAATATTATACTATTGGCTTCTTACAATTAAAAAACAAAAAAGTTTATAGTAATATTTATGATTGTTGGACACCTTGCTTTATATGGTTATATTTTGATAATTCAGACAAATTAATAAGGCAAGAATTTTATTCAGATGGGGAAATTATAAATCCTCAAATTTTTAAAGTGCCCCCGCTACCGCACGAAGAATAAACTAAAAAGCTACCTCGCGAACCTTTCGCGGGGGGTTGCTTTTTAAAACCAACATTCTAAAAAAGGAAATAAAGTTACTTCTGAAAAAATTAAGTATATTCACAACAATCCAGTAGATGTAGATTTAATTTTTAAAACTGAGCAATATTTATATAGCAGTGCTATTAATTATATATGAGAAAAAGGAACGATAGATGGAGTTGTTGTGGTTAAATAAAGTTTTTGGGTTAGGTGTTCAAGGCCATGCGAAAGGTTCGCGAGGTAGTTTAGGTTTAGTCTTTTTTTATCAACTAAAAATTGCAACATTTTTCATGTTATTTATTATACTAAGTTCATGTCAAACTTTAAACCAGAAAAGTAAAATACACTATTCAGAAGGAGTCGGTTACGAGTACAATAAAACTATCCTCCATATTTATTTTGAGCAAGGATTTAAGGATACTGAAATGTTTGTAATTGTTGATTCGACAATTATATTGCACGACTTTTTGACTACAAATAAATCAGTTGGCCTTGCTTTAGAGGTTAATATTGATTTGCCAAAGAAGGGACAAATATTAAAAATATTACTTAATAAAAAATATTACAGTGTTAAATTCCCAGTAAATAAAGGGTATAACATACTGACAGTCAACAGAGGGCTTCTTAAAGGTCAGTTTCTATTTCAAAAGAAGCACCACTATTACGATTAAAAAAAGCTATGCACATTCCACAACAATAGCCCCCGCTAATCCGCGAATAACAAACCACACCGCTGGTTCGCAATGCCCTCACTTCCGCCCAAATAACAAACTAAAAAGCTACCTCGCGAACCTTTCAACTTTTTTTCCTATCTTTAAACATCGAAACACTCCAAAACATAGCACCAAATCTCTTCCCAAAACGCACCACCCCATACCCATTTGGGGTTAGTTTGGATTAAAGAATTGGAAAAAATTACAAATAATGAGAAAGCTAAATAGTGTATTCTTTTTTTTTATATTTAGTTTTTATTCTTTTGGTCAATTTGGCTCAACAGAATCAAGTAAACTATGTAATGAAATTCCAAAAGGAAACAAAATTGGAGACACAGTTTTTTCAATTAATTGTTTGGAAAGTTCTTATATTTTAAAGGATATAAAAGATGGAATATTTTACTACAAACAAATTACAGGTTATAAATCAAAAATTTTAATTAAATATGATTCTTTAAATAGGGTAAAGTCGTATGAGTATAAGTATAATGCCGGTTTATGGAGTTCTCAAGGCCATGGTTTTTTTAAAATAAATTATTATTCCAATGGGAATTTAAAAAGCTATTTTAGATTATCTTTTGATACAGGTACTGGTTTCTGTGAGTTATATGAATTTCAAGAAGAAGAAGAAGAACGTGATAAATTAATTTCAAAAATTTTTTTCATCTATCGATATAAAAACAAATGGTATATGATTAACAAGATATTCTCTTCTAATAAAGAAAAAAAAAGATATATTAAAAACAACAACTTTACGACTTTCAATGAGTTTGGTGAAAAAGACTTTGATTTTTTTATTGTTGATTTAATTCCCCACTAACCCACAAATAACAAATTAAAAAGCTACCTCGCGAACCTTTCCCAGTGTTTTACTTTTTTAAAACCAAAAACCACCTACCTACTTTCACTTTTTTTTCCTATCTTTAAACATCGAAACACTCCAAAACATAGCGCCAAAACACCTTATAAAAAGCACTACCCCATACCCATTTGGGGTTAGTTTGGATGAAAGAAGTGAAATTGGTGGGAGATATCGGTATGAATTCTATGGATAAACCAAGTTATTTCCAATTTTTTTTGAGCCTTTATTTGTTTTTAAAAAAAATAGAAGAACTTTTACCCGAATAGACTTATGCAGCCTTATAGTTTTTTTTATACAGTTCCATTCTTTTAACACA
>JAJRQQ010000092.1 GCA_024280155.1 Bacteroidota bacterium
ATAGAAACTTGGTATAATCGAAATAGAAGGCACTCAGCATTAAATTACAAAACAATAAAGGAATTTGAATTAGAAATGATTAATCACAAATATGCAGCGTGACTTAACTCAGTGTCCAGAATTATATTGCAAGTCCAATTTCGAAAATATTTAAAAATATCAAATGAGTTTAAACAACGTGAAATTAAACTATGGAATAATTATGATTGAATTAATAAAAAAGGAAATAGAGTTCTATTCTAATTTAGAATGCTTAATTGAAAGACAAGAACAAGCGATAATTACCCAGAAAAAGCTTAGTGAATATATAAATGTTATTGAGGAGTCAATAATGTTCGAACTTAGAAAAGAAGAGAATTCTAGACTCCATTCCCTCATTGTTTTAGTTAATCAGATTGAAAAAAATAGACTGGTTTTTAAACCATTAGAGTCTGAGAAAGCTGTTGAAGCTTTTTTTTCGAGACTACTACCCAAAATTCAAATTGGAGCATTTTATGCTGAAAAAGAATTCGATTTGAAGAAGAATTCATTCATTCAAGACGTTGTTCTTCTGTCTATTTTATATTTTAAAGAACCTCTTTTAATAAAGAAAAAAATAAAAGAAAAATATTCTTCCGAAATAATTAATTTAAATCTTAAATACTTAGATTTTGATCTAAGTAATTTCATGAATAATAAGAGTTTCTTTCTTCTTAAAAAAGTGAATATTGGAGTGTTGATAGAGTTGCAGAACATCCTGAGTTAAGTTCATTTTTACTGAAAACTCTATCGAGTTATAAGTCAATTAACAAAAGAAAACAAAAAGAATTATTCAAAAAAGACAAAAGAGATGATGTAGTTAAAATTTTTAATGATTTTTTCAAAGTTCTGAGTATGATAGATAATGACTCAAAACTGTATACATTCAGTCTTAAAGAAACGAAACAATTATTTTATTTAATTGAAGGAAAGCCAGACAGTGAAAAGGTGTTAAAGAGGTGGAAAACTATATGTAAGTCTAAAGATTTTGTTACTTTTTTCAGAGGTTTTTTGGTGTATTCTGAAGTGGTGAAACTAATAAACAACAAAGTACTTTTTTATAAATCTGTTGCTAAATTAAGCATATCAACCAGTATTACTATTAGCCAAATGAAATCATTTATGACTAAGCCTAAACCTTTTATTAATGCTATAAAAAAAAATGATTTATTGAAAGAAAAACAAGTAAAGATTTTAAGAAATTTAGAAACAAATGAAAATTTAACAGAAGAAATAAAGAAATATATTACTGAGATGATTTCACTATTTCCCAAATAAAGTTGATAGTACAGTTATTAGTAACTGTAGGGATGTGAAAATATTCAAGTGAACATTTAAAAAAAAGTTGACGGCAGGGATAAAACAACGTTATTAATATCCAGTTCTGTATTATTTCCAAAAGATAAAACCATAGTCTCTAACCTTAACAAGCTTTTTAATATGTCAATTATTCATCCATTTTGAAAAAACCGAGCATTAAAATACGAATACTATGTTTTTTCTTACTTTTACAAAAAACAACACATTAATGAAACACTCTATTTTATTCATTTTTCTGTCTCTATTTTTTTTCTCTTTCTCCCAAGACCAGTTAGAGGATTATTATTTCCAAAGAAGTTTTAAAGAAGATGGAATCCAATACCAGTTTCATGTTCTAGACGATGACAAACATGGAGTTTGGTTTTATAAAAAAGATAAAGTTTATTTTTGGTATAAAGCACAACACATTCTTTCGACTCAAGGTGGGGCTTCGGGGACATTACTCAATGGGAAATTTGAGAGTTTTTATTCCAACAAGCAGCTTTTAAAAAAAGGCAATTTTAAAAAAGGGTTAAAGAATGGTGAATGGATGGAATGGCGCGGAGATGGTTCTTTATTACTCGTTGAAAAATGGAGAAATGGTGAATTAAGATCTTTCATCTTTTATAATAAAAACGGTAAAGAAATTAAACGAATAACCTATCAGCGGAATACTTTTCAATTTGAGACAAAGGATAGTATCGTTGAATCAAAAAACAATGGAGTAAAAGAAAAGATAATCATTAAAAATGAGAACGGTGAAATCGTTCGAATTGAGAGGCGAAAATCAAATAAACTAAATGGTGTCCAACAAACCTTTGAGAATGGAGAACTAATTAAATCAGAAAAGTATAAAAATGGTATCCTAATTGAAAAAGAAAAATCTGACAAGAAATCTCAAGAAAACGAGTCAACAGACATCAAAAAAGATAGAAAATTTTTCAATTTTAAAAAACTAAATGTTTTTAAAACAAAAAAAGATAAAAATCAACCAGGTCAGGATGAATAATTCTGTAAAACGAAACAAAATTTTAAAAGCATCCTCACTTGGTTATGCGGTTTCTTTTTTACTTCTCATAGGACTTGTTAGTTCAGGTTTACTTTTCATAACAAGTGTAAATAAACGTCTGGAGATGAACTATACACTCGAAGACCATATGCTTTTAAATAATTACATGAGTCTAAAGTATGGAGCAACAAAAGAGAATAATTGTAACTTACAATTGATTCACAACTCTGGAGACACAAGTAATGTGTCTGTTAAAAAATGGGGAGCATTTAAAGCAGTTGTATCAAGAACAAAACATCAGTATAAGAATTATACACGATCAGCAATAGTAGGAAATGAATTGATTGGAAAGCATCCTGTTATGTACTTGCCCAATCAAAGAAATGAAATTAAGCTTTGCGGAGAATCAGTAATTGTTGGTGATATTTACATTTCTAGGAAAGGAATTTCTAGAGGACATATTTCAGGAAAACCATTCCTCGGTGACGTTTTATTTAAAGGACAAAAGTTTGAGAGCGAAAGAAGTCTTCCACCTCTAAATAAACAGGCATTAGAAGTTAGTTTTAAAGATTTCATAGGTAAGAGTATAAAAATTGACTTACCTCAAAAAGATACAACTTTCTCTTTTAACAATGAAACAAGGATGATTAACAGTTCTCAATCAATCACTATTACTAATAGTGTAATAGGAAACTGTGTCATTCATTCTTTTGACTCAATTTACGTTTCTTCTACTGCAACTTTGGAACATGTAATTTTGTTTGCTCCAGTAATTTACTTTGAAAAAGGATTCAAAGGTAAAGTTCAAGCCTTTGCGAGTAAAAAAATCATTTGTGAGAATAATGTGAAATTAGAATACCCATCCACTATAGTCCTTATCGAAACGGAAGATGAATTAGGTCAAAAACATGGCATTTATTTACAAAAAGAAAGTTCAGTTATAGGTGGAGTGTTACTGATTTCAAGATTACCTAATTTTAGAAAACCCATTGAATTAATTATTGACAACTCAATTGTTGGAGGTCTTGTTTATAATCAAGGAGTAACCGAATTAAAAGGAGAAATAATTGGACATATTTATACCTCTAGCTTTCGCTTAAATTATGGAGGAGGACAGTACCTTAATTATTTATTAGACGCTAAACTTTCTTCAGAAAAATTGCCTGAGGGATTTATTTTACCCAATTGGTTAGAGAAGGATAAGAGTAATGGATCTAAAATAATACAATGCTTCTAAAAAAAATAAAATCATCAAGTATTGCTGAGACTGTCATAGCATTGTCTGTGATTTCAATTTGCTTTGGAATTGCCTCATTGGCTTTCATTAGATCAATTAAAGTCACTTCCAATTTTCAAGACATAAAAAAACAAACCCAAATTCAGTCTGAGTTATGGATTCATCTTTATTCTGATGACAGAGTTGTGGAAGATATTGAAAATGTTGTTACCCAAACAACTCCAGATTTAAGGAATGATTCTCTTATTGTTATCACATTCAACAATGAATCAGGTAAAACTATTTCGCAACAACAATGGATCAAATAATTATGAGAAAATTGAAAAGTTTTACTGTAATGGAGGTCCTAATTGTTATGGCAATAATGGGACTTCTTGTAGGTATTATAGCAAATGCATCTAATAGACTCTCAGAGCAATTAAAAAGTAGTTCAGATATTAGTAGGGAACTGAATCAATGGTACGCTTTTAGATCAAATTTATGGAGAGAATTGTATTTTAGTGATTCAACAGAGGTAAAAAAGAATGAATTAATTATTTTTGATAAACAACGAGAATTTTCCTATTTCATTGATCAGGGTTTCTTAATGAGAAAAGAGAATCAAAAAATAATTGATACTGAAATTTTAGTAAAATCTATTGAGATTGTGCAAAAAGAAAATAAAGAGTACATTGTTCTGGATTTTAATTGGAAAACGGAAAGTTTAAAAATGACATTTTACAAACCCTCAGATTTGAGCAGTAGAGTTAATAGGTATTTCAGTAAAGTAAAACGATGAGCGAAGGAAACCAAAACTTTTTTCAAAAAGACATTTCTTTTAAGAAAACTTTTTCTGATAAAACAAAAGAAGAGTTTTATGGTGAATTTGGTTCTCTGCTTGAAAATGGGATTGACATTCAACGGGCTTTAACAATTCTAATTGAAGAGCAAACCAATCAAAAAGTAATCATTGTCCTTGAGCAAATACTCAAAGACTTAATTAGTGGCTTTTCAATGGCTGATTCATTAAAGAAGAGTAACCATTTTACGGCATACGAATATCAAAGTATTAAAATTGGCGAACAGACAGGAAGGCTTCAGGTGATTTTATCGCATATGGAAGAATTCTTTTCAAATAAAGTTAAATTAAAAAGACAGCTAATTGGTGTTTTCACCTACCCTGGTTTTGTCATCCTTATTACAATTGGAGTGCTTTATTTTATGTTGACAAGCGTTGTTCCGATGTTTGAAGATGTTTTTAAACAATTTGGACAAGAACTCCCCTATCTAACTCAGAAAATAATATTTATCTCAAAACATTTCTCAACAGTACTCGGGTATTTTTCTTGATTACTAATTGTGCTAGTCATTTATGGCTACACCCAAAGAAATGAAGATAGTTTCAGAAGTTTCACGTCTAAAATTATTTTAAAAATCCCTGTATTTGGGCCCTTAATGCAGAAAATTTATTTGGCAAGAATGTGTCAAAGTATGTCGTTGTTACTAAGTTCAAAATCTCCTCTAATTCAGACTCTTGAACTCGTTGAAGAAATGATTGGTTTTTATCCAATTGAGGATGCGATGAAGAAAACTAGAAAACAAATTCTTAAAGGTGAATCTTTACACGTTGGTTTGTCAAATTTTCCTATTTTTGATAAAAGATTAATCTCATTGATTAAAATTGCAGAAGAAGTTAATAAATTAGATTCTACTTTTGAAAGACTTTCGAAACAATATCAAGATGACGTTGAATATGAAACAAAATTGATTGGGACAATTATAGAACCACTTATCATTGTTTTAATTGGACTTGTTGTTGGAGTTATTATGGTAGCAATGTATATGCCAATGTTTAATCTAAGTAATGTAATAAAGTAATGATTACACCTAGTATGTTAAAAAGAAAACCAAGAAAATTAAACGCTTTTTCTCTAGCTGAGATACTAATCGTTCTTGCTATTATGGGGATAATGGTAATGCTTGTTGTTCCAAATCAAGCAGGAGTAGCTTCAAGAGCCAAAAGTTTAGAAGCTCAACAGGAGCTTAAAATGATTCATAATCTACAATACGCTCATTTTCTACAATTTTCAAAATATTCAAATGACTTACAAGCAATAAATTACATTCCTCATAAGCTAATTACTTCTGGGGGTACAGCTAATTATGAAATAAGTATATCAGAATCTGATGTTACCGGGTTTAAAGCACGAGCTCAAGCTGTTGTAGACTTTAATGGTGATGGGAAAATGAATATCTGGGAAATTGACCAAGACGGTACATTAAAAGAAGTTCAAGTTGATTAAATGATTTTTTACTCACTCATATTTCTATTGGTCTTTTGTTTTATTCAAGATGTTAAATACCGTGGTGTTTATTGGTTTGTTTTTCCTTTAATCCTTTTTACTTCTATTCTTGTAAGTGTGATTTCCTTAAACGAGATGCTTATTAGCAGTTTGTTTTTAATATCAATGATGCTTATGTTGACTCTATATTTGTCTATAAGAGAGAAGAAAATCATTCTGATTACAGATGGTTTTTTTAGTATTGGTGACATTTTATTTTTAGCAGCCGTCATTCCTTTATTTCATTTCAATGAATATATAATTTTCTTTACATTAGGAACTAGTTTTACTTTGCTGGTTCATTTGATTGTTCAACTATTCAAAAAACAAAAAACAATTCCTTATGCAGGTTATATGTCTTTAGTAGCCATTTCTTTTTTACTTTTAAAAGATCAAATTCCTTTTTAGAGCAATGCAAGAAAAAACACTCGACATATCACCTGAATTACAGCAAATCATTCAGTCTGAAT
Organism: Bacteroidota bacterium; assembly: GCA_024280155.1. Taxonomy (GTDB): domain Bacteria; phylum Bacteroidota; class Bacteroidia; order Flavobacteriales_D; family Crocinitomicaceae; genus UBA4466. Next base: position 6,355 of record JAJRQQ010000092.1, read on the forward strand.
TAGCTTGGTATTATCGTATTATACCCAAAAGTGAGTCAAAAGAAAGTTTTAGTTTTTTTGTTGATTCGTCTATGGATTTGAATTTTATTGAAGAAGAATTGTCAGCTCTCTTAGGTAAACGAGTTATTTTTGAAGAATGCTCTGAGGATATAATTCAGAGAAGTTTAGGGAAGTATTATCGCAATACTACGGTAGAAAATGATAAAATCACTTTTGATTCTGACGTTGATTTTGTTGATCGTTTAATTCAAGAGGCTAATGTTCTTGGGAGTAGTGATATTCATGTTGAAATATTTGATAAAGCAGCGCGAATTAGAATTAGAATTGATGGAAATCTAATCCATAGGTTTACTATTGAAAAAGAAGATTACCCAGAGTTAGTTAATAAAATTAAGATAAAAGCGAACTTAGATATTTCAGAGAAAAGACTACCTCAAGATGGAAGGATTGAATATGAGAAATTTGATATTAGGGTTTCAATCCTACCTACTCTACATGGTGAGAAAATAGTACTCAGAATCCTAGGAAACGACGCTTCATCAATTGACATTGAAAAAATTGGCTTTTCTGAAAAAGAAAAAAAGACTATAAAGAGAGTATTCGAAAACCAAATGGAATTATTTTAATAAGTGGTCCTACGGGGTCAGGAAAAACAACAACACTCTATGCCACTTTAAAACTTTTAAATATTGAAAGAAGAAATATTGTGACTGTTGAGGATCCAGTAGAATATACCTTAGATGGTATTAATCAAGTGCAATTAAAAGAATCAATTGGGCTTACTTTTGCAAGTGCCTTACGATCATTTTTAAGGCAAGATCCTGATGTTATTATGCTTGGTGAAATCCGAGATGGTGAAACTGCTCAAATGGCAATAAGGGCAGCTTTAACTGGGCATCTTGTTTTGTCAACAATTCATACAAATTCTGCTTGGGGTACTGTCTCTCGATTAATTGACATGGGAATTCCTCCTTTTTTATTAGCCAATACACTTAATACTTCTGTTGCTCAAAGACTTGTTCGAAAACTATGTGCTGATTGCAAAAAAGAAGAACAATTGAATATAGATGATTGGCCAACTAATCTAGGTTTTCAAATCCTTGAAAGAACATTTAAACCAGTAGGTTGTGATAATTGTCATTACACAGGTTACAAAGGAAGAATTGCATTGTATGAAGTTATTCCTATTGATCAAAAAATTGCACTTGAAATAAAAAACAATAGTCATGATATTAATTCTTTATTAAAACAAAGAGGTATTATGAATATAGCTCAAAGAGCGTATCAAGAACTAATCACAGGCTCAACTTCTTTGGAAGAAGTTTATCCATTTTTATCTGAACATTAAATGAAAAATAGACTTATTATTTGCTTAACTTTTTTCTTATTTTTATCTCAGTATTCTTTTTCTCAAAAACATACTTAAACTACTTTAAGAATCATTTTTGACAGCTTAGCTATTGAACATCCAGGCCTAAACAATAAGGTCCAAATTAACGTTAGTAGTTTACAATTGTCAGAGTTAATTAATTCTGTTGCCTATGAAAACAATCTTAATGTTACAATTGATCCTGCTATAAAGCAGATGATTTCATATAATTTCTTTGACGCACAAGTTAAAGACATGTTTGTTTTTTTATACCTCAATTTTGATTTAGAATATGAGTTTTTTGGGAGTATAATCTCGGTAACTAAAAGGAAAGAAACTAAAGTCATTGTTGCTCCCAAAAAGGCGAGATATATTAAGTACAATGATGCAAATAAATTCTTATCCATGGATGTTAAAAATGACACCCTATGGAAAGTAGTTGAACAATTAACAAAAGAATCAAAAAGGAATTTTGTGATTGACCCTGCTATTCGAAACCAAAGAGTAAATGCATATTTTTTAAACAGGCCGTATGATCAGGTCATTGATATGTTTGCTAAATCAAACGAACTATTAATTATAAAGGACAAAGATTATTATTCTATAAAAAAGGGAATACCTGAAAGTCAGGCAGAGCAAAATAATGAGCAAAAAACCCCGAATTATAAACTGAAAATGAAAAGTGGTGACTTTGTTGTCAAAAAGAATCCTTCAGGTACTATTGATGTTTTTGCTAATGATGTGGAACTCTCTGATGTTATTCAAGCTGCTGCCGATGAAACTCAAGTTCATTATGTTTTCTATACCGATCTTAAAGGTAAAACAAACCTAGATGTTAAAGACCTCCGCTTTGAAGAACTTGTGGAACTTTTATTTACAGGCACAAAATACACTCTTAAAAATCAAGAAGGTGTTTATGTTTTAGGAGAGAATAAAATGGAAGGACTCCGAGTTACTGAACTATTAAGGATAGAGAATAGAACGATTGAGAGAGTTAAGGCAGCTATTCCAAAAGATTTATCCACTGGGGTTGAAATAAAAGAATTTGTAGAATTAAATGCGTTAATTCTAACAGGAGGTAAAACTCAGATTGAAATTTTGAAAAGATTTATTTCCTCAATTGATGAAGTCGTTCCTATGGTTCAGATTGATGTAATGCTAATTTTCTCTGAAAGAGGTTCTGTTGTGAGTACAGGAATTAAAGCTGGTGTTAAAGACCAGCCTACTGAAACTGGAGGTTCGATACTGCCAGGAATAGACATGGATATAGGTGCTAATTCAATTAATAATATTCTCAACGCAATTTCAGGTTTTGGCTTAGTTAACTTAGGACAGGTGACCGCAAATTTCTACATTTCTTTAAGTGCTTTAGAGTCAAATAATGTAATTAAAATTGAAAGTACACCTAAAATATCTACTCTAAATGGTCATGAAGCAACAATTTCAATTGGAGAAACAACTTACTATCAAGAAACAAGAGTCAATGTGTCTACATCAGTAACAAACCAGGGAGTGTTAGAATCAAAACAGTGGAAATCTATTGAAGCAAACCTAACCGTTACAATTAAACCCTTTGTTAGTTCCGATGAACATGTAACACTTACGATCACTGTTGAGCAAAATGATTTTGCTGGCTCATCAGGAAAAGATGCCCCTCCAAATCTTACTACTCAAAAGTTTGAATCATTGATTCGTGTAAAAAATGGAGAAGTTATTCTTTTAGGTGGTCTGGAGAGAAAAAAGAAAAGTGATTCTGGTTCGGGGATCCCAATACTGTCAAGAATTCCTATTCTAAAATGGATATTTAGTGGAAGAGATAAAGAGAGGTCAAAATCTAAACTTCATGTGTTAATTAGACCTGTTGTTACTTACTAATGAATTGGTATCAGAAAATATGGAAACCTAAAACGATTATTATCGTTTTCTTTGAGTTTAATACTCAAGGAGTACGTTATTCTGCAATAAAGAAGAGTGTAATTTCTAAAAAAGACGCTACATCCCCTATGAATTTTGATTCTTTGGATGATGTGATTAAACATTTTGGACAAAATACACCTTATTTTTTCCATGTTTTAGGAAAAGGTGTTTTGTCTAGGAAAATTGAACTGACCAAAAATTTTAAAAACAATCTTATAATTAATGGTAATTCAGAAGATTTCATTTTCTCTTCTTTTCATGGACTGAACCACATTGCAAGCTCTTTTTTTAGAAAAGTATTGATTGAAGATGAGTTAAGTAAATCAAGCAAAGCAATTGAAATTGATCTTCTAGGGATTAATTGTGGAGAAGCAATATTGTTTACACTTTTGGGTAATCAAAGAATTGAACTTAATACAATTCTTGAAAAAAGAGAAGGTGAAATAGTTGTTTTTTCGAAAAATCCTAATCCAATAGATAATTGTGTATATCAAGGACAAAGAGTTACAGCAGTTGAATTGACATCTAAAGCAATTATAGACCATCTAATTCAAAAAAATGATTCTTATTCGTCTTCAAACAACGAAGTCGATAAAACATCATTTGAGAATTATGCTCAAAAAACTCAATTTAAAGTTTTTGGTTTAGTAATACTGAGTACAATTTTCACCTCTTTACTTATAAATTACTTTTACCAAAATAATTTAAACTCTCAGATTGCACAATTGGAATTAGAACTTTCTGTTTCAAACGAAAATTTATCGATGCTAGATAGACTTGAACAAGAAAAGTATAGAAAAGAGAAATTAATTATTAATGCAGGTGTTAATTCTACTAAATTTCTCTCTTTTTATTTAAATGAAATAGCAAAAACTGTTCCCAGTGAGATTCAACTTGTTGATTTAGATTTATTCCCATTAAGTGGTAAACTAAAAAACAAACGTAAGATAGAGGTAAATCAGCATCAAATAATCATTCAAGGTGTAACTCAAGGTAATATCGCAATGGATGATTGGATGGAGCGAATGGATCGTTTTGATTGGGTAAAGAGTGTAGAGTTAATCAATTACATGAACAATAGTGAGGATGGGAATTCTATCTTTACATTATCAATAACACTACTGTAATGACATTTTTTGATTCATATTCCTATAAAAAAAAGAACGTTGCATTAGCAATAATCTCTATCTTGTTAATTGCAGCCTCTTTTAAAAAAGCTTTTTTTGTTTCCTATCAAACAAAGGAGTTTAAAGATGAATTAGTCTTAAAACTTTAAAAAGCAAAAAGTGCAAGTAGCGAGATTAAGAATAATCAAATAATGATTGCTAAATTGAATCGTTTTATAGGAGAACAGAATAATTCAGTGGAGAAAGTTCAGCAAGAGTTTTTAAATTTTTTTGCTAAGAACACCGAAAATATAACAGTTTATCAAATAAATGAAGTTCTCAACTTTAAGCATCCTGATTTTGAAATCAACACCCATCGTGTTATTTTGAAAGGAGATTTTAAGTCTATTTTGAATTTTGTATATTTACTCGAAAAAGACTTTAATTTTGCCAAAATATTAAAAGTCAGATTTCAATACACTAGAAAAGACCTCAATGATGAGAAAGGACTTTATACAACACTATTAATTCAAAATTATAAAAAATAAATTATGAAATACCTACTCTTAATTATTACCTTTTCAACCTTACTTGTTGGATGTGATAAATTTATTGCAGAAGACATTACAGGGAAGACTCCTGTAGTTATCCTCCCTTCTAACAATGACACTTCTCAAACTAATCTTGTTCATTTCAAATGGAATGAGTTACTGGGAGCTGAAAAATATCATTTAATGGTGGTTTCTCCAAGTTTTTCATCCATATCCACTTATGACTTGGATACTTTTGTAACGGGTACAGATTTTTACTTTTCTTTGGATTCCAATGAATATGAGATGATGTTTTCGGCCAACAATGCAGGTTACATATCCGACACAGTTGGACCTATTAAATTTTGGGTGGGAGTACAGTCTTCGTCTAGTTCAGGAAATGTTAATTTGATTTCCCCAATTGATGCTGTTTACTTAAATTCAACATCATTTAATAATCAATTTCAGTGGAATTCACTGGCTAATGTAAGTAGTTATGAATTCTCACTTCGTTCTGGTAGTGATTTCTCAACAGCAACAATTATTGAAACTCAAAACAATATTTCCACATTGATATATACTTCTTCAATCATTTTAACTGAAGCAGAATACTTCTGGGGAGTTAAAGCTTATTTTTCAACTGGAACAAGCACTTCTTTTTCTACGAGTCACTTTACATTGACGATACAAGTCCCAATGTTGCAACCTTGTCCTTGCCTGCAGACTTAACAATTGTTAGTTCTGGAGCAATTGATTTTTTATGGAATAACGGAACTGATCAAGGTGTAATCCAATCGCCAGTTGTCTCTTTAATTGAGTTAGCTTCAGATATTGCTTTCACTACAATTCTTAATTCTAGTACCACAAGCCTTTCTACAGAGACTTTTACATTAAATACAGGGACTTATTATTGGAGAGTAACCAATACTGATTCGGCAGGTAACGCTGCGGTAAGCTCTTCAGTATTTAAAGTTACAGTGCAATAATGAAGAATAAAAAGTTTACATATGTTCTGTTAATGATTGTCGCTTTTATCTGGTATAAAGCTTTTTTCAAAGTGAAGAGTAGTTTTTTTTCAGAGCAAGTAGAAGTAGTTCAGCCCATTGTGTCTGCAAATTCTTTCTCTCCAATTATAAGAGATACTTTTCTATTAGACATTACTTATCAAGATCCTTTTATACCTTTTGTGAGTTTATCTGACCTATCAAACATTGATGAGATAAAAGATGCAGCATATATTCAGCGAAGTATTCCTGTATTTATGTGGCCTTCTGTAAAGTATTATGGAATGATGAAAAAGGAAAAATCAAAGAAACCATTGGCGATTTTATCTGTTGATGGCTTTAAGCTTATGGCAAGAAAAGACGAGGAATTATTCAATGGTTTTTACGTAAAAAAGATATACAAAGATTCTATTTTGATTGGATATAAAAATAAACGGAAATATTTTTCGATTATTCAATGATTATTATTCTACACAAGATCGTTGATATTTAAGTGTTCATATTGGTTCCCTAAAAATCAAGTCTATTTAGTTTAGTGTCCTTAAAAGAAAAAAGAACAAAAAAGATTGTTTTATTCAACGAGTTTATTATTTTTGACTTGCTAAATTAAAGTTGTTGTTTTGCAACACTACCTTTACCGAAAAATATTTAAATGCTTTGTAAAAAGCACTTTACCTAGACCAAAGTGGACTAGGAGTTAATTATGTATAATATAAGTTATGAGAATTTTTAGTTTTCTGTTATTTTTTATTTCTTTTTTTGGTCAATCTCAAAACTTTGAGATTTCACCTAACTTCTATGACTCCTTGTCTATTGATAGTTTTGAGATGCACCTAAATGGTTATGCAACTTTTAATGATTCGATGGTTTTTTATGTAAGTATAGAAGATACAAATTCGACTATTGTTTATTCTGCGAATAAAGATTTCACAACTTCTGGAACTTCCAGTTTAATTAATTTTCAATACGATCCAGTTGAAGAAGACTTCTCTTTTGATTTAGGACTTTTTACTCATCATGTTTTTAGAATTCGACTTTGGGTTGAAATAAATGGAGAGTTAAAAGAAGAATTATTGATTGATACATACTGATATGATGTTAAATAAAGTAATGCGAATTTATATTGTTTTTCTACTTCTAGTGAGTGGTTTAAGTAATGGGGTTTATGGACAACGAGGTGGTGGAGGAAGTCTTATTGGTAAAATAGGATCTGTAACTTTAACGCCAACTATAACACATGCGACTTGTTTTAACCCAAAAAGTAGTGTAGATTATCTGATTACAGTCTCATCAGGTTGGAATAAATATACTAAAGTCAATTTTATTAATTTAATTAATAGCGTTGGCGATGTTGTATATGACCCGAGTAATCCAGTAGCAATAGGCAGCGTGTTGAATTTATTGGCCGGTAGTTACACGTTTACAGGTTCTATAACCACAACAAGCTCAACTGGATTTTTTATTTCTATACCTTTTACTATTACAATTTGGATTGGTATTGAAAGCTCTTGGAAAGAATTTGTTGACATGTCTCCATTACCCAACAATTATTCAGCAAAAAGAATCATAAATAACCAAAGTTATGGAGGTGCATTGTCATATAATCAGATTACAACTGGTGATTTCTGGATAGAAATGTCAGCAGTTTATGGAAGCTCTTCTGATAGTTACGTTTATTGGGTGATTGGCGAGACTGATGATATATCATATTTTAATTCATCTGGAAATGATCAATATATTCAATTCTACTCTACTTCATCTGGAAGTGGTGTTTTAGTCAGGTATTTGAATCAAGGTGTATTTACAACAACAATAATTTCTACTAACAAAGATGATAAAATTAGATTGATTAGAACGGGAACAATAATTCGTTTACAAAAGAACAATGATAATACTATACTTTTTTCATTTCCTAATCCAAATAATGGGCCGTTTAATATTGGTGTGTTTACAAGAAGTATAAATGATGCATGCATAAATGTTGTTAGTTCATTAACTTGTGTTTATGATAATCAATATTACTATTTAAAAGAAAACATTGAACAATCAATAGCGTATATACCTTCAGAAACAGTAAAGTTTAAATTTATTGAAAAGTACTATGACATAAGTGGAAACCTTCAGGTTGAAATCCTTGATCTCTCGGATGTGAATTCTACTCCTCAAATCACTTCATTAAACAAGACCAAAGGAGTTGATTTCTATGAAATTAAAAATGGTGTTAATGGCGTGTCAATTATTTCTGGAAAAACATATTTACTTACTGTTATTGACTCAAAAGAAAAAAAACAGTACCTAAAATTTAAAGTAGCTTAATTGTTTTTATGAAAAAACTAACACAAATTTTGTTCATTTTATTGTTTGGATTGGTTATTACACTTTTTGTAATAATACTAAAGAGTGATACCCAAATTAAATTTGTAAGTGTTACTGAGGTCTATTCTGCAAGTAATTTAAGAAAAGATTATGAGAAAAAAATCGAAGATTTTGAAACTCAAAGTAATGCTAATTTGAAAGCTTTTCAAAGTGAAATCACACGAAAAGAAAAATTGGGTACATCAGTGGAAGAAATTATTTTACTCAGACAAGAGTTAAACGAGCAACAGTTTGAATTGAGTGAGCAATATAAAGAAAAATCAGAATTATATCAAAATGAGGTTTGGCAAGAACTAAATAGTCAAATTGAAGAATATGGTAAATTAAATAATTATAAATTTATACTTGGAGGTACTGGGAATGGAGCTATTATGTATGTTGAAAAAACCGAAAATATTACCAAAGATGTTATAAAATACATAAATGAAAAATGAAAAAAATAATTCATCGATATACATTATTTTTCATATTTAGTATGTTCTCACATCTTGGTTTTACTCAGGATATGTCATTTTTTGATTGGTATAAATCGAATAGTGAAGAATTGAGTTATTCTAAGGAAGTGTCCGAATTCACGTATGCTGTTGAATATATCCCAGTAGAGTTGAATGTGTTAAAAGAATTAAAGAATAAGAATGAATACTCTAAAAAAGAAATAAAGGTTTTATATAATAAGTATAAAGGAGTGTGGGAATTTAATTTTAAGATTTCGACTAACAAATTCCGTGATTTATTGGCCGCTATTTCTATTGATCAGAACGAATACAATGACCGACTCTTTTATTTAATCGATCAAATTGGTAATGATTTTACATTAGTAACTAAGACGGGGGAATTAAAGCCTCTTAAATGTAGTTTTGAAAACAATTATGGATCTGCTCCTTTTATAACTCTTCATTTGGTATTCGACTTTAAAACTGGTAATGAATTTAAGCAATTTGTTTACTTAGATAGTTTTTTTGGTTGTGGAAACCTCGTTTATGATATAAGCACGATTAACAAATTAAATATACCTCAAATTAAATAAAAGATGTTAAGAAAAATTAAAGGACTCTATTTTGTTAAGATAATGTCAATTGTCTTATCAGCTCAGATTTTTGCAACTGCAATTGGTCTAAATTCTTTGTACGCTCAAGATGGTGGTCCAACACAACCAGAGGTGCATTCTTTTGAACCAATTGGCACCAACCAAATGGTTGATTTATTTACAGGTGATTTTACGTATAACATTCCTTTGTTTAATATTCCCGGTCCTGATGGTGGTTATCCGATTAACCTAGCATATCATTCAGGAATTCAGATGGAACAAGAAGCTTCATGGGTTGGTCTTGGGTGGAATATTAATGTTGGAACTATAAATAGACAAGTTAGAAATTTACCCGATGACTTTGGTAATTCAGCAGAAGATGTTATTAAGATTAAAACAGACATGAATCCTGATTGGACAGTCGGAGTTGGTGCTGGATTTAGCCCAGAACTTGTTGGTTTTGATGGACCTGTTGCCATAAATAATGTTAGTGCATCAATTTATTATAATAATTATAGAGGAATAGGTTATCAAATTGGTATTGGACTTGACCCAAAAATACCTGGGTTAAGTGTTCTTCCTGGTGATTTAGGTTTTAATTTAAGTTTAGATTCTCAAGGAGGGGTGTCAGCTGATGTAACTTTGGGCTTAAGTAAAAAAATAAATAAGAATAACAATGCTTCTATTTCTGCTAATACTGGTTTTAATTCAAGAACTGGTTGGCAGCAAAAAATAAATATTCAAGCGCAGGCTGGATCTATTAATATTAACCGTCCACATATGAAACATAGCTTTCCTATTGGAGTAAGTGGAACTCTAAGTTTTGCTGGTGACCCTCAAGGGTTAGGTGTCCCTTTACAAATGAGAGGCGGAAATGGTGCTCTGTCTTTTGCAACAGGTGGCAATCTGTTTGGATTTGAGGGGAAACTTAATATTAATGCATATTTTTCCTTTTCTTTATTAAAAGATAGAGATAAGGAATTATCCTATTCAGGAATTGGTTATATGTATTATCAAAATTCACATGATGCATTTCATAGTGTTAGTAATGATATGCGAATAAAAGATGTTTCTAGAGAAAATGATGGTTTGATACATAAAAATACAAGAAGGCTCGCAACCCCAACTCAAGATTATGATGTTTATTCAGTAACAGGGCAAGGAATAGGTAATATGTTTCGTCCTTATAGATATGATATAGGAACAAATGTAGAACCTAGAAGAAAATCGGAATTTCATGGAGGGAATTTTGGATTAGAATTACCTTTAAGCTCTCCTGTAAATATGCGTGCAGGATTTGATTTGGGGTATAATTATGCAAGTTCTAAAGTTGATTTTTGGCCAAATTCAAATGCAGCAAACTTTCCTTTTGTTCATACAAACCCATCACTCTCGAGTTCTGTATACTTTCAAAACTATGGTGAGCAGTCAGTAGATGACCTTACATCAAATTATGGATATTCTGTAGCATCAAATAAACCTGTTGTTTTTGGATTAAATAACAATGATGGCTTTTACGATATTAACAATATAGATCAAAATGATAATGGCAGTGTTATAAATATAAATAATACAAGAACTACAAGGAAAAGAAGAGCGATGGGTATTGAGGCGTATACCAACAAAATAATTTTAAATACAGACAATAATTCAACGGTTATTCCTGAGTTTGATATATCTTATTATAATTCTACATCAGGTAGTGGCTATAATAAGAGTTCCCTTGTTTCTTATAACAGTGTTCGGTCTTCTAGGCCAAGAGGGCATGTTGCTGGATATTCAGCAATGAATACGGCAGGTGTTCGTTACGTATACGGTCTTGCTGCATACAATAATAAAGATCGAAATGTTACTTTTTCAGTGTCAGAGTCGGTAGCAATGCTTTCTCAAAGTAAAATTCCAACCCCTATAACGAGTGGTGGAGACGAATATAAAGCCACAGGAACAAATAAGTTCTATCAATCTATAGAGAAATCATCTTATGCACATTCATATATGTTAACTTCTATTTTGGGAAAAGATTATGTGGAATTTGATAATATTCCTGGACCATCTAATGGTGATTTAGGCTACTGGGTTAAATTTGATTATGCCCGTGCACATTCAAATTTAAGTTGGAGAACACCATATGATGGAGTCATTTACAATAAAGGCAATGAAATGTCTTTCAAAGATGGAAAAGGAAGTTATGCATATGGTGAAAAAGAAGTTTGGTATTTAGCAACAGCTGAAACTAAAACGCATATAGCTGAATTTATTATTTAACCTAGAAAAGATAATTTCTCTCCTGAAAATGAGTTTAATGATACAAGGTCTAATACTGCAGGATACAGTAAATTGGATCGTATTGAGGTTTATACAAAAAATGAAAGATATCCTAATGGGGTTTTTAACCCTAATGCAAAACCAGTAAAAACTTGTCATTTTGTTTATGATTATAGTTTATGTCAAGGAATTCCGAGTAATGATGGTGTCAATGACATAGGAGAAGAAGGTACGATTGCTAATTCAGGAGGGAAATTAACACTAAAGAAGTTTTATTTTACATATAGGAACAATAATTCTGGCGCAACAACCCCCTATGAATTTGAATATAATAATCAAGTAAATAATCAAGTTGTTTCATACGATCGTGATGCTGTTGATAGATGGGGGAATTATCAACCTAATGTCAATGCTTCAAACATAGATTACCCATACGTAAACCCCCATACGGCTAAATCAGAGATGGATGAACGGGCTTCACTCTGGAACTTAAACGCAATAGACCTCCCGTCAGGAGGGCGTTATGAGGTAGATTATGAATCGGACACTTATGCTTATGTACAGAATCAGGTAGCAATGCAAATGTTCAAGATCGTTAGCCTTGACAAATATAGTGAGGATTCAAATGGCGACCCTAATATTAAACATGGAGTTGATGGGCCAGCATCAAGAAGACGTATATACTTTGAGCTTGAACCTGGGGCAAGTGGAGTAAATCCTGAAAATTATATTAAACCTGGGGAATATTTGTATTTTAAAGTTAAAATAAATGTTACAAAGGATGATGACAGTAAAGAGCTTGTTGCTGGTTATGCTAAGGTCTTAAGTGTTGGTCTTGACGCAACAAGTAATGGTCAATGGGGGTATGTGGAATTAGATTTTATTAAAATCGACAACAAACCTACTCATTTTCATCCATTTACAGAAGTTGGAGCTAGATATATTAAATATACAAATCCAGATATTTTATATGATAATCAAGGGAGCGCAGATCAAGAAACATTATCAAAATCTGATATAAAAAATTATGGAAATAGTTTACTCTCAATTGGAACAGATGTAGTTGATATTTTCAGTGATTTTACTGCTATGTTATATGGCACAGGAAACTCAAGTGGTACCAAAAGACTTCGACAAATTGATTTATCAAAATCTTATATTCGATTACGAACTCCAGATAAAGTAAAATATGGAGGTGGACACAGGGTTCATGAAGTTAGAGTATACGACAATTGGGCTGATGCATTTATAGCAGGAACAAGTAATGAAACTTCATCCTATTATGGGACAACCTATGATTATGACATTGATGATAATGGAACTAAGATAAGCTCTGGAGTAGCTACTTATGAGCCAATGGTTGGTGGTGACGAAAACCCATTTAGAAAACCAGTAAAGGGTTGGGAAGATAAAAATATTCTCGCAAAGACACTGGCTCAGACATACACAGAGGAGCCTAGTAATGAATCCTTTTTCCCAGGAGCATCTGTTGGTTATAGACAGGTTCGGGTAATTTCAAGTAATACAGCAAATACGATAGATAACCCATCAGGTCAGATTGAGAGTTATGCAGGTATATCTGAACATCGTTTTTATACAGCAAAAGATTACCCTGTTATTCGAAGAGTGTCGGAACTTAAAACGGATCAAACTTTCAGAAAATCTAAATTAATTATTCCTGCAATAATCGTCAATATTACAAGGTTAAGAATGGCAGCTACTCAAGGATATTATATTGAGTTAAACAACATGCATGGAAGATTAAAAGAGGCAAAAGAATACGGATTAAGTAAAGAAGTAGATGAATTCGGAAATGTTACCATTGAAGAAAATGATATTTCATCCGTCAGGTATGAATATTTTGATCAAAAGTATTTCTCTACAAATGATGCCGGCGAGAATTTAGAGATTAGAACTTTAAAGAACAACGTTGATGTATTGTATTCAGATGTTGATCAAACTGATCTGACGAGGAGTAATATTTCGCAGGGAACATTATCAACTGAAATTGATTTTATACCCGAAACTCGGTACAATGTTTCTCGACAAATTAGTGGGAACTTAAATTTTAATCTTGAAACTTTTGGTATTATACCAGCTTTGTACCCTATTCCAAGTTTCACGATGAATACTGAAAAGACAGGTACAGTCGTTACAAATAAAATCGTCAATAAAACGGGAATTTTAAGTAAAACAATTGTAAAGGAAAGGGGTTCTGAAGTTGAAACTGAAAATCTTGTATTTGATCAGTACACAGGACAGCCATTATTGACTACAATAACAAATAATTTTGAAGATAAAGTGTATTCATATTCGATTCTGGCACATGATAAGTATGACAATATGGGCCCAGCATATAAAAATATTGGGTTTAATACACAAGGAACTACTTTAGGACTTTTAGTAAATGGTATTCAACATGTTTCTTTCGATGATGGTAGCGGTATTGTTCAAGGTGATCAATTAATTGCAACACCTTTAGTATGGGTAACTCCTCCGAACTCTGTACCAACTTTAATTGTTGACATCACACATTCAAAAGTTGTTTGTTATGTTAATAAACAAGAAATGTTGAATGGTATTTTACTAAATGATTATTCACTTGAAACTCTTACTGAATTATCAGGTTTGTATAGGTTTACGGTAATTAAATCTGGAAGACAGAATCAATTGAGCGTACCTATTTCAACAATAACGAGTCTTTCAAACCCAACTATAAACAGAAGTTTATCAACTTGTTTAGATTTAACAAGACAAGGTGAGAACCCAATTACTATTCGAAGCCTTGATAATGTTTTAAGTATTAGTGCAGTTGAACTTGGACAGCATTGGAACAAAGATGTTAGACAATTACAAAACACTCCATTAAACTGGTTTGATAACGCCTTTTATTTGAAAGGGGTTTCAGGTGATTTTTCTCCCGTTCGTTCATATGCTTATGTCGATGATAGAATTCAAACTTCTCAAAATGGACAAACTAATGTAAACATTAGAACTGATGGAGTACTGAATAATGTGACTCTTTTTAATTGGGACAACATTCTTGTTAGCGGAAATGGTTGTGCTAACAACTGGATTGAGACAAGTCAGATAACACTGAAGAGTCCTTCTAGTTTCCCTGTTGAATCAAAGAGTATTCTGGGTACATATTCTTCGCAATTATATGGAAAAAATGGTACAGAGCCAATTGCTGTTGCAGCCAATGCGAAAAACTCAGAAATTGGATTTGAAAATTTTGAAGAATATCCATCAGGTGTTCTCTTGATTTCGGAGAATACTACAAATAATTTAAATTTTTATAGCTCCATTGATCAAACTTCTAGAATTGTAGAAGATAGATTTGATGTGAGAGATGGTGAGGCTACTACAGCAAAGATTGATGAAGACATATCTCTTCTGAATCAATACTCAAACTTAACCCTTAGGGCTCATTTTGATGGTTATCAAGGTGGTTTCGATGAAAGAATAACTAGAGAAAAACTAACTCTTTCAGGAACTGCTGGTTCTAGCGTTACTTCAATAGGTTTTTTAAGTGGAGATCTTCTCAATTTACTGAACATCAATCATAGAAAATGGAGAGGTGAATTGTTTGCACAGAAAACAATACCGAATTACCCTACAAATTTATTAAATAGTAATGTTCAAGTTAAAGAAGGTATTGCTCATACTGGAACAAAATGTTTGGAAGTTGGCACATTCAATGGAGCTGATTTTTTTCAAGGAAAGTTAACATTAAGCCCTCTTGAAAAATATCAATTTTCTGGTTGGTTCAGTACTCCAGATAATAAATTTTTATTGATGAATAATGACCGGTATTTTGAATCGGACTTAAAACTTGAGTTTTTTGATATTAATGGAGTTTTAGTTTCAACAGAAGTTTTTGATGAATCATCTATTTTTCAAGGTGATTTTATCGATGATTGGCAAAAGTTTACAGTAAATTTTGTGATGCCTGTTGGTGCTCATTACGTAAGTGTTAATCTGCCAAGAGCACAAGAAGTATATAGCTCTGCTGAGCAAGATTACGTTCAGGTTGCTTATTATGATGATCTACGTTTTCAACCTTTGGATGGAGGAATGATGACTTATGTATATAATCAAGAGAATTTAAGGTTAGAAGCAGAACTAGACGCTAACAATTACGCTACTTTTTATTATTATGATGATCAGGGAAATCTGTTTTTAATTAAAAGAGAAACAGAAAGAGGAATAATAACCGTTCAAGAATCACGTAGTTATTTAAGAAAAAACTAAAATGAAGTCGTTTTTATTATACATATTATTTTTTATCTCCTTTGGTGCAAATTCCCAGGATTTAAATAAGGAATTTGAAAAAATGAATTCTTATTTAAGTACTTTGAAAAACTATTCTCTGAGTGTTGATTATCAGGTAGGAGATGCGTCTGAACCAGACTCTGGAAAAGTATCTGTTATTGTCAGTCCAGAGGGTTTGTTTTATGATTTTGGGAGTTCAAAAATGATAATTAATCATTCTAATACTATTTTGATTGAAGGGCAGAGTAAGACGATTATTTATTCAGATAATAAGGAAGTTAAATTAAAAAAGTCCATTTCACTTTCTGAGCAAATGATCAGAGGTATTGATACATTAGTATCAAAAAGTGATTCAATTAGTTTTTATTTAAATGGAAAATCACGGGTTTATAACCTCCGTTTTGAAAATGGATATTTTAATCTTGTTCAATTAGAATTTCAAGAACATATTTTAACTAAAGTCATTTATTATTATAACAGTGATTTTGTTCATAAAGAAGGGTTAAAAACCATTTGTTTTATGAAAGTTGAAGAAAATATTGATATTCAAAAGCATTTTTTTCAGACATCTTATTACATCAAAGAAAATAACGGAACTATGGTCCCGTCATCTAATTTTAATAATTATTTAATCATTTATAATGAGTCACTTGAGAATTTTATTGATTAGTCTTGCTCTGTTTTTATTGGGGGGTGTTGATGCACAGGAACTTATTTCGACAGCACGTTATGAGATGACTACTTTAGCTCAAGGCAGTGTTTTATTTATTTCAGATCCTCTTTCAATAGAGGAACAATCTCAAGTGTCTATTTACAAAGTTGACAGAAGGTTTCGAGTTGAGACATTTTACAACAGAAATAATCAGACAGATAACTTGAGTGAAATTGAATGGCGGTTAAGTCTGACCATTGTAAATCCTACGACTTCACAGAGTGAAGTTTTACTACTTGAATCTACACAATCAAACACAGCTATTTATAGTGCATGGAGTGATTTCTTAGGTCAAGGTATTTCAATGAATTGGGAAATTTCAACGATTTTAGCCGAAAAGAAATCATCAGGTGTTTGGTCGCAAGTCCCTTTAGCTGATTTACCAATAGAGGACATTCATATCGAATGTATGGTTTTTAATAATCGTATTGTTGAGTTAGACGACAATGCATGTGCAAAATTATCACTCGTTGATAGAGAATTGAGCTGGGATTATGTTCGAGGTGCAATTCAGTATGATGTTGAATGGGTTTTTATTGATCAGTATGATGATTTCACGTATAATTCATCCTCTCCACAAGCGCCATTTGTATTTAAAGAGCCTGTTCGAATAACGACCTTTAAACACAGTCATTTACTTGATTTAATTTACCCGAAAGGAACGGTTTATTTTAGAATTAGACCCCGCGGTTATTACTTTAGGAATGGCGATAAAGAAGTTTATTACCCAGGAGAATGGTGTTATGAGAGTAAATCGGGTTCTTCAGCCATGCTTTGGTACAATGCTAATGATTATGAGGGATTGAAAACATGGCAATACACGGTTGCTTTTGCTGAGAATGGTCTTTCAATGAGTTCTATTTCCTATATGGACGGAACACTAAGAGCCCGTCAACAATTATCAAGGTCAAACAGTACGCAACAAGTTGTAGCAGCAGGTACTGTTTATGATCACGAGGGTAGACAATCTGTGCAAATAATTCCCACACCTGTTTCTGGTGGAAGTCTAGATTATTACAATGACTTACATCAAGATGCAAATGGAGGAGTCTTTAGTAAAGAAGATTTTGACATGGGAATAAGTCCTCAAATGGGAACTAATTATGGGGCAGGAAGATACTACAGTCCTTTAAATGATTTTAATTCACAGGAACCTTTCAGAGATAGAATACCTAATGCAGAAGGCTACACTTATTCTCAAACAAAATTTCACCATGATAATACGGGTAGACCAATTATTTCTTCGGGCATAGGAAAAGCGCATAGAATGGGAGGCGGACATGAATCTCATTTTATTTATGCCAAACCAACAGAGCGGAATCTAAGAGAGTTATTTGGGTCAAATGTGGGAGATTTATCCCATTATGAAAAATTCATTTCAGTGGATGCTAATGGTCAAGCAACGGTTTCATATACAGATCATCTTGGTAGAGTCATTGCATCTGGTATTTTTGGAGGTAATCCAAATAATTTATTGCCCCTAGATAATAACCCTCAAGGGAATATTTCCAATCAAGCATCTTCATTGATGGCAAATAATTCAATATACATTGATGATGATGGAAATATGAGTAGTATTGTTGATTATTATCACCCTAACATTGGTTCTAATTCTATTACACTTGATTATGACCTAACAACAGGTTCTCTTGTTGATTTTGGTAATGGTGTGTGCGCTACATGTATGTATGAACTTATTGTGGAAGTGACAGATCCTACAGGGTCTTTAGTTAATCTAAACTATACCTCTCAAACAGATGGATTAGTGTATTCATATATTTATGAAAAATACCAAGGAGCTAATATTGATTGTAATTCAAGTACTTTTAACACCGCTTTATCCAGTATTACAACTTCATTGATTTTAGATATTACAGGTGCTTATAGAATAAAAAAAGTATTAAAATCGGATGCTGATGCTGTTTTAACTTATATTGAAGCCAATATAGGCTCCTTTCCCGGTAAACCAGATTTAGCATCAATTACAGCTGATTACTTATCTAATATCGTAACAACTGGATGTGGTTTAGATTGCCAATCCTTTTTTGAGCAGGAATGTAGAGAACAATTGGGTTTCTCTGTAAGTGGTCTTTTACCACCAACAGATCAAACGATGGTTGATAATTGTACTGTCTCAAAATGTGATGCGATTCAAGTGGAAGAGCAAGATGCATTGGATACTGATGCTGACATGTGCACCCTACTGTTAAGATTATTGAAAGGTGATTTATCTCCCGGTGGATGGGTTTTCGAAGAAGATCTAGTATGGCAATCCGATCCATTAAATTGGACGTTTACTTATCCGTTGTCTTCTGGAGGTAATTTAGTTTACTCTTCATTTCAAGACATTAAAGACAACTGGGAATACGGATGGGAAGATTTACTAGTGGTTAAACATCCTGAATATTGTCATTATTTGAAATGTGTTGATTTAGATGAATTAGAAGACTTTAAAATGACAATTTATGGAATCCCGACAATGGCTCAGGCTATTTCTCTTGGATATGTTAATGGTAGTTCATTTGATTTTATTCAAACAAACCTTGACCCTATATACATTCATTCTATGTATTCTGTAATCGCTCCTGATTGGTTGAATGGGATTTATGGTATTAATACTGATTACTATTCTACGGGTGACAATATTTTTACTTTTATTGTTTCTGATTTATTTGCAAATCATCCTGATTTAACATTGGATGATAACGGTGTTCAACTACCCGGCCAAACGGTACCTTATTCAGCTGTTTTTCTAGACCGTGTTTGGGAGACTATGAGCACTTTATTTTTAGGAGATCGCAGTAGCTTTATAGAAGAAAATTATTCGCCTACAGATACTTGTGATTATTACGATCATCCGAGTGCAAATTTCTTAGACCCTGGAGAAACTCAACTTGCGGTGCAAAGTGGAACATATCCGGACTACTTCTCTCCATTAGATGAATCCTGCTCAGAAGTTTGTAATTCTAATGTGGCGTATTGGACTTCTCGTATTGAAGAAGAATGTCAAAATTTAACTTCAAATGAACTCTCAGACATCACAACCCATTTATTGAACTATTGTTTAACTGATTGTGATGGACTCTTTAACATTACAGGAGCCATTCAAATGAGTGATTTAATTGCACCAACTCATCCTGATTTAGCGGCCGTGGAAAGTATCTTGAGCGGGGCTTGTTCTTGGTCTTTAAATTCTTTTGCGATTGATGATACGTGTTCAAACATGACCTCATATACTATGAATAATGTTTATTCATATGGTCCATTAACACTTCAAAATATTGCTATTCTAACTTCCATAGCAGCAAATAATCATTCAGGTTTCATTACGCAACCTTTAATTGTTAATATTGCTAATTCTGCTGTAGATTATAATCAGACCTACTGGGACCAAACAATGGAACTTAAGTTAACTTATGATGATGGAACGACAGTTGTCAATACAATCATTCCTATTCATACGATTTCTTCTGTCAGTATAACAGGGCAAACAGTTACCGGTGTTTTGGTTGAATATAACGTAAGAGTAATTCTTCTTGATGGAACCGTTACTTTTTATTCGGTCAATGAATTCTCGATTACAGACCCTCATTCTTCTTGGAGAATATTTTTAGTTAATCGAGTAGTAAAACAGTCTTTAACAGGTACGATGTGTGATGATGTTTTAGCAAGTCCATTTGATTATAATTTTGATTTAGATGCATGGGTGGATAGCTGTATTGCAGATATTGAACAAGAAGCAACCATTATAGCTCAACAAGACTATGACTTTTATTTAGAAGAATTCAACAGTAATTTACTGTTGGCTTTTCAAAATCAATGTTTTAATGGCTCTTTACAGGAAGAGTTTACAATTACTTACGACAAGCAAGAGTATGCTTTTACATTGTACTATTATGATCAAGCAGGAAATCTAGTTCAAACCATACCACCTCAAGGGGTGCATATTGTCCCTTCTTATGCCTTTAATTATTATGGTCATTGGAATGGACTTGAGCCTACTCATGAAATGAAAACGATGTACACGTACAATTCATTGGGGCAAATGACAAAAGCTCAAACTCCAGACGGTGGTCAAACAGAATTCTTCTACAACAGTGCACAGCAGATTCGTTTTTCTCAAAATGATTTCCAAGCACCAATTAATGAGTATTCATACACAAAATACGATGATTTAGGTAGGTCAATTGAGGCAGGAGCTGTTGAATTAATTAATTTTAGTTCTTATTTCTCTGCAATTAAAGACGGTAATCAATACCCAGTAGCTAGTCCTTCATTTCCTAATAAAGAAGTTGTTAAGTCATTTTACGAAGAGCAGCCCTTGTCTTTAGAGCCAACCATTGGATGGGATCCAAAAGATTTAAATAACAGAATTGCTGTTGTGGCATTCTATGAAAGTTATGATGGCAATCAAGACAATTATTCTTCGGCGAGTTATTATGATTATGATATTCATGGAAATGTAAAACGGTTACTGAATGATAATCCTTCTATGGGAATAACTCAGCGTTATAAAACGGTTGATTATAATTATGAACTCTATTCAGGTAAAGTGTTAGACGTTTGTTTTCAGAAAAACCAACAAGATCAGTTCATTCATAAATACCGTTATGATGACGACAATAGGCTATTAGCTGTTCAAACATCTAGGGATGGCATCACTTGGGATGAAGATGCAGAATACTTTTATTATTTAACAGGAGCCCTTGCAAGAGTTGAATTAGGAGATAATAAAGTACAAGGAATCGATTATGCCTACACGATTCACGGTTGGTTGAAGGGAGTCAACAGCAACACACTCGTAGCTAAAAGAGATATGGGCCTTGATGGAGCAGCCATGGAGAATAAAAACAAGTGGGTGGCTCAAGATGCATTTGGATTTAGTTTAACTTACTTTAATGAAGAGGGTAATAAGGACTATACTCCCATTGATGGACCAACGAATATTTACAATGAATGGTTTGCAAGGGATGAAGTAGGAAGTTTTCTACCCTTAACAGGTTCAGGGCTTTACAATGGGAATATTCGGGCAATGGTTACCTCTATTCGTAAAAATGATGGAACTGTTTTACAGCCAATAGCTAAAGTGTACCAATACGATCAGTTACAGCGAATTAAAGAAGCAAAGACGTATACATGTGTCAGTTTGAATGCTCAAAATAGCTGGTCAAATGGTGCATTTACAGATGCTTATTATTCAAACTATGAATTTGGTTTGAATGGAAATCTCACAAAGTTAAAGAGAAATGGAAGTGGACAAATAACAGGAGGTTCATTCGATATGGACGATTTTACGTATAATTACTATGACAATGACGGGGGAACTCCTTCTTTACCCTTTAAGAAAAATCAATTGGCGCAAGTAACTGATTTATCAGCTACGGATGATAACTATACCGATGATATCAAATCTGGGCAATCTTCAACCAATTATACCTACGATGAGATTGGTCGTTTGATAAGTGATCAAACAGAGGAGATTTTAGAAATAACTTGGTCAACGACCAATAAAATTTTGTATATTGAGCGTGATGCAGGCAGTGTAATGAGTGATATTGCCTTTAAGTATGATCCAATGGGAAACAGAATAGCTAAAATAGTTTATCCAAACAATGGTGTTGACGACATTAAGGCAACTTTTTATGTTCGCGATGCTCAAGGGAACACTATGGCGACTTACACCCAAGATGGAGCTACTCCTTCAAATACTTTTTTAGTGAATCATGACCTGTACGGAAGTAGTCGAATAGGCGTTCATCAATTGGATGAAACGTTGTTGGAAACACCGAATTTTGATTACTGCTCACAGGATAATCAAAGAGCAAATGCCATTGTTGAAATGTCTTCTATTTATTCTCAAGGAATGAATGTTGAATATAGAATCAATGGAACTTCTATCATGAGTCCTGTATCAGTTTCTGGGAATTACCTCCAAGATGCTGTGTTAATCATTGAAAACATCAATAACAAAACAGTAACCACAGACCTACAAGCCAAAATGTGGTGGAGCAATAACGCAAATGGCAAATATTATATCGAAATCTCTTATACTCAACCAGGAAACTGGAACGGAAGTACTTTAGATTTATTTCTCAATGGAAACCTTACAACTTCTCTAACGTATTCTGCTAAACGAAATTTAGGGTATGGAGCTTGTAACGGTAATGATATTGTTGGAGAAAAACGTTTTGAATTAAGTAACCATTTAGGAAACGTTCTAGCCGTTATTACGGATAGAAAATGGGCAGAAGATGGAGGTGTATTTGATCCACTGACAGGGAATCAGACAAGCTCAACTCTAGATGGAGAAATGGATTACTATACCGCTACTGTGGTGAGTTATTCTGATTATTATCCAT
>JAJRQQ010000093.1 GCA_024280155.1 Bacteroidota bacterium
ATTAGTTTAAGTGTAATACTCATCATCATTATAGGAGTTGGGACTTTCTTCTTGGCTAATTCTGTGTTTTTTCAGTCTTTCTTAACGGGTAACTCATCAATTGAACGGAATGAACTTGAGAAACAAAGTGAAAAAATTGAAGAATTATCGAGCAAATTGATTGCCCAAGAAGAATACATTCAAAACATCAAGTATATATTAACAGGGCAGGTTCCAGCTGATTTCCCGATTGATTCGATTGATTTCATAAAAGATAGCATCTCAACTTTCATTTATGATGAAAAAATGACAGAAGAGGAAAAAATCAATCTACAAAAAGTAAAAGAAGATATCCTAACACACCCGGCTGAAAACTCAACTAATTCAATCATTTATTTTACGAAACCAGTAAATGGAATTGTCAGTCAAAAATTCGATAAAAACAAACACCACGGGATTGACATTGTTACAAAAAAAGATGCTGTAATAAAAGCGTGTTTATCTGGTGTTGTTCTGTATTCAGCTTACACACTTAAAGATGGCTATGTTTTAATTGTTAAACATGAAGATAATATTTTATCTGTCTACAAACACACGCAGAGTGTATTGAAAAAACCAGGTGACTTTGTGAAAATTGGTGACCCAATAGCAATTGTTGGAGACTCTGGAGAAAACTCCGATGGACCACACTTGCATTTTGAGTTGTGGCAAAATTTAGCATCAGTAGATCCGGAAGAATACATTCATTTTACTCAATAACACCTTGCAAGGTAGATAAGTTATAGTACACACCTTTTGCGATCATCAATTCTGTATGCGTTCCGCGTTCAACAATTTCTCCTTTAGAAAGAACAATAATTAGATCTGCTTTTTTAATCGTACTTAATCGATGAGCAATTACGAGGCTCGTTCTATTCTTCATTAAATTATCTAAAGCTTCCTGCACCAACCTTGCGGATTCGGTATCCAGAGCCGAGGTCGCTTCATCAAGAATTAATATGTTAGGATTTTTCAAAATCGCTCGAGCAATACTTACCCTTTGCTTTTGTCCTCCAGAAAGTTTATTCCCTCTTTCTCCAATGTTTGTATCGTAGCCCTCATCTAAATCTTCAATAAATTGATGCGCATTGGCAATTTTTGCTGCTGTAATAATTTCTTCTTCTGATGCACTAGGCATTCCAAATGCAATATTTTCACGAACTGACGCATTAAAGAGAATCGATTCTTGAGATACAATTCCAATGTGACTCCTTAAATCACTGATTGAGGCATCTTTTATATTTACATCGTCAAAAAGAATTTCCCCCTTCTGAACATCGTGAAAACGAGGCAATAAATCAGCAATTGTCGATTTCCCGCTACCAGATTCGCCCACTAGAGCAACCGTCTTCCCTACCGGAATATCAAAAGAAATGTCCTTTATCACAAAAACATCTTTGTATTTAAAATAAATATTTTTAAATGTGATTTTCTCTTTCAATTCATGCGACTGTATCGGGTTTTCTGCCTCATAAATTCGTTCATCAGCATTCAGTACTTCATTGATCCGATCTTGAGATGCAGCAGACTTATTTAAATTAGCGATTGATTTTGCAACACCTGATATTGGACGAGTTAACTGCGAGAAAACAAGGATAAATCCTAAAAACTCTGGACCTGTCAAAGAATTTGTTTGTGAAATATCCAAGACAAGTAAACCACCATACCAAACAATTATCAACATAACCAAGGTGACTATTAATTCATTTAGAGGTGAGGACAAGTCTCTTTTTCGAAATGCTTTAGTAATCAATTGCTGATGGCGTAGGTTTTCTTTTTTGAAGGATTTTAACACTTGCTTAGATGCATTGAATGCTTTAATGATACGAATACCGCCCAAACCTTCATCCATTGAAGAATATAACACCCCCATTTGTTCTTGCCCCTGCTTTGCAGTTCTTTTCAGACTTTTCCCGATAACAGCGATAATAAGAGCAACAAAAGGAAGAAGGATGAGTGAAAATGCGGTTAATTGTGGACTCCAATAAATCAATACTGCAAGATTTATAACAATTGCAATGGGTTCACGGAAAAATAATTCTAACATCGAAATAACAGCATTCTCTATCTCCCCTACATCAGATTGCATTCTTGCAATGAGATCACCTTTTCTTTCATCGGTATAATATGAGATAGGCAAACGCATCGCTTTTTCAAATAAACTATTTCGCACATCTCTTACAACTGACATTCTCAATTTAGATTGGAACCAAATTGCTAAATAACGAAACAATGTTTTACCAAGAAAAGCCAATCCTATCGAGACACAAGCAATAAACAATGCCTCTTTCGGATCATTTTCTGTTATCAGATACATTTGATAATTGAAGTTGTCAACTTGATACTCGAAAAAATTAAACAAACCCTCTTTGAGTATTGGTTTGGCGACTGCTTCATTATTTTCAGAAAAAATAATATTTAAAAAAGGAACAAATAAGGCAAGTGAAATTAAATTAAAAATAACATAAAGGATGTTGAATAAAATAATCAACAATGCCATCCCTTTATACATAAAAGTATACCGATATATTTCTAAAATTCCTCTCATAATTATATGCAAATATAGTTTTTGTTTCTTTGTTTGAGGATAACGAGCTAACAATTCTTACTTTTGCAGTTATGAGTTCAATAAGACAAAGTAGAATTGAAGGAGTTATTCAAGAAGAATTATCCATTTTTTTTCAACGCAATGCAAGAGAAATCTGTCTAGGCGCAATGGTAACCGTGACGGTTGTCAGAATATCCCCAGATCTTTCTTCAACAAAGTGTTACCTCAGTATTTTTGCTGGGCCAGATAAAGACGAAGTTCTGGAAAACATTAAAATCCATTCATCAAGAATCCGAGGTGAAATTGGAAAAAGATTGAAGAACATGAAACACATTCCTCAACTTTCATTTTTCATCGATGATTCACTTGATTATGCGAGTAAAATTGATGAATTACTAAAAAGATAGTCGTATTAACATCCCTTTTTTTATAGCTAGAAGATACATTTCTACCAACAGGAAGAAAAATGTTATCAATTTGATAACACGTATCTCTGTGGTTGGTATCGCCATGATTACTGCTGCTTTAGTAGTCCTACTTTCTGCATTCAATGGAATAGAAGTTATGATTGAAGGATTGTTTTCTGATTTTGATGCAGATATAACAATTCGTCTGAAAGAGGGGAAAACATTCAACGAGAAAAGGATTGACATAGATAGAATCGCCAAAGTTAAAGGAGTCACCTATTATTCAAGGGCAATTGAGGAGGTGGTCATTCTGAAGCATGAAAAAAAATGGATTAATGCCAATTTAATCGGTGTAGATTCTTCATTCTTAAAAATGACAAGGATGAAAGAACATGTTATAGACGGTGACGCTATATTAAATCAGGGCAATTTTCAAGTAGGATTGATTGGCGCAACGTTACTGGATAATTTAGACGGATTTATCCCGGAATCTTTTGGAAATGAATCAATTGTATGTTACGCGCCCAAGCGAAAAATAAGAATTCGACCAGGCACAAGCCCATTTTACTCTAAAGTAATAAAACTTTCTGGGAGAATAAATTACAATAAAGAAATCAATGCTTCTTTTATAATTGTTCCGATTGAATTATCCCGTGACTTATTAAAATATACCCATCAAATATCTGCCTATTACATTTCAATTAATACTGAAGCAGAATTGGAAGAAATAAAATCTAAAATCCAAACCATAGTTGGAAGTTCGTTCTCTGTAAAAACAAACTATGAGAAGAATGAGTTGGTTTTTCAAACAAGTAAATCTGAAAAAATAATCGTAATGATTATTCTATTGTTTATATTTATTTTGGCTGCGTTTAACTTAATTGCATCTTTAACAATGCTATTTGTAGAAAAATTAAATGACATTAAAACAATGTCTAGTTTTGGTATGGACCGATCTTTTCTTTTTAAAATATTTTTTTACGAGGGATTGCTTATTTCTGGAAAAGGAATTTTAATCGGAATTATTCTCGGTTACAGCATTTGCCTATTGCAAATAAATTTTGATTTGGTAACAATGCCTAATTCAGGTGGAGAAGCTTTTCCAATAGCCTTATCATTAAATGATGGGCTTTTAATCATCGCCCTTGTCTCTATTTTAAGCGTTGTATTATCGTTTTTACCTGTAAAATACTTAATTCACAAAAACGTAGAATACTAACTCACCAACTGTGGTGTAGTAAAAAAATATAAGCTTTCATATATTTTCTTTGATACTATTCTGTTAATTCAGATAAAAGACATATATTTGCACCCAAAATTGAAATTTTAATTTCTAAAAGTCGCAGAAATGTCGAATATAAAAGGTAAAGTGTCACAGGTAATTGGTCCTGTAATTGATGTAAGTTTTGACAAAGGAGTTGAACTTCCTAGTATTTACGAAGCATTAGAAGTAAAAAAAGAAGATGGAACTCGAGTAGTTCTTGAGGTACAGTCTCACACAGGTGAGGGAACTGTACGTACGATCTCTATGGATTCTACTGACGGATTCATGAGAGGCATGGAAGTTACTTCTACAGGAACTGCTATTACAATGCCAATTGGAGAAGAAGTAAAAGGACGTTTATTCAATGTAATTGGTGAAACAATTGATGGAATTAACGATATTCCAAACGAAAATGGAATGCCAATCCACAGAGAGGCTCCAAAATTTGAAGATCTTTCTACTGCAACCGAAGTATTGTACACAGGTATTAAAGTAATCGATTTAATTGAACCATATGCAAAAGGTGGTAAAATTGGTTTATTTGGTGGTGCTGGTGTTGGAAAAACAGTATTGATTCAAGAGTTGATTAACAATATCGCAAAAGGACACGGTGGTTTATCTGTGTTTGCTGGTGTTGGCGAACGTACTCGTGAAGGAAATGATTTACTTCGAGAGATGCTTGAATCAGGAATTATCAGATACGGTGATGCATTCATGGAATCCATGGAAAATGGAGGATGGGATTTATCTAAAGTTGATTTAGAAGTAATGAAAGAATCGAAAGCAACTTTTGTTTTTGGTCAAATGAATGAGCCTCCTGGAGCACGTGCACGTGTTGCATTGTCAGGATTAACAATGGCTGAATATTTCCGTGACGGAGATGGTGAAGAAGAAGGGAAAGATATTCTTTTCTTCGTTGATAACATTTTCCGATTCACTCAAGCAGGATCTGAAGTATCTGCATTGTTAGGTCGTATGCCTTCTGCGGTAGGTTACCAACCAACTTTGGCTACAGAAATGGGACAAATGCAAGAACGAATTACTTCAACTAAAAGTGGATCTATTACATCAGTGCAAGCGGTTTACGTACCTGCAGATGATTTAACCGATCCAGCTCCTGCAAATACTTTTGCTCACTTGGATGCTACAACAGTATTGTCTCGTAAGATTGCTGAGTTAGGAATCTACCCAGCAGTTGACCCTTTGGATTCAACGTCTAGAATTTTAACAATAGATGTTGTTGGTGCAGAGCACTATGATTGTGCACAAAGAGTTAAAATCACGTTACAACGTTACAAAGAACTACAAGATATTATTGCGATTCTAGGTATGGATGAGCTGTCTGAAGAAGATAAATTAATCGTTCACCGCGCACGTCGTGTTCAACGTTTCCTTTCTCAACCATTCCATGTTGCTGAGCAATTTACAGGTCTTCCAGGAGTTTTGGTTGACATTCAAGATACAATCAAAGCATTTAACGAAATTCTTGACGGTAAATACGATCAATACCCAGAAGCAGCTTTCAACTTGAAAGGTGGTATTGAAGAAGTGATTGTAGCTGGAGAGAAAATGATTGCTTAAAACGCATAATTTAAAATATTAAAAGATGCATTTAGAAATAATAACGCCAGAAGCAAAGGTTTTTGCCGGAGAGGTATCGGCAGTTCAGTTTCCTGGATTGGATGGAGCTTTTCAGGTATTGGAAAATCACGCCGCTATTATCTCAGCTCTTACAAAAGGAAATGTTAAAGTTAATTTAACAAATTCTTTTGAAGAAGCACTGGAAAATGACCTTATTGAGGTTGATTCGAAAGACAAAAAAGTAATTCGTATCGACATCAAAGGTGGTGTAATGGAAATGTTAAACAACAAAATCATTGTTTTAGCTGAATAAAACAACAAAAATGAATGTTTTTAAAGGGAGTCGGTCAGCCAACTCCCTTTTTTTGTTAAACAAAGTTAAGTCTTCCGCCTAAAAATGCGGTCAAATACTTTTGTTTCACTATTTTCGTTGTCTATATAAAAAAGAAAGTGAGTATTTTAGAGAAAATTGATTTGAACAACACCCCAGAACACATTGCAATCATTATGGATGGCAATGGGAGATGGGCGAAACAACAAGGGGAAAACCGATTATTCGGCCACAACTTTGGTGTTGAATCAGTGCGCGAAGTACTTAAAGCTGCCCAACAAGCAAATGTCACATATTTGACACTTTATGCTTTCTCTACTGAAAACTGGAATAGGCCAAAGGAAGAAGTCGAAGGTCTAATGAGCTTACTCGTACACACCATCAGCAACGAAGTAGGAGAATTGAATAAAAACAATGTTTGCATCTCTACAATCGGAAATTTAGACGGGTTACTTGGGGATGCAAAACAGGAAATGTTGAACGCTTTTGAGGTTACAAAGGACAATACAGGAGTGCAATTGATTCTTGCGCTAAATTATAGTTCTAAATGGGAAATGGTTGAAGCGATTAAAAACATTGCTCAACAAGTAGACCAAAAAGAAATATCTATCAGCGAAATAACAGAAGAACTTGTTTCTAATGAGTTGACAACGAAGAATATTCCTGACCCTGAGCTCTTAATTCGAACAAGTGGAGAGCATAGAGTGAGTAATTTCCTCTTGTGGCAAATTGCTTATACTGAATTTTACTTCACTCCAATACTTTGGCCTGACTTTAAACAAGAAAACTTATACGAAGCAATTTTAGATTATCAATCGAGAGAGAGACGGTTTGGAATGGTTTCAGAACAAATAGAAAAAAATTCATGATTCTAAACAGAATAATTTTCATATTCACACTACTACTATCCTTTAATTCGTTGGCTCAGCCAGTGTCCATCGGAGGAGTGAGTATTGATTATAAAAACCCAAAAACTTACGAGATTGGTCCAATTCGTATAGACGGAGCAGATAATTACGATCACAATGCTATTAAACTTTTGGCAGGTCTTCGACAGGGACAGTCTATCACGATACCCGGAGAAAAAATTGCAAAAGCGATAAAAAACCTTTGGGATGAAGGTATTTTTTCTAAAGTTGAAATTTTAGCAGAAAAAGAAGTCGCTGGTGTGATTTACTTAGTCATAAAAGTTGAACCACGTCCCAAATTATCACGTTTTAAATTTGTTGGAATCAATCGAAGAGAAGCAGATAAAATTCGAGAAGAAATTTCTCTTTTTTCAGGAAAAACAATTACTGAAAACTTAATCTTTGCTACTCAGAATCAAATCAAAGGTTATTTCAGAGAGAAAGGACATTACACGGTAAAGGTTAACATTGAGAAAGATCAAGACCCATTAATGAATAATTCTGAGATTTTCATTATAAATATAGATAAAGGACCAAAGGTTAAAATTGGGAAACTAAACATTACAGGCAATGAAACAATTCCTACTTGGAAGTTGAAAATGGCTATGAAGGACACGAAGCAAAAAGTGTTTTGGAGATTCTTCAAACGTTCAAAATTCAATGAGTCTGCCTACAAAAGAGACAAAGCTGCTGTTTTGAGTAAATTTAGTTCAAAAGGCTTACGTGATGCTGAGATTTCTTTTGACACGGTTTATTTAGCAAATCGAAAGAATTTAAGAATTGATATCACTATAGATGAAGGAGAGGTTTATTACTTTGGAGATATCGAGTGGATTGGTAACACAAAGTTCCGTTCTTCATTTTTAGATACTGTTCTAGGAATTAAACGTGGTGACATCTACAACCAAGAATTATTAGAGCAGCGCTTATTTATGAGCCAAGATGGACGTGACATAACATCTCTGTACATGGATCGAGGTTATTTATTCTTTCAAGTAATTCCTGTTGAGCAACATGTTGACAATAATCATATCAGTTATCAAATGCGTGTGATTGAGGGGAAAGAAGCTCGAGTTCGAAAAATCATTATCAAAGGGAATACAAAAACGAATGAATATGTAATTCGTCGTGAGATAAGAACGAAACCCGGTGATTTATTCAACAGAAATGACATCATTCGTACTCAAAGAGAATTGGCGCAATTGGGTTATTTCAATGAACAAGGATTCCAAATAAATCCAATTCCTAACCCTCAGGACGGAACTGTAGATATTGAATATGTTGTAGAGGAAAAATCTTCTGATCAAATTGAACTTTCAGGTGGTTATGGAGGAACTGGTGTTGATGGTAGAGGTAGTGTGATTCTAACACTTGGTTTAACATTTAATAATTTTAGCTTAAAAAACATCTTCAAAAAAAATGCTTGGACTCCTCTTCCGGGTGGAGATGGACAGAGATTATCCATTAGAGCACAAACAAACGGGCGTTTTTATCAAGGGTATAATTTATCTTTTACTGAACCTTGGTTGGGAGGTAGAAAACCCACTTCTTTAACGGTTTGGATGAATCATACAGCCTTAGGAAACGGACATTTACCAAGCAATCCTTTGTTCTCTGGAATGGGTATTACTGGAGTTGGTGTGGGGATTGGTCGAAGAAAGAAATGGCCGGATGATTGGTTCTCTGCTTATTACGAACTCAGTTATCAATATTATGATGTGACGGATTACCAGAATTTTGGAATTTTTGAAGATGGATACGCAAGTGATATTGCACTAAAATACGTCCTACAAAGAAGTTCGGTAAGTGCCCCAATCTATCCACAAGGTGGTTCTGATATTAAGTTTACAGCAAAAGCGACCTTACCTTATTCTTTTTTTGATGGTGTAGATGACTATTCCAGTTATACTAACCAAGAGCGCTATAAATATTTAGAGTATTATAAAATAAAAATTACAGGATCTTGGTACTTCCCATTATCAAATGATAAAAAGTTAATTTTAATGCCAAGGGTTGGTTTTGGTTTTATGGGAGCTTATACGACATCAAAAGGTTTAACGCCGTTTGAGCGATTTAATTTAGGCGGTTCTGGGTTGACAGGTGTGAACCAAATCGGAGGACAAGAAATTATTGCATTAAGAGGATATGAAGAGTCTGCAGGGGGGTTACATTCTGTTGGAGGAGATCCATTCATTGCGAAATATACTTTAGAACTTCGTTACCCAATTTCTCTGAACCCTTCAGCGACCTTTTATGCTTTAATCTTTGCAGAAGCCGGAAACACTTATCCAGATGCAGCAAGATTTAATCCGTTTAATGTAAAAAGAGCAGCTGGTGTTGGAGTAAGAGTATTCTTACCAATGTTCGGAATGCTCGGGTTAGATTATGGATTTGGGTGTGACACTTTAGATTCATGGTCAAGTGGATTTGGTGGAGCTTCAGACAGAAGTATTGCTGAAAAAGGATTCTATCCTAAGTTGAATTTCACAATTGGTATGAATTTAGGAGAACTTTAATCTAAACGATAGAATTGTAAATTATAATAAATATTGTAAATTCGCCGTTTGGTAATCAAAACATTAGACTATGAAATCACTTTTCCTTATCTTATTTATCGCTTTTGGCACAGGGTTTGTCAATGCACAGAAGTATGCGTATATCGATTCAGATTATATCCTTTCGAATGTTCCAGCTTATGCTGAAGCAAAAGAAAAGTTAGATAAGCTAGCTGATCGTTGGACGAAAGAGATTGAAAAAAGATATGAAGTTCTAAATAAGAAAAAAGAAAATTTTGCGCAAGAAGAAGTCCTTTTGCCGAAAGAAGAAAAGAAAAAACGTAAGGAAGAAATTGAAAAGCTGGAACAAGAAGCGATGCAGATGCAAAAAATGAGATTTGGGGTAAATGGTGATTATTTTAAGAAACGACAACAATTAATAAAACCTATCCAAGATCAAATTTATGAAGCAATGCAAAAGATTGCTTCTAAGAGAAACTATAGTTTTGTATTCGATAAAGCCAATCAATCAAACTTAATCTATGCTGACAGTAAATACGACATTAGCAACAGTGTATTAAAAGAAATGGGGATATCAGTTCGATAAACCTTGAATTAAAAATAAACAAATAAATCAGAAAAATGAAAAAGTTAATTTTAGCATTATTAGTAGTACTCAGTTTTGGGACATTATCCGCTCAAACGAAAGTTGGACATATTAATTCACAAGAGTTGTTGGACACAATGCCTTCTCGTAAAATAGCAATTGTTAAATTACAAGAATTTGAGGTAGCAGGAATCAATGAATTAAAAGAAATGGAAATTGATTTCAATCAAGCTTATGCTAAATACGAAAGAGAAAGACCAACAATGTCCCCTGTTATCATCAAAATTGAAGAAGAAAAATTGATGAAAAAACAAAAAGCATTACAAGAACGTGAACAATCTTTGCAACAAGAAATTCAAGTGTATTCTCAAGAATTGAATGCTCCAATTTTGGACATGGTTCAGAAAGCAGTAAAAGTAGTTGCAGACAGAATGAAAATAAACTATGTTCTAGATGAATCTATGTTAATGTACTTTGATGGAGGAATAGACATAACAGATACAGTGATTACTGAATTATTAAAGATGGATAAAGTCCAATAAGATTTTTTATGTAACTTAGAAGGGTAATCGAAAGATTGCCCTTTTTTTATTTAACTATGGGACCAATAGGTATTTTTGATTCTGGTTATGGTGGTTTAACCATCTTAAAAGACATTCGTAAGAAATTGCCTCAATACGATTATTTGTATTTAGGAGACAATGCTCGTGCACCTTATGGCCCGAGATCTTTCGATGTGGTTTATGAATTTACTTTACAAGCTGTTAATGAACTTTTTTCCAGAGGATGCGAGTTAGTGATTGTTGCTTGCAATACTGCATCAGCGAAAGCATTGAGAACGATTCAACAGAATGATTTACCAAGGATTGATAAAGATAAAAGAGTCCTGGGGGTTATTCGACCTAGTTCAGAAATCATCGGGCAAGTTACAAAGAGCAATCATATTGGTATTCTTGCAACACCAGGAACGGTAACCTCAGAATCTTATCTGATTGAGATTGAAAAATTTTCACCGCAATGTAAAGTTACACAGCATGCGTGTCCAATGTGGGTGCCGTTGATTGAAAATAATGAACATAATACCTCTGCAGGAAAAGAATTTATCAAAAAAGACATTGAAGAGTTATTAAAAGCAGATAAAAGAATCGATACGATCCTCTTGGGTTGCACACACTATCCTGTTTTAAAAGAATATTTGGCTTCTATCGTTCCTGAAAATATTGAAATCATTGCTCAAGGAGAAATTGTAGCGAATAGTCTCGCAGATTATCTCATTCGTCATCCTTGGATGGATTCTAAATGTTCGAAGAATGGAAGCGTACACTTTTTAACTTCTGAGAATAAAGATGAGTTCAATAAAAATGCAAGCATCTATTTCGGAGAAAGAGTAAATGCAAGTCATGTGAAAATCGGATAGAATCAATCTTCCTTAAACCAACTACTGTACTCAATGTAATTATCGGCAATCCGTTGAACTTCTCCTTTAAATAATTCTGGAGAAAGTGTTTTTACTTTTTTTGCAGGAATACCTGCATAAACGCTCCAAGATTCTACTCGAGTACCTTGTAATAAAACAGCTCCTGCAGCAATAATACAATTGGATTCTATATAGCAACCATCCATCACAATAGACCCCATTCCGATGAGAACATTGTCTTCGACAGTGCAACCGTGAACGTTAGCATTGTGTCCTACTGAAACATTATTGCCTAAAGTTGTTTTGTGTTTTTCAAAAGTTGCATGAATAACAGCTCCATCTTGAATGTTTACCTTATTGCCCATTGTAATTGAATTCACATCACCACGTACAACGGCAGAAAACCAAACAGAACATTGGTCACCCATTTTCACTTCTCCAACGATGGTTGCATTCTCTGCGAACCAACAATCTTCTCCAAAAGAAGGAGTATTTCCTCTACAAGATTTGATTAAAGCCATTAAATTCGAATTGTTGCTCCAACATTTAATAAAGCACCACTGAACAGACCGACTTCTGTAAGAATTCCGAAGTTGTTGCTGATCATAAAACGAGCACCGATATATCCACGAATTGCAATTGGTATTCCGATATCTTTCGTAAGAAAATCAGCTAATTTGACAGGGCGGATAATAAAAGGATAATCTCCAAGATCTGGTTGGTATTGTGTATAACTCGCATCTCTACGGTTTAAAACAATCGTACCTCCAATCGCTGCTCCACCATACCAATCAATTTTTTCAGAACTCCCAAAATGCGCTTGAAAACGTGCCATTATTCTTAGCTTTTGCTCATTCCATACATTGGTTACTTGTTGTTGAACAACATTTCCAGAACCATCCACAAAATTTTGATAACTGGTCATATCAATACCATTTTCCTGATAATTCACATCCAATCCTAGCCCTACCTTATTCGAAAGCATGTATTCTACTTTAAAACCAAGAACGATCGGAATTCCAGTACTTTTATAGGTTGTATTACTCAGTGAATCTTGTTGTCTATTAACAAGCATATTGTTTTGCATCCAAGTAGGGCTCATTACACCAATATACGGTTCAAGAATAAACTTTCCTTTTAAATATTTATTGGCTTCTGCTTTTTGTTCCTCTTCTTCTGCTGTTCCGTCAACATATTTATTTTGGGCTAAAGAAGTCATTGTCAACGCAACGAAAATTAAGGTAAATATTTTTTTCATATTTTTTTCTACTTAAATGTGTAACAATAATACGATTTTTTCTTGAATAAATATTCCTTAAGAGGATTATTCATAGAATGAAATGGGGGAGAATAAAAGTGTTTCAAATCTACTTTCAGAATAATGTGGCACAAAAAAAGCCCATCATAAATGATAGACTTTTTGAATAAATATATTGATTAGTTGATTAAACTAATGTTACATTAATTGCACTTGTTCCTTTTGGAGTTTCTTCTACTTCGTAGCTTACTTTATCTCCTTCATTGATTTCGTCAATTAGACCATTTGCATGTACAAATACATCTTTACTTCCTTCTTCTGGCTCAATAAATCCAAATCCTTTTGAATTATTGAAAAACTTTACTGTTCCGTTATTCATATTATATATATTATTTATGGAACAAATGTAGTCTTTTATTTATCAATAATTAAGCTAATAATAGATAAAAAAGATTTTACCAGAGATAATGAGATCAATTTTCAGAAATAAATTTCTTTTTTTCAATGAATTCGCATCACCTCAACAATATATACAGAGGTGGTAAAAGAACATACACTTCAATAAAACAAAGACTTTCAAGATCCTTTCTTTGAACATTCAAAATAGAAAACACACTAAAAGCCAGAATGCGAACCTCGATAAAAACTTGTGATGCACTAATTCAGTCAAGAATATGAAAAATAGAAAAAATTGCTCTTTTAGACAAAAAACACTTATTCTCACTGAATCGCCCTTAATCCTTTGAACGAAAAAAGCCATAATCACTTACTCGGAAATTCAATGCTTTCTAAAACATAAACAGAAAATGACATAATTTATTTGTACAAAAAAAAAGACACTCATTGCTGAATGTCTTTTAATTAAGTGGTGCCTCCAGGAATCCCTGCCTGACTTCCTGTCGAAAGACTGGCAGACAGGGAACCAGGAACAAAAGATACTCAGTCCTTAATAATACCAAGTTTACGAAGCTTATTCTTGCCAGCTGTAGATTTATAATACTTTTCTAACTTACGAGCGGCTTTTGCTTCTCCTACAAACTCAAAATGGATAACTTTCCATGGAAGGAATGATTTAGTGTATTTGGATTTACCTCGGTTATGTTCTTTTAAGCGCAAATCAATATCTTTTGCCATACCAACATAATATTTGTTAGCGTGAACAAGACTTTCTAAAACATAAACAGAAAATGACATAATTTATTTGTACAAAAAAAAAGACACTCATTGCTGAATGTCTTTTAATTAAGTGGTGCCTCCAGGAATCGAACCAGGGACACATGGATTTTCAGTCCATTGCTCTACCAACTGAGCTAAGGCACCAACCTTATTTGGTGGGGGCAAAGATAGGAACTTCTTTTTATTTAACGATAAAAAAATGATTTTTTTTTCAAAGTATTTTATCTTTGCTCTATGATACTTAAAAATCAGGTAGTTGTAATTGATGCTGGAAATACTTCAATCAAAGTTGGATTCTTTGAAAAAGGACGATTAGAAAGAGTTCATCGAACTGATTTAAAAGGTCTTAAACAAATAATCGAACCAAAGGGAGGTGGGGATGCAATAATTTCTTCTGTTCTATCTCTCGAAAAAACCAATGCAATAATTAAGCTATTTAAATCCCCTATCCTACTTACCAGCGAAACAAACCTCCCTATTCAACTAAAGTATGAAACCAAAAATACGTTAGGAATTGACCGAATTTGCAATGCTGTTTTCGCTCATTCACAATTAAAAAATGGAATTGGCGTTATCATTGATGTGGGTACATGTATAAAATTTGATGTGATTTCGGTAAAAGGGGAATATCTCGGAGGTTCTATTTCTCCGGGAATCCAACTTCGCTATAATTCTCTAAACGATTATACCGGAAACCTACCCCTATTGAACATAAAGTCTAAGACAATCCTCACCGGGATCGATACAACAACAAGTATTCAATCTGGTATTATCAACGGAATTCAAGCAGAAATACAGGGTTTTATCGACCAATATTCATCCCAATTTAAAAACTTAACATTTTTTATTACAGGTGGAGACGCACAATACTTTGAATTCCATTCAAAAAATAGCATCTTTGCAAACAAAAATTTAACTCTTGTGGGTTTAAACGATATTTATGAATTTATTGCGTAAGCTTACCCTTCTTTTTTTACTAGTGAATATAGCTGTGTATAATTACGCACAAAAAAGTTCAAATTCACCCTACAGTTTCTATGGATTAGGAGAACTCAACACACTAGATAATGCCACATTTATTGGAGTTGGGAATTCCAAAATAACATTTATTGATTCTACTGTATTCAATTATTATAACCCTGCATCCTATAGCTCTCTTGCAAAACACCAACCTTTGTTCTCTTTTGGTATTTCTTCTAAATTATCAACTTACTCTGAGAATGGGAGTTCATACGACGCTTACATCGCTTCTATTCAACATTTTGTCATTGCATTTCCTTTTGCGAAACGTTTTGGTTTAGCTTTAGGCTTAAAACCATTCTCTTCCAAAGGTTATGACTTCTCTAACAAAGTGAAAATCGGAACAGATTCTCTTCAATATTTCTACGAAGGCTCTGGTGATATTAGTGAAGCTTTCATTGGTTTTTCTTCTGAAATTTTCAACTATAAAGGTGCTAAACTTTCTTTAGGGGGAAATTTAGGGTATTTATTTGGACAGATCATTGACACCAGAAAGAGTACTGTACTCCATTCTGGTTCTTCATTAAATTCAGGTGGTGTTAACACAAAGACTTATCGTATAAAAGGCTTACACTACACATTAGGCTTGAATTACACTCAAAAATTCAATGATAGACACCAAATTGGAATTTCTGCTGTTTTTGAACCTTTTCAGAAGTTAAGGGCTGAATTTGAAGATGTATTATTTTACTCTTCAAACATTGACAATCCGAATGTCTATGACTCTCTTTCTCTAAACGATAGTCTGTCTGGAAGCTTAAGCAATGTCCCCACATACACATACGGTTTGAATTATCAATTTAGTTTTAAAGGAAGAAAAAACTCTACCAACCCATTAAACTCTCAACTAGGTATTCATATTACATACGAAGTTGCAGATTGGACCAATTATAGGAATTCTTTTGAAACGAATGTAGCAAACAATTTTTTAGTTTCAAATAAATATACTTTCGGGTTACAGTATTTACCTGAAACAGATTTTGTCAGAAATAAACAGATGACAAAGTTCTATCACAGAGTGAAATACCGAGCAGGTATCTATTACGAGCAAATGCCTTATTCAACAAATAATGAACAAGTCACTGATCTTGGCACGACAATTGGATTTGGTATTCCGATTATTATTAAGAGCTCACTTTCCTCGATAAACTTTGGTTTTTCATACGGAAACAGAGGTACATCAAATAGTAATGACTTACGTCAAAGTTATTACGGAATAAATATCGGGTTAACAATCGCCCCCGGAGCTGATAAATGGTTTGTAAAAAGAAAATTAAACTAAATTAAAATGAAACTAGGAAAATTATTACTCGCAACTTTTTTAATACTTGGATCTTTAAGCTTTGCACAAGATGAGGATACAGAAAGAGAATGTAAAAGAATGCGCTTTTTAGCAGGTGAAGAGTTAAAAATCAAAAATTATAAAGGAGCAGTTGCTTATTACATCAAAGGTGAAAAAATTTGTGGTGGATATGATGCTGCGAATTACAACAGATTAGTTGGTTCTTTGAGAAATTCAATCAACACAACAAAAGACAAGGAAAAAACAGCTTATGTTGATACTTTAGTTCAATTCTATTCTGTTATGGAAGAGAAAGGTTTTTACAACAAAAAAAACGACTTGTTAAGAGCATCATATATTCTTCAGTCTTCAAAACCAGATCGTGAAAAAGCAGATCAGCTCTTTAGAAGTGGGATTGAAACGAACGGAGTAAAAACGGGAGAAGGGTATGTTTCTTATTTTTACTACAACACATACGCAATGTTCTCTGCAGCGCCTGTAGAAAAGAAAGTTGAATTGAAAAAAACAATGATTACAGATTATTTTGAGCTTTCTGCTTTAATTAGTAAAGCAAACATGTCTGTTAAAACGCAAGAAACAATTACAGGTTATTTCAATGCAGTTGTAAAAGATTGTGATGACATCGTTCCTGAATTAAAAGGTTATATGGAAAACCTTCCAACAGACCCTGAAGTTAAAAAGGCTGCTGTACTGAACTTCATCAATCTCTTGGATAAGAAAGAGTGTACAAGCGCTCCAGAATACAGTCAATTGATTGATATCTATGTTGAAATAGACCCAACTTCTTTTGATGCTCAGTTAATGAAAGCAAAAAATTTAGCGGCAAAAAAGAAATATAGCCAAGCAATTTCGACGTATAAAACAGCAAAAAGTGTTGCATCAAACGATTCTATAAAACAAGCCATTAACTACCTGATTGCTCATACGCAATTTAGAGCTGGCTCATACACTGCAGCTTACAACACAGGAATGAGTATTTCTGGAGACAAAAAAGGTGCTGGTTTAGCAATTGCTGGTAGAGCTGTTGCAGCGAATGCAAATAACTGTGGAGTAAGCTCTTTCGATAGATCTTGCAATTACATCTACGCTGTTCAATTACTTGAAAGAGCTAGAGCATTAGGAGAATCTGTTGGTAGTTCAATTGCAAACTATAAAAAGCGCTACCCAACAAAAGATCAATGTTTCCAAAAAGGACACCCTGGTTCAGTGACACTTTCTTGCTATGGTGTGACAGTCAAACCTTGTAACTAATACGATTCTTAATGATCGTTACTAAAATACTTCGAATACCTGCCTTCATCTTGTTGGCAGGTATTCTTTTTTCTTGTGTAAATGATATGGACACGATTCAAAAGGTAACTTTTGATCCTAATGCACCTGATGAAGCTTCAAGAAATTTAGTCGTGTTTTACAATGACTCAGGTTATGCAAAAGTAGAAATTCATGCTGCTCTAGCAGAGACGTATCGTACCCCAGAACACATCACCAAGCTAAAAGATGGATTGAAAGTAAATTTCTTCAGTGAAGAAGGTAAGATTACATCCAGCTTAACCGCACTCTATGGTGAAATCAATTACAGTTCTGGAATTATAATGGCAAAAGACTCTGTTGTGCTCCGAAATTTTAAAACAAAAAAACAATTGGAAACAGAGGAATTATTCTGGAATCAGAATGAAGATGTAGTCTATACCGATAAAAATGTCATTATTCGACAGGAAGGAAAAGGGGTTATTGGTCGAGGAAAAGGGCTGCGAACTACACAGTCATTCTCTAAATATGTAATTAAAAATCCTGTTGGTAAAATTAATTTGGATGAAGAATAAAATAACTACTTTTACTTTAAATAACGACAAATGAAAACATACAATAAAATAATGGTCTATTTTTGGTTGGCAACTTCCATTATTCTCTTTATAACGATTACATATCTTGGTTTCACAGAAGGTTTCGATAAATGGGCTTACTATTATGCGTTCGCTGTAATGACAGTTGTAATGTACTTCATGCGAAAATGGATGATGAAACGTGAAGAGAAACACTTAAAATTCTTAGAAGACCAAAAGAGTAATCAAGAATAACCATTCTTTTTTTTCGTTCATTATACATGTTTTCAATGAATTTATTGAGAATAATGGTTATAAAATCTAACCAAACGACAACCTAAACTGTCCTATACATAATGACACTGCACAAAATTGTTTTCACTGTACTATTTTCCTTTATAGGAACAATTTTATTTGGACAATATTCTGTAAGTGGAATTATATCAGATGAAGTCGGTTCCCCTATTCCCTTCGCTAAAGTTTTCGTAAAAAATGATGCAAGTTTACGCACCATTGCTGACATCAACGGCTATTATGAAATGCGAATTTATCAAGGTGAATATTATTTCGTTATCTCCTCAAGTGGTTTCACTACAAAAGAAATCTATATTACCGTCAATGAGACTGACCAAACCAAAAACATTTCCTTAATTCCAATAAAAGTGCAAGACATTAATGATGTCAATGTTTCGGCAAAAAAGAGCAATCCTGGTCGAGAGATTATGCTGAAAGTAGTCGAGAAAAGAAACGAAATAAGTCCTTGGAGTTAACCTCACATTGTAAATGGATATACAAAAGCGACAGAGAAAATTGACCGAAAAGAAGATTCTGACAAGAAGAAAAAACGAAAGCAAAAAAAGAAGGAGAAAGCAAAAGACCCGATGGGTATTGAAGATCCATTTACCATGACGCGTGAGGCAAATGCGAAAATTGCCAACGACATGAATCTTCTTGAAATTGATTTTACACGTTCTTATGGCGATAGAAATAAAGTGAAAGAAACCCGAAACGCATACGAATTAAGAGGAAATGAAGAAAACAACCTGTATTATACCACAACGATAAAATCAAATTTCAATTTCTTCCAAAACCTCATTCATTTGGATGATTTGCACCAAACACCTGTAAGTTCTCCAATTTCAACTCCTGGAATTTTCTCTTACAAATATCGATTAGTAGATCAATACGAAGAAAATGGACAAAAGATTAACAAAATTCAAATCATTCCGAGAAGTATTGCTACAACTACTTTAGAAGGATATATCTACGTGATTGATTCACTTTGGTTGGTTCAAAAGTTAGAATTTACCATGGAGAAAGGCAATCTATTGATCTACGATTATTTTTCCATCATTCAAGAATATGAGCATCTCGGAGATTCAATTTGCGTCCTCACTTATCAAGAATTGAATTACGGTGTGAAATACAATAAATACTCCTCCACTTGTCAAACGGTAACCACATTCTCTGAATATAATTTCAACCCTAATTTCCCACCGAAATTCTTCAATAATGAACTTTCAATTACAGAAGAAGATGCTTATGAGAAAGATTCTACATTCTGGGATACAAAAAGACAAGCAATCTTTTCCGAAGAAGAAATACGGTACATCCAGATTAAAGACAGTATAGAAATTGCCCATAAAAAAGTAGAATATTTAGATTCTATCGATAAAGTATTCAATAAAATTACCTTTTTAAAGGTATTAATTTGGGGGATTGACCATCGAAATCGAGCTAAGAAAACACAGTGGACCATCAATCCTGTAGCAGTAACTTTACGTCCTATTTTCATTGCAGGACCGAGAATTGCTCCTGGTTTTTTCTATTTTAAAAAATGGGAGAATGAAAAAACACTCGACGGTTATACCGAAGCGTCGATCGGAATTCTCAATGCAGATATAAAAGCACTGACATTCTGGCGATACCGATACGATCCTTTCCATTTTGGAACCGTAAATATAAGTTTCACGCATTCTTTTGATGTGATTCGTGAAGCCGATGCGATTACCCAAATCTACAAACGTGACAACTTCATCGAAACGACTGATTTAACGATTGGGCATTATTATGAACTCGTCAACGGGCTGTATCTTCAAGTAGATTTTAGTATGGCAGAACGAAGAAGTCTAGAAGCGTATAAATTTTTAAATACAGATGATTTTCTGCCCAACAATGACCCGACAGAATTTAAAACCTATCAAGCTGTTATTGGGGAAGCAACATTAAGTTATACGCCTGGACAAAAATACATGCGTGAAGCTAAACGTAAAGTCGTCTTAGGTTCTACTTGGCCAACATTCTACTTGTATTACGAGAAAGGATTCCCAGATATTTTTGGGAGTGACGTGAATCATGACTATATCGCGATCGGCGTTAACCAAACATTTAAAATTGGTACACTAGGGACAACAAGTTAC
>JAJRQQ010000094.1 GCA_024280155.1 Bacteroidota bacterium
AGCTAGTCCAACAAAATCGCTTTCCTCTTGTAATAAGTGTGGAATAGCTTTTTCTTGGATCGGAGTTGGTGTTACAAAACCCATGTTTTCTAACGACTGTAACACCTCACTCTTTAGCCCGAGTTCCTCAAATGTCATTCTTTAATTTTAATAATTGAGTGCAAAGGTACGTATAATATAATTATAAATGGCTTTTAATTAAAACCAAGTAGAACTTCTACACTTTAATTACATTAAATCAATCTTCAAAAAACATTACTTTACCCGTTGAAATGTCATAATTTGCTTTAACAATGAGAATTTCATTACCTTTCTCCATATCTCTCAATATAGTACTTTCATCCAATATACGTTCTTTTGACAATTCTACATTCTTTAAACTAACCTTTTCAATATTTACACCTTCAACTTTTGCATTATCGTTAGAACGAAATTGATCAACAGCAGGTTTAATCTTAGACAATAAGGATGTTATATTACCTAATTGAACATTACTACAGGCGGCCGTAACAGCTCCGCATTTTGTATGCCCTAAAATAACTAAGATTTTTGAACCAGCAATTCGACAGGCATATTCAAGTGAGCCTAATACATCTTCATTAATCACATTTCCAGCAACTCTAATAGAAAAAACAGAACCTATTCCTTGATCGAAAATTGTCTCTACAGGAACTCTTGAATCAATACAGCTCAAAATAACAGCAAAAGGAAATTGCCCTTTACTTGTTTCCTCCATTTGATCATGAAGATTTCTTTGAATTTTCGTGTTATGGACAAATCTATCATTTCCATCTTTAAGCGTATTCAATGCTTGATTTGGTGTAATACTATTCTGAATTTCTTTAGTATAAGTACGCATGACATTAGGTTTTTATTTATTTTCAATTTTAAAATGAGTCAACGGTTTTCCGTCTTTATGTTGATAAAGTTCTTTTGTATCTACCTCAATATCTCTTACAGCAGCATTAATTTTAAAATTCTCAATTATTTCAAGAACATCAAAGTGAATAAATTTAGTGTTTGAAGCATCAATCATAACTGAAGAGCCATTTGGAATTTGTTCCAATGTTTTCATT
Source organism: Bacteroidota bacterium (assembly GCA_024280155.1). Lineage (GTDB taxonomy): Bacteria > Bacteroidota > Bacteroidia > Flavobacteriales_D > Crocinitomicaceae > UBA4466. The sequence continues at coordinate 1,077 of JAJRQQ010000094.1, forward strand.
ATAGATGCCTTATTTAAAAATGTAACATCTTCTGACAATACAATTCTAATGAGTTTATCTTTATCTGTACTTTTGTTTAACATTTTAAAAGGAATTCTAAAGTTGTTTCTCAAAATCATAAAAATAGAGACAGCAACTCCCATCGAAATTCCAATTAACAGATCTGTAAAAACAATTCCTAAAATTGTAACAATAAAAGGAATAAATTGTCCCCAACCTTGACTATACATTTTTTTAAAAATTGAAGGTTTAGCTAACTTAAAACCTACTACTAATAAAATAGCTGCAAGAACACCTAGCGGAATAAGATTCATTATTCCAGGAAAAAACACCACACTAATCAACAAAAGAAAACCATGTATAATTGTAGAAGCTTTTGTTCTACCTCCTGATTGTTGGTTAGCAGAGCTTCTAACAATTACTTGTGTAACAGGTAGACCTCCAACTAACCCAGCAATAATATTACCCACACCTTGAGCTTTTAACTCCCTATTTGTAGGAGTAATTCTCTTGAAAGTATCCTGCTTATCAGAAGCTTCAACACATAACAAGGTTTCTAAACTTGCAACAATAGCTATTACAACAGCCATTACGTATACATCTGGATTTTTTAATGCCGAAAAATTTGGTAAAGTAAAATTGCCCAAAAAGCTACTCAAATCTTCAGAAACTGGAACACTTACCATGTGAGATGAACTAATTTCTAAAGAAGATCCTTTAAATAAAATATTAAGAATAATTCCAACAACTACCGCAACCAGTGGGCCTTGAATAATTTTAGTAACTTTTATTTTCTTAATAAAAGGCATATCCCATAATATCAATATAGCTAATGAAATAAGAGATATAGTAATAACACCAGGGCTGATAAAATCTATCATATTAAACAATTCACCAAAAGTATTGTGTCCGTCCACCTGATTAAATCCAAAATCTCCTTCTGGATCTTTATCATATCCAAAAGCATGAGGGATTTGCTTAAGAAAAATAATAATCCCAATACCTGCCAACATACCATGAATTACAGAAGAAGGGAAGAAGTAAGCTACAATTCCAGCCTTCAAGAACCCCATTACCAACTGAATAATACCTGCTAAAACTACAGCTGTTAAGAATATTTCAAAACCACCAAGATCAGTGATTCCATTCAGTACTATAATAGCTAAACCGGCAGCTGGTCCACTTACACCTAATGGTGAACCACTAAGAGACCCCACAATGATACCACCAATAATACCACTAATCAAACCTGAAAAAAGAGGAGCACCTGAAGCTAACGCAATACCAAGACATAAAGGCATTGCTACAAGAAACACGACAATACTTGCAGGTATATCATGTTTTAAATTCTTTAAAGGACTAAATTCATTCATAGTTGTTGTTGTTTTTTATTTTAAAATTTTAAATACCATCTCTGTGTAGAAATCTGTAATTGATTTTTTTTCATTTACATCAGTAAGTAAAGGTAAATGCTCCGCAAAAAACTTTTGTTGATGCGCCCCTTCGATTACTGTTGATATTAACATTCTTGAATAACTGAAGTCAGACTTAATCTCCAAAGTAATATCTGCAACTCTTGTCACAACATTTTTATACGCAGTAAAGAAACCTTTTTTATTATTCTCATCAACATCTTTTGTATGATACGTCTTCATTGATTCACTGAAAACAATCTCGCTCAGTAAAACTTCATTAATATAAGAGAAAGAATCATCCATAAAGATTGACTGAGTTAAAATAGCCAATGACTTTCTCAACCGTTCTTCAGGAGATTCAATATTAGTTGTTGCAAATACTAAACGATACTCAGTCCATGTCCAATACCAACTGGTTAAATAAGCCAATAAAATTTGTTTGTTCTTAAAATAGCGATAAACAGAACTTTCTGGTGAATTCAATTCATTTCCTAACTTTTTGAAAGTGAATTTCTCCAAGCCCATTTCTGCAATCATTTCAATACTTTTTGAAATGATTTTTCTTCCTAACTCAGAAGTGTCAGGGTTTTTAGAATATAACGATGGATTTATTTCTATTTTAATCTGTAAATTCTTCACATGTACAATTTAACACTAACAAAGATAATAGTATTACTATCGAAACAAAAGTAATCAACGATTTTTTTTAAAATCATTATCCTCTTGCAACTTTCCCTGTTTTTGTCATTCGTAATTCTTTGACAACACGAACACTTTGGGGGATTTTAAATGTGGAGAGACGTTTTCGACAATAAGTCAATACTTCTTCAATATCAATTTCTGAATTTTCAGAAAGTACAACATCTGCTTGTATGATTTGTCCCATTAACGGATGTGAAACTCCTTTAACAAGAGCTTTTTCAATAGAGGAATGAGATTCTAACACCTGCTCAACTTCTTCTGCAAAAACTTTATTCCCTGAAATATTGATCATTGATTTTCCACGTCCGACGATACGAATCATTCCTGAATCATCAATTATCGCATAATCATTTGATAAAAAATAACCATTGATAAGTATCTCTTGACGAAGAATGGCAGGTTCGAGGTAAGCATCAAACATTCCTGGTCCTTTTATCGCTAATTTACCTACGGTATTTCGCTGAAGAATCGTATTATCTTCGCTTAAAACTTGCACATCATAATCTGGCAGAGCATAGCCTACAGCATCAAGAAATTCTTCCCCTTGTTCAGTATTGATAATCGGCAAACCTACTTCAATGATTCCGAATGCTTGATGAACCACAATTCCAAATCGTTTCTGAAACTGCTTGCTTATTTCTGGAGAAATACCCGAAGAAGTTGAAATTATTTTTTGCAATGAATTCATTTTTTCTTGTCCGATATCCGCAGAAAGCAAACGAATTTGCATCGGAGAAGCATACAACATTATCCCTTTGAAACGATTGGTCATTTCAATCACACTTTTCGCTAAAAAATTAGGAACAATTGTGATAGCAGCCCCAACTTTTATATACAACACAATGGAAACTACAAAGTGATATGCCATCGGCAACACCCAAACGACATTACTTTTTTCATTGAGTTGCAGACTCATATTTGCGGCAGAAATTCGTTCCAAAACAGATTGATTACCAATCACTACCCCTTTAGAACGCCCTGTTGTCCCTGATGTAAAACGAATGAAAGCGGGTGCTTCTACGTGAGAGGCAAAAATTTCATCTTTACTAATTTCTGAAAATCCTATTCTCAATTTTGTTTTCACAACATCAACTTCCTTACTGAAAGACACAGGAGGTATTACACCAGATTGATCATCAATGATAGCATGTAATCGAGCTACATCTAATATTTCTTCAATTTCAGGTTGTTTTAGTTGATGAGAAACTGGCATAACTCCTGCCCCACAACCTAACACTGCAAAAACAGCAATGATAAAATGACTGCTATTTCTTGCCATTACCCCTACTCCCATTCCAGGTTGTATTCCTTCTGTTAATAGAATGGTTTTCAATTTCTCAACCTCTCCCAAAAGCTCTTCAAAAGTTAGAGAACCTGAATCTTCATGAATGGCAAAGTTTTTTGGATGCTTTCTTGCTGCATCGATGAGTAAATTATATACGAGGTAATTTTTCATTGACATAAAAGTAATTGTATATTCTTTATCGAACAAGAGGAATGAAACATTAATTCATTACTGATAAAAAGATTATCCGTTGTCTTTTACTTGCCCCTCAAACTCCTTTGCACTATTTTTCCAACTGCAAAACCTGTCTGTAAACACGTTCCAATCACTCTTGCACTTGCAATCGCATTTTCATCGGCTGAAATGTTACGTCCTGCAAAAAATAAATTTTGAATGTTTTTAGATTTTAAGCAAGTCGCAGGAATTTGATAAAAATCGTTCTTTTTTATAGACTTTATTTCAACCTGTTGATTTGCTTTCCATATTTCAATCGGCCAGTTCCCATTCGCGCTACTGTTTGGAAATTTTCGACAGGTTAACACATCATTCTCAGTTAAAACGTATTCCCCTTCTGCTCTATCACCAATTCTTAGCCCGGTTTCATCTGCTAAAGATTTTATACGAGCATTTGAGAATCCTGCGATATTTTCTTTGAGAAAGGAAAAGACTTTCTCTATTTCTTGCACGACGTCTGTATTTTTATCTTCAAAATTGAATTTCAATGCGACTTCATTAACAGAAAAGCTTCCTGGAACGATAGAAACATCAAATTGATTCTTCGTTTTTAACAAAAGAATGAATGCTAAATTTTCTTCCGATTTGAATTTTGTGTTTTCAATAGTGAAAATATGCGTTAAATTCTGCTGATAAGAAATGGATTGTAATTCTACCCCAACTAATTCACTTACAATATTAACTCCTGACGTATCAATTACCGATTGAGGAAGAACTTCAGAGGTGTCATTTTCTTTCAGTACAGTTAGACTTGTGATTTTTTCTTTATTCATCTGAACATTCGTCAGCTCTGTATTCAACCAAATATCAACTTTATGTTTCTGCAGCAAATCTTTGCAATGATTTTCAAAAGCTTCAATTTTATAGGGCAAGAACTTTAATCCGTCCTTATTTATTACGGGAGAAGAATTGGATAATTGCTGTACATTTACTGAAAATTCTCGTGTAAAATCATCTACATTGTAAGTAAAAACTGGAGAATCATCGTTCAAATATAATCCACAAATGGTTCCAACTTCCGATTGGGTTGCCATTCCTCCAATGCGATTGCTTTTTTCGATTAATAAAACAGATAGACTTTCACTTGACGCAGAAATCGCTGCTGCAACACCGGCAGAACCAGCACCAATAATCACGATATCATATTTTTGTTGCCTCAATTCAATTTGATTTTCTCTACCACTTCTGCGATAGAACGAATAGAATAAAACGTCTCTGGAACAAGTAACTCATCAGGAATAAGCACACCAAATTTTCGTTCAATAAAAAGCACAATCTCAATGATAGAAAATGAATCCACACCAATTTCTTTTAGCGCATCTTCATCATTAATATTGACTTCAGCGTCGATAATGTTCGCACAAATAAAGTTTTTTAAATCTTTGCTAATTTCTTCCATTATTTCAAATCTACCTCATTAATTAAGGTTACCCAGAGGGTAATTTTTCCTTTATCCATTCGTGGATGTATCGGTCGAATGACACCATTAACACTTGCGATGTTCAAATAATCGCCAAAAAACACACTTTTAGATGGCAAAAATGGAGATTCTGAAATTCGAACATCGGAGAACGTTTGTCCACCGTCGCGAGAAACACTCATGTACACATCTGTTTTATTGTCGTTGTGATTTCTTCTATCGTAATAAATGAAGTATAAATAACCTGAACTTTGGTCAATAGACATCCATGTTAAGAATTGATGATGATTTGTTGAATCTTGATTCACTTTGATTCTTTCAGACCAAGTCTCACCGCCATCTTCTGATTTCATCAACCAAACATCTGTATTCTCTTCTCCGTTTTTGGTATCCACCCAATTCACATATAACGTTCCTGTGTTTTCGTTCTCACTTAAATCACACACTAAAACAGGCATTCCGTTCGAGCGACTTATTCCAGGGATTTCAATATCCCAACCGCCCACATGCTCCATAATCATTTGCTCTTTTTCCAACCAAGTTTCACCATCGTCCAATGATTTTTGAAAAACAATTCCTTTCGGACCAGACCAAACTACATAAACTTCACCATTTGGACCCACAGCAGGCGTTGCTCCTTCCACTGTTTCGTCGCTATCCAAACAATCTCCTAAAAAAGTTGAAATGGTTACCGGCTTCGACCACGTTTTCCCTTGGTTGATTGATTTTGAGAAAACAATTCGTGAACTGTCTTCTTTTTTATCTGAGTTATAAGCATCAAATTCCGTCCACGTCATGTAGATTGTATTTGTTTTGGGATTGATGCACGTCCAATGTTTATCTTGTACTTTCTTTTGATTGGGTTGAGGATGTGTTCCTTCGTTGAATTTCCCATCTACACATTTCGTAGATTGACAGACAATTCTATCCAACCAAGTTCCTTTTTTATAATTGGAAAGATGAAAATAATGTAACATTCCAGTCGTATCGAACAATAAAACAGGGTCTCCATACACACCATATTTACTCTTCAATGTTTTTGCTTTCCAAGATTTACCGCCATCCAAAGAATAATAGTAATCAGAAAGAATTGAACCTGCTGCGATAACCTTTTGGTTTTTCGGATGAATTGCAATGGAAGGTTCACATTGAGAATAACTATACGTTGCGTTTTTAGGCAAAGGTAGTTGTACAACTTCAAAATCAGTTTGAGCAGTAACGGAAAGTACAGTTATAAAAAAAAGGAATGTGAGCGTCTGTTTCATCTCTACTTTATTTACTTAACCAGAAATTAAATTTATTCTTTGCTTTTTTTTCCGATGATAGAATGTACTTGAATTTTGGCGCTTCGTAATTTCGCACAACTATTTCTGCAGAATACAATTGTTTCTCACGCGCAAATAAAACTTCAATCACTTCATTCTCTTTTGCATTTTTGAAAAAAGAATCCAATGCTTTTTTATCTACACGATAACCGTTGCAACCGATGATTTCATCATTCACACTAATTCCTGCCTCTTCTGCTGGAGAATTAGCACGAATTCTACGAACGATAATTTTTCCATTCGATTCTGAGGTTGACATTCCTACGCTTGGTTTCGCTTCCCCAATGTATTCTACTTTTAGACCAATTGGAGAAAATATTGCGTTGTAATCAGGAATTTCCGTTCCATCGATGTACTTTGCATAGAAATCATTCATTTCATCTCCAATAAAATCAATCAATTCTTGTTTAAATTCACTTTCAGAAAATCCTCGTCCTAATTTGATGTAGTATTTATTGTACACTTTTCGTACAAAATCATCTAATTTCTGTTTTCCATTAGACTTATCGATAATTATAGCATCAAGCATCATTGCGATGTTAGAACCACGTGTATAATAAGTCATTGTAGTATTCGCACTGTTCTCATTATGACGATATGCTTTAATCCACGCATCAAAACTCGCATGTGACACAGGTTGAACTCGAGCACCTACAGAACCTTCCACATAGTTTATTCCTGAGAACATTTTATCGAGAAATTCTGTTTGAGAATAGAAACCTGCTCTTAACAAGATCATTTTCTCGTAATACGTTGTAAAACCTTCCATAACCCAAAGTAGTGAAGTATAATTCTCCGCATCATAATTAAAAGGACCTAATTCAATTGGTCGAAAACGTTTTACATTCCACAAGTGAAAATATTCGTGGGCAACCAATTTTAAAAACCCTTTGTAATTTGCTCCTTGATATGTCCATCGATTTACGCTCAAAACCGTAGAATTTCGATGCTCTAATCCTCCTTGCGCATTGACAACATTATGAATAATGAAGGTATATTCTTTGTTTGGATTCACTCCGAAAACAGTTGTGGCTGCCTCTACAACTTTTGCCATGTCAACTTTTAATTTATCCACAGAATAATTCCCTTCATTATACATAGCGACTTTATGTTTTACACCAGCCGCTTCGAAAGTAAATTCTTTCTGGTTACCAATTTCAATCGGGCAATCCACTAATTGATCATAATCTTCATATTCAAAAACGGTTGAACCATCAGAAGAAACACTTTCACTTGATTTTTTTAATGCTGTCGTTATTTTCTTGAACGTATGATAAGGCACAACCTCCACTGTACCTTTTTTATCTTTATGATTTTCTGCATACATAAAAATACCAGAACCACTCACAAAACCATGTGTTAAATCAAGAAAGCTCGTTCGGACGGTCAATTGAAATGAATACACTTCATATTTCACCTTTACGTTTTTAGCTTTTCCTTTTTGGATTCTCCATGTATTTTTATTGATTTTTTTAATGGGCAATTCTTCTCCATTATCTCCAAATGCTTTTACGAGATTAACATTCTGTGCAAACTCTCGAGCGAGGTATGAACCAGGAGCCCAAATCGGCATTTTTACATTAACTTCTTTCTCGGTGAAATCAATTAAATTCATTTCAACATTGAAATAATGGTTTTGCGGTTTAGGCATTTCAAGTTTATACTTCACTTCTTGCGCAAAAGAGAAAGTAAAGAATGATAAAAGAATGGCTGATATTAAATATTTAAACATAAATTTGTATTTTGAACCCAAAGATAAACAATAAAAGATTGACTTTGCAGTTGATTGAATAAATACAAAAGAAATAAACATGCCTAAATTCATTTCCATTCTCGTTATCGCAATATTAATGATGTCTTGCGTTCAAGATCAAGTCGTTAAAAATGATGAAGACCCAATTGTTCACTCGGACACTTCTCTCGAAAATCAAATTGCTCAATTGAAATTAGATTTAGCACAAAAAGATTCTATGATTAATGAGTCTCTGTATTTCTTTAATGAGATTAAAACCAATCTTGAAACGATTAGCATTCGAAAAGATGAAATTAGAGAAATATCGAACAACAATGAAGTTTCTAACAATGATAAAGAATGGATGTTAGAAGAAATCAAGCACATAAATTTTTTGCGTGAAGAAAATGCCAATATGATTCGCCGTATGAAAAGTCAATTGGAGAAAAATGGAATCAAGATTGCGGAATTGGAATTCATGGTTGAATCATTAAATAAAGAAATTCAGTGGAAAGATGAACAAATTGATTTATTACAATCTGAACTTCATAAGCTAGACAAGGAATATTCAGCTTTATTTGATGCTTACCAAGAAGAATCAATGAAAGTAGATGAGCTTGTTGCTGAAATTAATACTGTTTACTATGCATACGGAACAGAGGATGAGTTAAATGACAACGGTGTTATCGAGAAGAAAAATGGATTTATCGGAATTGGTAAAAAAGTAAAATTGAAAGATGACATCAACGATGATTATTTTACGAAGATCAATGCATCTACAGTAAATAAAATTACAATTCAAGGAAACGAAATACGTTTCATTACAAACCACCCTACTAATTCATACAATTTAATAGAGGATGGAAACACGACTATTATTGAAATTGTTGATCCTTCTCAATTCTGGAAAATTTCAAAATATTTAGTTGTAATCGTTAAATAATGCTTTCTACAGAAGAAGAAAAAGTTGAGAAATTCCAAAGTCCTCTTCCCTTTTTACGGCATTTTCACCGTTTCATTTTTGGGAGAAAAAAACCGGACATTTACACTCGATTAACCTTTAACATTAATATGATTATATGGTTTTCATTTGTTTTATGGAGTGTTGTTAGTTTTTTTACAATTCAATCACGTGCAGTTATCCTTCAATTAAAGGGGATTCCTGTTGAGAAAGTCATTCGAGAGCGTGGGATTGAACTTGGATTTCAAGGAGATGAATTCATAGACAGACTACTCACTTTCAATGCGATTGCAATTATCTGTTGGGTGATTATTTTAATTGGCTTAATTCTAATGTTTCGAAAAATGAGTCAATACATTTACTTCATTTTAGGAGGCGCACTATTTTATATCGGAATGAGTATTTTTTACTTGAATTACACGTATTTCATTGAGGACATGACCTTTTATGATAAGATTGCACTTTTGGTATTAATCACTAGTTCACTTTTCCATTTTTTCTTACTCAAGAACGAGCAATCTGGTGGTAATATTAACTTTTTTGGGGAGTCTGAAGAAGACGAATGATTTTTTCGAATTGTTCAACACTTTGCTCCTCTCTTTCTAAAATGAAAAGTGATCTTTTATAATAATCTCTTCTTTCTTCCAATTTATTTTCAATAAAAAGCAGTAAATCGTCTTCTGAAAGACCTTCAATGAGCGGCCTTTTTTTCTTTGCATTGATTAGTCGGTGTAGAATTTCTTTTGGAGAACGTTTCAAATAAAAAGTTTGTCCCAGTGTATTTAATTTCCTCATCATATTTCCGTAACAAGGCATACCTCCTCCGGTTGCCAATACAAACTTATCTTTTACACATAATGAATCGAGGAATTTTTTTTCCATTTCACGAAAACGAAGTTCACCATATACTCCGAAAATTTCCCCGATAGATTTGCCGTGAATTGCCTCAATCTCTTTATCAGAATCAATAAAAGGTAAATCCAATCGCTTTGCAATCTTTTTGCCTAGTGTTGATTTACCAACCCCCATAAACCCAATTAAGATTATTCTATCCATAATGTATCGATTAATCACAAAAACATTTAATCTACTATCAAAGATACAAAATATAGAAGAAAGAAAAAATTCGAATTATTTACAACGCTGTTGACATTGTCCAATAGTATCCAAAAGGAGAATTCTCATAATAAAACACACCAATTCCAATTTTTTTTGATTTAGGATTGAATATTATTTTATAGTGCGCCTTACTGTCCATCCACTGCTTGAAAGTTTGTTCTGCTGATTGATATCCCGCAGCGATGTTTTCTCCATTTACAAAAGATTTCGAATAGTACTTAGGGATTCTGTCAAATGTCCCTCCTACTTTCACTAATTCTCCATCAACTCTGTCATACGAAGAATGATTGAAATAATTTTGAGTTGCAAGATCATAAGAATGGTATCGACTGGCTTTTGCTAAACCTTCTTCCCATTCAAGAGGTTCCATTCCTAAACGTTTTCTTTCTTGGTTAATTAAAACGAGCAACTTTTGTTCTTCTGTTAGTGATGCTGATTCCACAAATTCTTTTCCTGTAGGCATTCCGTAGAATAAAGTCGTTGCATTACGCACATTAAATACATTTTTGATTTCGTTTTTATCTGTCACAATAACAACATCAACATAATCGCCATTTAATTTTGAGAATTTATCGTCTAAACGCTCTTTCTGAGAAAAGTCATTCCTTAAATCGAGTAAATCTACCAATTCTTGTGTTTCATTGAGTAATTCGACTTTGAAGTCTGTCCATTTTGCCCTTTCTTTTAATTCTTCATCACTCAATTTATCAAATTGCAATGCGAAATTCATCGCTTTATTGATATGAATATATTGCGCTCGTACATTCTTTGCTTTCTTAAATTTATCTTCAAATATTTTAGCACAGAAAAAATAGGATGCCGCTTGCTCAGGGAAAAATTTAATGTGCCTCTTTGCGACAATTAAACAGTTTTTACTGTCTTTTTCATATAATTTCTCTAATCGATTAAAGAAATGGTCTTTTGCTGAGGCTTGAAATGCAACAAACAAAAGAAAAAGGATGGAGAGTGCTTTTTTCATTTTGATGGATTTATACTTATAATGAAAAAAGTGGGGTTTTGTTACAAAAAAACTCTCAATGAAAAATCATTGAGAGCTTGAAATATTATAATAGGTAGAATCAATTAATAATCATCTTTTTTGTTTTTTTACCCTCTTCTGTTAAGATAGTAACAAAATAAATTCCTCTAGATTCTTTTAAGTCAAAAGAAAATTGATTTACCCCAGTCTTATTTTCTGTAAATACAATTCTTCCAAATGCATCTTTTACAATTATTTCAACTTCATTATATGTTTTTGGGAAGTCTAAATTAAATTGCCCAGTAGAAGGATTTGGATAAATTTCAAATTCGATAAAGTTTATCTCGTTTAAACTAACTGTCATAGGATCAAAGCAATCATAAGATAGTTGATTATAAAATGCTTGGATTGAATCAGTATTCAATAATAAATTCGTTACACTACTTAAATAATCTGTTCCTTTACCATATACAACTGCGTATGATAAGGTATAATATTCTGAAGGTGCCAAATCGCCATTTTTAATATTCATAACCATCCTTCTGTCTCCAGGGATATTACTTGCACTAACTTCTGACCATTCTGAAGAATTATTTGGACTCCCATAATACATGAAATTTGTAGTATTCCCGTTATTATCCTGCCACCTTGTTCCGTTTTGCCATTGAGCATTCATAGAATTAAATATTTCAATGGGATTACTTGGGAAATTATAGGGTGTAACTGAATTACTCGAATATACACCAACAGAATTAATCGTATTACCCAAACTAATCACGCCAATTGCTGGAGGTATAGAACCGTACCCTGGATCTCCATTTGCTCCTTCATCAGAATTATCACCATTGTATGTGTACATTAAGTTTTTTGTTGAATCACTCCCTACATAATCATCAGAATAATTCCCTAAATCACCATCTACAAAATAACTTACATTGAAATCATTTAGAGTTTGAGTTCCTCTATTTATTACTTTTAAATCAATAAAAGTTGAATTGTTTAAAAATGAATTAGTCAAATATTGATAAAACATAAAATGTAACTCTATGTTCATTATTTCACCGCCAGAGCCATGAGTTCCAAAAGCATCATTCATAATCATATATGTTGCTTTATCACCTTTAATACAAGGGTAATCTCCATTTTGAGGGTCATAAATACCATTATTATTCTCATCAACGAAAGGTGCTAAATAGTAATCTGCTCCAACTGTAATATCTCCATGAGCTGGCCAGTTAGCTATAGAAGCTGGCATTACGTATCCATTTGACTGAGAATTTGCAATATGAGAGCTAATATCCCAACTATTTACAGTCCAATATGTTTGAGAGAATGGATTTGGGACAATTGCATTCCCTGTATTAACATCTAAAGGTCCTGCCCACAAATCACTGTTTGAATTACTTGAGCAATACGAAGGAGCACAAACTTTCAATTGATTATTTACATCCTTGGCGCCAAACCAGAAAGAACTTGTATAAATCGCTTGATTCCCCGATCCTTTTGGAATTTCATAACCTCCTACTTGAATTGAACAATGATTAAAAAAATATCCATTATCCATTAATACAGCTCTCACATTATTCAAATCTAAGATTGATATCGTCTGCCCAAACAAACTAGGTCTAGGACTAATGACCATAAAAAGTGTTAAAAAAATTAATGCCTTTCTCATAATAGTAGGTTTTATTAGTTAAAGTCAAAGATATAATAAAAAATTAACTCTCATAAATCTTCAATTCATTTCAAAAACTTATTCGATAATCTTCATTTCTACTCTTCTATTTTTCTGACGACCTTCATGTGTTTTATTATCAGCTATCGGTTTATATTCTCCATAATACAATGTCTTAATCCGACTTGCATCCACACCATTTGCAACTAAAAATTTCTTAACTGCCTTTACTCGATCATTTGATAATCGCATATTGTATTGCTCAGTTCCAGTATTATCTGTATGCCCATGCAACTCAATATTCAAATCTTCACGCATCAAGAGCATGTTAACTAATGCTTCTAAATCTCCATACGATTTCTTTTTGATAATTGCTTTGTCGTGCTCAAATTCAAGATGATCTTCAGCATTAAACATCACTTTTCGAACCTCTTCATTTGTTGGTTGAGAATTATCTATATAAATCGTATCTATTTTCTCAACAACAATTGTATCTCTAATAGTTTCTGTGATTGTCACAGTGTCGATAATTTTCATAGTTCTCGACTCATCTTCCACAGGAAAATCTTCTTTCTTTTTTCTGCAAAGGTTTAAACCAACCGTAATTTCATGAGAACCTCCACTGTAAGATGCAATATTCTGCATTGGCACTTCATAAGCATACCCAATAAAGAACATTTTACGGATATTAATTCCAATTCGACCAATCAATCCTGTTTGCATTCTATAACCAATTCCTCCATAAAGAAAATCATTGTAGTTCAAATCTACGTTAAAATCCAATTGGTGATTGTTACTCACTCCTTTATATAAAACAGAAGGTGTTAAAGTCATTCTCTTTGACAAAATAAAATCATAACTACCAAAACCGATGTAGTGTCTTTTCAATCCATACCCATCCAGATTAGTGTGATTAAATTTCGTTCGAGTTTCGATAACCTGCTGCGAAGCAAAAGAAAGCTCCAATCCTTTAAATCGGTATAGAATACCTGCTTCTGTTGTTACCGTTCCCGCAGATTGGACTCCACCTTCAACAATCACATCATTCGCATCAAAAGCAATTGCGTCAGTCGGGTCAATTCTAGTTTGATAATATCCACCAGATATTCCAATTCTTAACGTATGTACTTTATTAATTGTAAATCCATAAGCCACAGAACCTGAAGCTGAGAAGTTTTGCATCATCCCAATTTTATCCAGCAAAATATTTGCTCCAACTCCTAAAGATTTCCCAAAACGTGTATTTGCACTCAAATAATTAGTCACGGGAGCTCCATCTACACGCGTCCATTGATTCATGTGTGAAAAGAAGATTTGCGTACACCCTTTATCTCCTGCATAAGCTGGATTAAAAGAATATTTATTGTGCCTATATAAATTTGTTAATCGAGTTTGTTGTGCGAATAAATTCGAGATATTCATGAACAAAACAAAGAGTACGATATATTTTAAAGTCTTTTTCATAATTCCTATTTTTTAAATCGCATTAAGTTAATCACTCCTTGATACTCTCGATCTTCATCACAGGTTATGGTGTAGTAATAGACGCCATCTGGTAGAATTTCACCATCTTTTGTTCCTGCCCAATCATTTTTATAATCATTCGTTTCATAAACTAGCTGTCCCCAACGATTGAAAATTTTCACTGTACAACCTTTTATTTGATTGATGTCACTTACTTTCCAAGTATCATTGCTTCCATCATTGTTTGGTGTACAAATGTTACTTATTTCCAACAATGCTTGGCAATCTTGAACAACCAATTGTAAAGTCACTAAAGAATCACAACCTGCCGAAGTTGTAAATAACTCATCATAAGTTCCAGATGTTGTTAAAGTTTGCGTTCCGTGCGTGTATGATTCTCCCAAGCAAATCGTATCAGAATAAGAAGAATTCAGTTGACTTGTCACTGTTAAGAATAAGCGAACCAATGAATCACATCCTGTTGCAGTCGTGAAATTCTCTGTGTATTCTCCTGACGTGGTTAAAGTTTGTGTTCCTAAAACATAATTCTGACCTTGACAAATAACCTCTGAAATAGAATTTTCAATGGTTGGATTAACAAATAAATACATGGTCACTAAAGAATCACAACCTGATGCTGTTGTAAACTGTTCTGTGTAAGAACCAGACGTTGACAATGTTTGAGAACCAAATGTTATCGATGTTCCTTGACAAATTGTTTGTGTTGTAGAAGTCGTAATTAAAGGTTCAACTGTCAAATACAAGGTAACAATAGAATCACAGCCTCCTTGTGTGGCAATAAGGTTATTTACATACACTCCACTCGTATTGTAGGTATTCCCACCAAAAGAATAAGTTGTACCTGTACAAATAGTTTCAGCAATATTCACATTAATTGTATTCTCTAAGAACAAATTCGTTGTAACGATACTGTCACATCCATTTGCTGCAACAAAAGTATCCAAATAAACACCTGGCGTAGAATATGTACTTGTTCCTACGGAGAATGTCGTACCTTGACAAATCGTAACCGTTTGTTCAAAAGAAGCAGGTTCATTAACAACTAAAGTCGTGTAAATTGTACTATCACAACCATTTGCTGCAACAAATACATCTGTATAAACTCCAGCAGTTGTTTGATTAGCTCCACCAAGAAAGATAGACTGACCATTACATATTGTATCATCAACATAAACCAAAATTGGACTGACGATACAAGGATTACTACAAGCACTGGCATCAATAGTAAAAGAGTAAGGACAAGCACCATCATCAATTGTCACAGTATAAACTTCTGCGGATGCAACTGCATAATTTACGTTAGTTCCCGGAGCAAAAGTTCCTTGTTGTATTAGGTTCATACTAGCATCCTCAATCGTATAACTAATATCCGTTCCATAAAAAGAACTTAAACCTCCTGAACTTGTGAAATTCATCTCACACAATGCGTTATCATAACTTGAAACAGGATTAACTTGTTCCAAGAATACTACATTAACTACATTATCTACAGTTGAAGTATTACATGTAAAATCTCCCCAAGTTGCTGGTTCATCCGCCATTGAGGAAACGTAATACACAGTATTAAATATAGGATTACCAAAAGAACCAGAACCATCAGTAGCATTAACAAAACCTCCTGTTAATCCATATACCGTATCGATATAGGTAAATCCAGAACCAGCCACAGGATCAGGAATAGTTGGGTTTGAATGTAGAACAAAACCAGGATCCAAACAAGATGGGATATCTAAAGTTGGCTGCCCAATTCCATTAATTAAATTCCCTGGAAATAACGTATCATTAAAACAAACAAAAGCAGTATCCGAAGAATTGAATGTTGTGGTGTCACCATAATTTGTGGCTACATAAGTATCTCCTGCGTATGCCTCGACTTCTTTGATATATTCTATAATATATTGACCTTCATCTCCTGGATAACTACCATCCAATTGAATGGCATACACAGTTCCTGGCATCATGCAACAAATGGATTCTTGCGTTCCACTGAACGTAGCACTACCTTGTAGCACTGGAGTAATAATAGGAGTTGATTGAGTTCCATCCGTTGTAAATGTTGCAGGATTCAATCCTCCATAACAATCCGTTCCATTCAATAATTCATAAACAGAATATCTTAAAGTATCCATTCCTATATACGCACGAAGATTCATCTCAATAGCACCAGAAGCAGGAACGGTAAAATAATGCCAAACAGTTTGGTCTGCTCTTGAATTCTGATTTGCAATAACCGGAGGTTCACCAGCCAAATATTCTCGACAACCTTTCTCATTATTTCCTGCAACCGCTTGAAAAGGAGGTGTACTTCCTGCTGGAGTAACGACAACTTCATACAATGGATCAGGTAAGGTTAAGCAAAGTATATCATTTCCTGGAGGATTGTTTGTTGGGTCTGCCACACTTGGGTCGTACAACCAAGAATCAATATTTTGTGCACTTAAATTTGTAAGAGAATTCGCAGGATCAACCATTCCGTAATAAGTATAACCAGGTTCTAGACATTGTTTAGAAATAATAGCAGACTCGCTACCTCCACCAAAAATTCCGTTCACACCACCTTCTTGCGCTCCCATATTATCCAAATCCGCACAATTATAATCGGAAGGAATTCCTGGAGAAAAACGAACATCTTGTCCCCAAAAGGCATTATCTTCAGAATAAACACTTGATTGGTAATCTGTTTCAAAAACAATTCGACCGTTATTTGGTGCAACAAAATTAAACCATACAGTTTCGTTAATGGTACCATTATTTGCTGCATTATGGTCATAATCATACGCATGATATTCATCAGGATTTGCTGAAGTATGTGCCGCACCTGTTTCTCCATAATCGTTTCCACTATCAAAGGCACAACCAAACTGAAGGTTTACTGTTGCTGGATCTCCATTTGCAGAAGAGATAACAGTTGTACCGAAAGTTGTACTTGGTGATTGGCAAGGAATATCCTCCAAATCACCCGACGACCCTCCTTGATCAAAAACACCTATTTCAACATACCCACTTGGTTCTCCACTATCCAAAGCTAATTGAACGTAGTACACCTCACCAGCAATTAATTTTTGATAAGAAAATGGAGCAACAGGATTACAAGCATCCAGTACAATTTCTGCTTCAGGATCAATTCCCAATAAATCCGTACCATCAGAGAATTGAATATGAGATAAATAATCAAATTTATCTTTAATTACAACACCTGAGATTGGTTGTAAACCTGCTGTACATCCTACTCCATCAGCAGCATGATAAATTTCAAAATAAGTTCCAATTTGAGTTCCACCTAAATCTGTCGTTATATTTACCGAACCACTTGGAGGTGCAACAAAATAAAACCAAGCAGACCCCATTGCTGATACATCTCCAGTATTTGGTTCATTCGGTTCTAAAGTTGCGCCAGAACATAGTCCAAACAATTGACTTGGCCCAACAGTTATTTGCGCTGCGCTACAAATATCATCTGGAACCTCTGGAATGGTCAAACCGATGTACTCGACTTCAAAAGTTACACGATAAGTTTGGTTACAACCACCATCTGTACTTGTAGCTGTAAGAGTTTGCCAATTCACACCATTCGAAGTTGGTACAGCCACTGTTACTGATTGATTAGCTGTTTCCCCATCAGATAATAAACCAAAAAGACTGTAATTTGTTGCTTCGTCATTTTCATAAGCACGCCAATCTATTGTAACTTGTGTTGGTACATCAGCAGCACAAACATAATCATGGGTAAAAAACCAACCTGAATTGGGTGAAAAACCACTACCCGGAGCAGACATCACATAAGGACCATTATTCCCGTTTTGGTATGCGTAATTGAAATCACCTAAAAGTCCAAAAAGAACAGGATTGTTATTCGAATTCCCGACTGTATTGTCAGTGGCTAGAAATTCCCAAACGAAATCAGAGTCACCAGAAAAAAAGCCGTCACAATCTACATTGCTCGTTACTTCAACAGATAAAACGCGAACATTAACAGTCGCTTGTCCGAAAGAGAATGTGTAAAACAAGAATGTAAAGCAAAATGCCCACATCGTTTCAGTCAATAGTTTTTTCATAAGCTTAGTTTAAGTCACTTTTGAATTTCTTCAAGAGTGTGTAAAATAAACAACCCTTCTAATGCCAGTTAGAAGGGTTGTTTTAAATAATTTATTACAGCAATAATGTTGCTGGATTCTCCATATATTCTTTAAACGTATTTAAGAAAAGAGAACCTGAAACACCATCGACCACTCTATGGTCACATGACAGTGTAATTTTCATCACATTTCCTGGTACAATTTGTCCATTTTTCACAACGGGTATTTCTTTTATTCCTCCTACAGCCATAATACAACTGTCTGGTGGGTTAACAATAGCCGTAAATTGTTCAATTCCAAACATTCCAAGGTTAGAAATTGTAAATGTATTTCCTTCCCAGTCTGCTGGTTGTAATTTCTTCGTTTTTGCTTTAATCGCGAAATCTTTCACTTCTGCACCAATGTTTGTTAATTCTTTGCCATCAGCAAAACGAATTACAGGAACTAAAAGTCCTTCATCAACAGCTACAGCAACGCCAATATGAATATGATCATTTCGACGAATCACGTCACCTAACCAAGAACTATTCACAGTAGGATGCTCTCTCAAAGAAAGTGCAACTGCTTTTATCACAATATCATTGAAAGACACTTTCACCCCTTCTACAGAATTAATTTGTTTACGGAATGCAATTGCATTTTCCATATCAATATTTTGAGTCAAATAAAAGTGAGGTGCTGTAAATTTACTTTCAGATAAACGTTGGGCAATCACTTTTCTCATTTGTGAAACAGGTTCATCAGTAAACGATTCAGTTCCAACAAAAGCACGTTTATTTCCTGCACCAACATAAGGTACATAATGATCGATATCTCTTTTTACGATACGACCATTCTCTCCTGTTCCATTTACAGAAGATAAATCAATTCCTTTATCATTAGCCATTTTACGTGCCAAAGGAGAAGCAAAAATTCGACCATTAGCATCCGCAACAACTGGTTTAGAAACTGGTGCAGCAACTGGTGTTGATTTTGGTGCTCCCACAACTTTTACCGGTTCTGGTTGAGGTGTTGATTTAACTTCCTCTACCTTCTCTTCTGTTGGTTTATTTTTTTCGGCATCAGCTAAAATTTTAGCAACATCTTCACCTTTCTCTCCAATAATTGCAAGAATAGCGTTTACGGGAGCTGTTTGGCCTTTTTCAACGCCAATATGCAATAGAACTCCATCATAAAACGACTCGAATTCCATGGTCGCTTTATCTGTTTCAATTTCAGCTAAAACTTCACCAGAAGAAACCTCATCACCAACTTTCACTGACCAATCCGCCACAACTCCTTCCGTCATCGTGTCACTTAATTTCGGCATGTATACAATTTCCGCCATAATACTTTCTACTTAATTTATTTTAATATTCTTTAATGAAAGGATAATTTTCTTCCACATAAACGTCTTCATATAACTCATGTGCCTCAGGATAAGGAGAATTTTCTGCAAACTCAATTGATTCTTGAACTTCTTTCTTCACCCAATCTTGAATTTCTTTAATTTTCTTATCCGTCAACCATTTATTTTCTTTAATCACATCTAACACATGATCAATTGGATCTTTTTCCATCCACTCATGTAACTCTTCTTTTGTACGGTATTTTTGAGGGTCAGACATTGAATGTCCTTTATAACGATACGTTCTAATATCTAACAATGTTGGACCGTCACCTCTTCTACCTCTTTCCGCTGCTTCTTCAATTGCTTCATGGACTGCTTCTGGAGACATTCCATTCACAACTTTCGATGGCATTTCATAAGATGCTCCAATTTTAGATAAATCCAATACATTGGTTGTTCTTTCTACAGAAGTTCCCATTGCATAATTATTATTTTCGATAATAAAAATTACGGGTAACTTCCAATTCATTGCCATGTTGAATGTTTCATGCAAAGCACCTTGGCGTGTTGCCCCATCTCCCATTGAGACAAAAGCTACATTTCCAGTTTCATTGTATTGCTCAGCGAAAGCGACACCTGCTCCCATTGCAATTTGAGCTCCAACAATTCCGTGACCTCCCATGAAACCTACTTCTTTATCAAAAAAGTGCATCGAACCACCTTTCCCTTTCGAACATCCTGTAGATCTCCCATAAAGTTCCGCCATTAAAATTCGTGGATCAGTTCCAAGCGCAATAGGATGGCCATGACTTCTATATGCTGTCATGTGTTTATCACCTTTTCGACTTCCACTTGCTGTTCCTGCGACAATAGCTTCTTGCCCAATATACAAGTGACAAAAACCACCAAATTTTTGTTGAATATAAAGTTGACCTGTTTTTTCCTCAAACTTACGAATGAGTAACATGTCTTTGTACCATTTGATATAAGTTTCTTGCGAAAACTTCGGCTTTCCTGAATCTTTCGCTTTACGCGTAGTTTTTGGAGAAGTTGTTTTTGCCTTTGTTGCCATGTGTTTACTTTAATTTTATAGAGAACAAATATATAAAATTCTTCTTGCAATGAATTGAAAAAAGATTGAATTTTATTTACAGACCATTCTCCTATTTCAAAAAGTTTTTTAATTCTTCTTTTGAGACACGAATTTGTATTGGTCCATCGGCATAAGAAGCTATCTCGTACTGATTGAATCGAACGATTAAATCACCATTTTCGAAGTGAAAATTTTCATTCAAAAAATTAGCCTCATCTTCAATCCAAAAGCCAGCGTCTGCAAGCGACTCATTTTCTGAAAGTTCCTTTTCTTTTTTCAACGTTTGAGCAGCTAACAGATTTAACTGAGGCAAATCTTTAAAAAACTCACTTAATTTCATATCATGTCCATCTTTTTTAGAGACAATCGAATACACTACAAAGCCATTTCCATGCGCTCCTCCAGTATAGGAATAACTTCCTGTTTCAACGAGTACGGTTGTGTCATTTTCTTTAATCTCAATCCCAGATTGTAAATCCCAAGGCATTTGATCTGCTGCAATTTCATCTTTGATCATGTCTTGATAGAATGAATTAAAAAGAGGTAGGCTTTCTTTTAACAATTCAATGGAGAAAGTAGGTCTTATTCTCTCCTCTCCCATATACGAAACTGCATACACAAAATCTGCTACTAATTGATTTATGGAATCCTGATACACCTCACCACAATTTCCATTTTCATCTATAGAATAATAGGCGTATTCTAATGAAATCTGACTTGAATCTTGCTTGTCTTTAGATAAAATCAAGAAAGTTTCCGTACCAGTTATTATTTCACTTTCAAAGTTATTATCCTCTTTAACGTTATTGTTAATTCCTATTTCAGAAGACAGTTCTTTCTCCATCTCCTCAATATTCTCATTACTGCAAGAAATTGCAACTGTAAATATCCCTCCTATTAATAATAGTTTTATTGTTCTGTAATTCATATTCCAAATGCTAGAGGCAACAAGTCGAGTGCCGAGTTAAAAATAATTGTTTTTATTTTTTTTGATTATGAAGATACTATTTATTTACTAATTTTAGGTCGAATTATGAAAGAAAACACACTCACATTAAAAAACATGGTTTCAAAAAGTTGTTTAAAACTTATTGAGCTTTATTTTAAAAATATTGAAGGCGTAATAATTCAACAAGTTTTTTTAGGAAAAGTCATTCTACTTCAAGATGAAAATAAAATCAATAACCAACAACTAAAAGAACATTTTAATGAAATTGGCTTTGAAGTAGTTGAAGATGAGGATGTCATTCTTACTGAGAGAATTAAAGTTGCTGCCATTGAACTTATTGTGTTTGCTTCCAATAACAATTCAATCATTCGTAATTCTGATTACATCAGTGACCGTGTTCAAGAGCCTTATGATAAAATCAGTAAAGTATTTTCGCGAGTTACAGGAACCACTTTAGAAAAATATATCATTCTCTTAAAGATAGAAAAAGCAAAAGAACTGGTTTTAGAAGACAAACTAACACTCAGTGAAATTTCTTATCAATTGGATTACAGTAGTGTTCAGTATTTAAGTCGTCAATTTAAACAAATTACAGGTTATACTTTTTCTGAATTTAAAGATTTAGAACATCCACCAAGAATATTATTAGAACACTTAATCTAAGAAAAAGGATTAAAAGCAGCTATAGACACTATAAACATTAGCTTTTTAATCATAACAACCTAAATTGTACACATCATTCTCGAAATTGTGTAAACGTTTTTCTTTTCCTCCTCGTTATATTTGGTGTATCGAAATTCTATTCTTAAAAAGAATTATACTCACTTTTAAAAATGAAAGCTATGAAGATAAGAAAAAACATTGCCGTTAGTGATTCAGGATTTTTATTCAATCCACTCACTGGAGATTCATTCTCAGTAAATCCAATCGGTCAGTCAATCATCAGTTCCTTCCAAGAGAAAAAATCAGATGACGAAATCATTGAAACAATTCTAAGTGAATATAGAATTGATAAAAACACTGTAGAAAAAGACCTCAACGATTTTAAACGAATGTTGGAGAATTACAAACTAATCGACTAAGTCATGAGTAAGCCAAAATATACAATAGCTGTTACTGGTTTAAATGCCATTGACAGTCCTGGTCCTGGATTAGCAGTTATTCGAGCATTGAGAGATGCTGACAGTTTTGATGTTAGAATCATTGGACTTTCGTACGAAGCACTGGAGCCAGGCATCTATATGCATGAGTACGTTGACAAAACCTATCAAGTACCCTACCCTACAGCTGGACAAGAGGTTCTTTTTGAAAGGTTTAAGTACATTAACTCTGTAGAAAACATCGACTTCCTTTTCCCTAATTTTGATGCAGAACTTTTTAACTACATCTCAATTCAAGAAAAATTAGAAAATGAATTAGGAATAAAAATGTCTTTACCTACACAGAAGCAATTCGAAGCTCGACATAAAGTAAACTTATATGAATACGGTAAGGAGCATAGCATCAAAGTTCCTTTTGCTAAAATGGTTTTTAGTACAGCAGAAATTCCAGCAATAGCACGAGAAATGGGGTACCCTTTAGTGATTAAAGGAAAATTTTATGATGCAAAAATTGCTCACACTGCCGAACAAGCTCAATCACATTTCAATAAGATTAGTGCAGAATGGGGACTTCCAGTTTTAGTTCAAGAATTTGTTCATGGTTCCGAAGTCAATGTTTGCGGTATTGGAAATGGAGATGGCGTAACGCTTGGTGCAGTTCCGATGCGAAAATTATACATCACATATAAAGGGAAAGCTTGGGCTGGAATTACTTTAGATGATGAAAAACTACTTAAAATAACGAACGATTTAGTCAAGAATACTAAATGGAATGGTCCTTTTGAGTTAGAATTCATGAAAACCAATGAGGACGAATATTACCTCATCGAAATAAACCCAAGATTCCCTGCATGGTGCTACCTTACTGTTGGTGCTGGGCAAAATCAAATAGAAAAACTTGTGAATCACGAAATGGGCATGAAAGTGAGTCCTTTTGAAAATTATGAAGTTGGAAAAATGTTCATCCGCTATTCTCACGATATGATTGTTGACATCAAGGAATTTGAGAAAATATCAACCATAGGAGAACTATAATAATCACATTAAAACGAAATAAAATGGAAAAGAAAACATATGAAAGACCAATCATTAAACCTTTAAATTCTGGTTTAATGAATAAATTTGGAACACGAACAGAATACACTCCTAAAACACACATTGATGGTGTAAAAGTGTCCGATTTATTAGAAGAATACGGTTCACCACTATTTGTTATGTCTGAACAAAAAATCAGAGAAAACATTCAAAGTGCAAAACGTATTTTTGAAACACGTTACCCTAAAGTTCAATTTGCTTGGTCGTATAAAACCAATTATTTAAACGCAGTCTGTAATGTTTTTCATCAAGAAGGGTCTTGGGGTGAAGTTGTTTCGATGTTTGAATACAATAAAGCGCTAAAAAACGGAGTTCCTGCTGAAAAAATTCTTTTCAATGGTCCAGACAAAACAGATGATGATTTAAGAACAGCAGTGAAGAATGATTCACCAATCCATATTGATCATTTAGATGAATTATATCGCTTGATTGAAATTGCAGGAGAAATGCATAAAAAACCTCGAGTTGCCATTCGTGTGAACATGGACACCGGAGTTTATCCGATGTGGGATCGTTTTGGTTTCAATTATGAAAATGGGCAAGCTTGGGATGCAATTAATAAAATAATGGCAACAGATAAGTTGAATCTTATCGGGTTACATTGCCATATTGGAACATACATGTTAACTCCGAGTGCATATGGAGTTGCAGCAAGTAAAATGTCCAATTTAGCATTAAAAATTAAAGAACGCTATTCAAAAATCATCACGTATATTGATATGGGCGGTGGTTTTGCTTCTAAAAACACATTGAAAGGTTCTTATCAATTAGGTACAGATGCTGTTCCTGACATTGCTGAATATGCTGAACACATTACAAGTGCTTTATTAAACGCAGGATTTGATACTGATGAACTTCCTTATCTATATTTAGAAACAGGTCGTGCTCTTATTGATGATGCAGGTTTCCTACTTGGGTCTGTCATCTCGAATAAACGCTTATCTGACGGAAGAAGATCTACGATACTAGATTTTGGTGTTAATATTTTATTCACTGCTTTTTGGTACGACCACAAGATTTCACCTGCACAAGAATTTAGTCAATACACAGAAGATACAGTTCTTTACGGTCCTTTATGCATGAATATTGATGTAGTTAGAGAAAATGTAACCATGCCTCCTCTGAATGCTGGTGACCAAGTTGTAGTTCATTACGTTGGTGCATACAACATAACTCAATCTATGCAGTTCATTCAACTAAGACCTGCTGTAGTTATGATTGACACAAAAGGAACAGCACATAAAATAAAATCGAGTGAAACGTTAGAAGATGTTGAAAAAAACGAACTACTTCCAGATCATTTGAATAACTTTGAATTATAAATCAAACTAAAATTGAACATTAAATATCACATAAAACTCAGCTGGGAAGGACTTATCAACAGTTATTCCCAGGTTTTTTTCTCCAACAGTAAAATCCTTGCTTATATTTTATTGTTTGTGAGTTTTATTGATATTGGCGCAGGAATAAGTGGTGTAATTGCTGTTGCAGTTGGACAAATAACAGCGTTACTTCTCAATTTTAGTCATGATGCAATCCGTGATGGAACATATACTTACAATTCGTTAATGGTAGGAATGGCAATTGGAATTTTTTACGATTTCAATTTGTCATTCTTTGTTTTACTTATCGTTGCATCGATCCTTACTTATTTCCTTACAATTTGGTTTCTAACTTCGTTAGGTCGTAAAGGTTTGCCTTTTTTAAGTATTCCATTTCTCATTGCTGTTTGGTTAATTATTCTTGGGGCAGACAATTTTAGTGCTTTAGAATTAAACCCAAAAGAAACACTTTCTTTGGCTCGTTATTTCCCTCAATTATTTACTGGAACAACAGAATTTATTGGGACACTTCCTTTTTCAAATGCAATTTATTTATACTTACGTTCCCTCGGTGCCATCTTTTTTCAATTCAATGATTTAGCAGGATTATTAATCGCCATTGGAATTTTGATTTACTCAAGAATTGGTTTTGTGCTCTCTATTTTTGGTTTCTTAATCGGGTATTTATTCTACCACTATCTAGAAGGAGATTTCTCGCAACTTATCTATAGTTATATTGGCTTTAACTTCATTCTTACAGCAATTGCATTAGGAGGTTTCTTTGTAATTCCATCTAAAAAATCCTTCCTTATTCTCTTTTTGACCATACCTATTATTGCATTATTAATTAGTGCTTTACATACGCTATTTTCATTCTTCGGCTTACCACTCTATTCTTTACCGTTCAATATCGTTGTCTTGCTTTTTCTTTCTGCAATGGCATTGAGATATAAAACATCGGGACTACAATTAGTGACGTTGCAACAATTTTCTCCAGAAAAAAATCACTACAAATATTACAACTCATTGGATCGCTTTTCTTCCGATACCTACTTTCACATTTCTCTACCAATTACAGGTGATTGGAGAGTATCTCAAGGATATGATGGAGAACATACACACAAGGGCGAATGGGCGCAAGCATTGGATTTTGATGTAATTGATGGTCAAAACTCAACATTCAAAGCACCTGGCATTCAACTAAAAGATTATTACTGTTATGATTTACCGGTTAACGCTCCTGCAAATGGTTGGATTGTTGACATTATCGATGGCATAGAAGATAATGAAATCGGAGATGTAGATCTAGAAAACAATTGGGGAAATACAATAGTTATCAAACACGGAGAATATATTTACAGTAAACTTTCTCACTTAAAAAAAGATACGATTCAATTCAAAATTGGTGATTACATTCAAAAAGGAGATATTGTAGCATACTGTGGAAGCTCAGGAAGGTCTCCCGAACCGCATTTACACTTCCAACTTCAAGCTACTCCTTTTATTGGTTCTGCTACAATAAAATACCCAATTAGTTATTATTTGACAAAGAATGAAAATGGCTACGAGTTCCATTCTTTTGATATACCGAAAGAGAATGAAATCGTGAGTAATGTTAAAGTGACAAAGCTACTCAAGGATGCTTACCATTTCATCCCTGGTCAGAAACTTAAATTTGAAGTAAAAGAAGAAGGTAAAAAAACATACATTACAAATTGGGAAGTTTTCACTACTCCAGCAAATTTGACTTATATTTTTTGTCATGATACAAAATCAACCGCTTATTTCGTAAACAATGGAACCCTATTCTATTTTACAGATTTCTATGGTGACAAAAAATCTTTCTTGCATTTGTTCTACATTTCTAATCACCGAATTTTATTAGGTTACTATAAGAATGCAATAATCGAAGATAAACTATTGATTGATTCTTTTTTCAACCCATTGATAAAAGCTATACATGATTTCACGGCTCCATTTTTTCATTACTGCAAGGCAGAGTACCAAATGACTTTTAGTGAAGTTGTGAACGAGCACATGCCTGAAAAAATTATTTGTAAAACAGAAGCAAAAGGAAAGTATTTTGGTAAAGAAAGTGGAATGATATGGTCGGAAATTGAATATAAAAATTCTCAAATAACTTCTTTAAAAATAAAAACAAGTTCAAAAACATTAACAGCAGAATGCATCCAATCATAAAGAACATATTATTCATTTGTTTTCTACTTATTTCATCAAGCAGTTACAGTCAATCAAACTTCAAAGAAGTGGACAGTACGAGTTATGCTCTTTATGTAAACATGGACTGGTATAACTTGATTCGCTACTGTGAAAAAGCCAAAGAAAATGGATACGATTACTTTTACTTAAACCTTCGCTTAGGTATCGCGTACTTTACCACGGAAAATTACAAAAAAAGTATAACAGCTTTAGAAGATGCAAATAGAGATAATTCATTCAATCAAACCGTCAAAGAATATCTTTTTGGGAGTAACTATCATTTAATGAAAGAAAAGAATGCTAAAAAATGGTACGCTCAATTAGATGACACCATCCAACAGCGCATTCAATATTCTCCAGAGAAATTATTGTCTGAAATTTACAT
Source organism: Bacteroidota bacterium (assembly GCA_024280155.1). Classification (GTDB taxonomy): domain Bacteria; phylum Bacteroidota; class Bacteroidia; order Flavobacteriales_D; family Crocinitomicaceae; genus UBA4466. The sequence goes on from JAJRQQ010000094.1 coordinate 28,979, forward strand.
TGAAGGAGGACAAAAAATTTCTAAAAATAGAGATGCAGCAAATAAAGCTGACTACTTAAATTTTGCTCTAAAATTACACCTCTCGGGTCGTTTTGATTTATCGCAAAGTTATACTTTCATTCAGCAGAATCTTATTTGGGGCGATTTTAAACAGCACCAATATTATTTAAATCCGACTTTTAAGATAAGTCCTTCACTAAGCTTCAACATTGGAATGCATTATGCTAATTATCAAAGTAATATTGATTTTCACCTGCGTTCTACCTTTAATTCAGTTGGAAAAACTGGAGGGATTGGCATTAACACAATTGATACTACAACTTTACGAAATTATTATATTCAAGGTTTTTATGTAGAAAATGATATTCTTTTTGAACCGAGAATCACTAAGTCATGGCAGAAGTTCACAATTGCACCTTATTTTAGTTATTATACTTCTTTCCAAGACCCTAACTATTTTGAGCGTTTTATTGATACATTAACAGTGACAGAACGTTCTTTTGGAACAATCATCAATCAAACTACAGAATACAAAGACAGTAGTGCAACACCAGGTAGAACTACTTTAACACAATATGGTTTCGGTGCAGACCTTTATTATACTTTTAAACATTTTACATTGGGTGGTGATTTGAAGTACATCAATAATAATTCAACATCTTCAATATTTATTATGCCATATCTTAATATAAGAGTTGGAAAAAAACTTACTTTTTACACCTATTTTTTCAAAAAGAATTATTCTTATACCATAGGTTTATTCAATTCTTCTCAATTAATTAACACTAGCGATCAAGTTCGAAAGTTTAACTTTACCTCACAATACAAAATTACACCCAAATTGAACCTCTATTTCACTTATCAAAATGAAAAAATTACAGATATTCTAAGTACTCAAACATATAAATTACACTCTTATTATTTAGGTCTAAAATTAAAATTATGAAAAATTTACTCATTACCCTTTCTATTTTTGTTGCAACATTTTCTACTGCACAAACTAAATCATACGAAACTTTTAGCAAAAGTTATGCTTATGAAAATACCAGAGAATACAATAAAGCTATTCAAGTTCTCTCTACTCTTCCAGAATCGTCTTATAGTGTTCAACTACGTTTAGGTTGGTTGCATTATCTTAATGCTGATTATATTAAATCAAAATCACATTATAAGAAGGCAATTTCAATCAATAAAAGCAGTATTGAAGCACGCCTAGGGTTAATTTATCCGTTGACAGCAATTTCAAGTTGGGACGAAATAATTAAAGTATATAATGAGATTTTAGAAATTGATATCAATCATACGACATCGCATTATCAACTCGCCTATATTTACTATGTTAGAAAGATGTACACGCAAGCAGGTGCTCATTTAAAGAAAGTTTTAGAATTATATCCGTTTGATTATAATTCTAATGCTCTTTTAGGCAGTGTTTATGTTAAACAAGGGAAAATCAAAGAAGCAAAATTCCACTACACAAGAGCAATGGAATACAATCCATTGGATACAAGTATTCAATCTATTCTAAACGGTTTATAATTCATATTCCAAATGCTAGAGGCAACAAGTCGAGTGCCGAGTTAAAAATAATTGTTTTTCCATTCTGACTGACTAAAATAATGCGGTAATTCTCGTCTTGTCGTTTTTCAGTTTCTATCATCACTTGTCGGCAGCTGCCACAAGGAGAAAGAATCGTTTCTACGGGAACTAAATCTCCTTTTGCAACAATACACAAAGTCTCCACTTTTTCATTGGGGAAATTTGCTCCTGCATAAAACAAAGCAACACGTTCTGCGCACAACCCCGATGGATAAGCAATGTTTTCTTGATTACTTCCTGTGACCACTTCGTTATTCGAAAGCCGAACACTTGCTCCAACCTTAAATTTAGAATAAGGTGCATAAGCATTATCCATCACTTCATACGCTTTTTTTACCAGCACATGATCCTCAAAAGAAAGGTCTTCCCAATTTTCTAACTCTTCGTATTCCGTTGTTATTTTCTTAATCATTCATTATTTTTTTATTCCAATCACAAAAGCAATTCTTTTATTCTTTGCTGTAGAAGCTGAGAATGTAATTGAATTACTTCCTGAAAATTGAACAGTATTCTCTAGAGTTCTTCCCAAAGCATTCTTCACCTTATCCTCGTAAGTTGCTCCAGGAGAGTTCGAAATTAATCTATTCATCTCATTATAATCTAACGGTGTTTTAGTAATTATCACTGCAATTTTATCCTTCTCACCAATATTATCTGCTTGCATGGAATGGTCACGAGGAAATAAACGTGTCCCTGTTATTCCACAATATGGAGAATGTTTTGGTGTATAAGGAAAAAGAACATAGCTACTCCCATCCGTTTCTTGACCGAAAATATACGTATAACATTCGACATTATTGGTAAACTCAACTTTAAATTCATCCGAAGTGGAAATTTCCCCTTTGGTTTCGAAGTAGAATTCTCCTTTTTGTTCTAAATCAATTGTTTTTTTGCCTTTATTTAATTCTAAAGCAAAATTCCCTTTAAAAACAGAAACTTGTTTGTCATCCGCATTTCCCATAGGATATAATCCATAAGATTCTACATTAAAATGTTTAAAATCGGTATATCGTACCCAAGCAATTCCATCAATTCCCCAATCTTCTCCCCAACTATTCATTATTTGGAAAGCACCGCCTTCTTTGTAATCATCATAGCCAATAATACACATTGCATGACCGCCAAATCCTCGTTGGTCATAATCAGCATTGGTTGGAATCCAGACTTCACGACCTGACATATCGCTCATAAACGTTCCTCCTACCATCATTCCGATTGTTACTGGTGAACCTTGAGCTAAATTCTGTTTAATCGCCAACATTTCTTTGGAAGCAAATCGAGCATCTTCTTCTGTCAATCGCTGGAATCCTTTAATCTTATAATTCCTTGCTTTTGATTGCAACGATCTATCGGGCATTTTAGAGCAAGAACGGTCGTCGTATTTAAAATCATCAAAAGGAACAGCGCCAACTTCCATGAGGTTATCCATGGCTAGTTTAATGTACGAACCTTGGCAAGTATTTTTATCAATACTGATTTGATTGTACATAAAAGATGGGCTAAAACGGACAGAATTTGGACTTTTACCTGTTCTTTGCGACTCTAAAATTGTACGAGCAGCATAAGCATTTGCCCAAGCCACACAAGAACCTTGACGACCTTGATTTAATCTTTTTGGTGCATATTTTAGCAACGAAACTTTCTCTGGCAAAGGATTCTTTATGTTATCCGCTAAAGGTTCATAAATTTCAACAGACTCATACGCTTCCTTATTAAATGTATTCCCTGTGCTAAATAATTGTGAGATTTGTTCCATCGGCAACGAGGAAGAAGATGAGCAACTTTTACCAAACAATAAATAAGCTCCAATTCCAACAACCGCAACGATGATGAGTAATTTTGGTTTCTTCAATAAGAAAGGCAAAAGCATGGAAATAACATTCATTCCAAGTCCACCACCTGATCCTCCTCTATTTCTGAGTGGTCTAGAAGGTCTTCTACTATTTGACCGCCCTTGATTAGGGTCTTTTTTCATTCGTATGGGCATAATTCTGAATTTTAATGTTCAAAGAAAGAGATTTTACAGCGAAAAAGCAAATGAAGAAAACAGGTTACAGGGCAAAAAGAGAATGATAATTAAGAATTATTATATCTTTGCACTCACAATGAATCAATACAAAAAAGTCGCTTTTTACACCTTGGGTTGTAAGTTAAATTTCTCCGAAACTTCCACGATTGGTCGGTCCTTTGAGAATGCAGGATATGCAAAGGTTTCCTTTGATGACACGCCTGATATTTATGTTATCAATACCTGTTCTGTTACAGAGAATGCTGACAAAAAATGTCGTCAGTTGGTAAAAAAAGCCAAGAGAATTAATCCGAATTGTTTTGTTGCGATTATTGGTTGTTTTGCTCAATTAAAACCCAAAGAAATTGCTGATATTCCTGGAGTGAATATTGTTTTAGGGGCGAATGAAAAATTCAACATCGTTGAGCATGTGGAACAATTTGATGGTACTGCTGTCATTATCGAAAATGAAAGTATCAAAAATACCAAAGAATTCGTTCCTGCCTTTTCTTTAGGAGATAGAACTCGTTCTTTCTTGAAAATTCAAGATGGTTGTGATTATTTCTGTACTTTCTGCACGATTCCACTGGCAAGAGGAAAAAGTAGAAATGCAACAATTAACCAAACGGTTGCGGAAGCAAAGAAAATTGCAGAAACAGTCACCAAAGAAGTTGTTTTAACTGGTGTTAATATTGGTGACTTCGGTCAAGGTGATGACGAAAACTTTTTTGAGTTAGTCAAAGAATTGGATAATGTTGAAGGAATTGACCGATTCAGAATTTCATCGATTGAACCGAATTTATTGAGTGATGAAATTATTGAATTTACTTTAAACAATTCTAAACGATTTGTTCCTCATTTTCATATTCCATTGCAAGTTGGAAACGATCGTTTATTAAAAGCGATGCGACGAAAATATTCACGCGATGTTTTTGCAAGTCGTGTGTTAAAAATAAAAGAACTTCGCCCTGATGCGTGTATTGGTGCAGATGTTATTGTTGGTTTCCCTGGTGAAACAGATGAGGACTTTTTAGACACGGTTCAATTCATCAAAGATTTACCCGTTTCTTATTTACATGTTTTTACATATTCTGAGAGAGCCAACACAACAGCTATAAAAATGGCAGACCCTGTTCCAATGCAAAAGCGAAAAGAACGTAGCAAACAACTGCACATTCTATCTGCGAAGAAAAAACGAGCATTCTACGAAGAAAACATAGGAAAAACAGCCACAGTTCTCTTTGAAAATGAAGAAAACGAGGGAATTATGCACGGTTTTACAGAAAACTACGTAAAAGTAAAAACACCTTATAATGCTGACTTAGCCAATACTTTTCAAAAAGTAAGGTTGACTGAAATAGATAGAGATGGAATTTTTAAGTGTGAGATTATTTGATTACTTCCACGCCAAAGTCATTTCTCTTTTCCCCGGCGGTCCTGGAATTGCTTCTACACTAAAACCGACCGATTTTAAATTGCGTTTAAATTGCCCTTGTGCACAGTAAGTCGTCAAGAAACCTCCTTTTTTCAATCCTTTGTACATTTTTGCCAAAATTTCTTCGGTCCACATTTCTGATTGAGCACGAGGACCAAATGCATCAAAGAAAATAATGTCATAAAATTTTTCATTTAGCGAATAACCCTGTATTTTTTCTTGAATTTTCAGTAGTGAAAACGCTGTTGAAATTTGGTGAGCACTCCCCCATTCTACAGAATGCATTTTAAAAAAATCATTTTTATATTCCTCTCCGAGAATAGAACAATAGTTTATTTTCTCAATCAACTCCATTTCTACAGGAAAGGCTTCAATGGAATGGTAGTGTATTTTTTGTTTTTCCGAAGAATGAATGAGAGAAATTAACGCATTGAGCCCAGTTCCAAATCCAACCTCAAAAACTGAAAGCTCAGAAGAAAAAACTCGATGTATTCCATTCTTTAAAAATACATATTGTGCTTCTTGAATAGAACCATGAGTAGAATGATATGTTTCATCCATTTCCGGAAGATAAATGCTATTTGAACCGCCTTCAGTAAGGATAATTTCTCTTTTCATGTGGTAAAGATAAAAACTTGATGTCGATTTCTAGATTTTTTTATTTCAGAAAATGATTCGTTAGAATTGTACGGTTAAATTTAATTTGTTGTTTTCTTTTTCCTTGATGAAAAAGAAAGGAATTTATACTGAGCGTAGTCGATGTAAAAATCATTACAATAAATAAAAAGTTACGAAGAACTAAAAAGTGCATTCATAAATTTAGTGGGCACCAAAACACCGCAAAATTCGTCAATTTAAACAACTGTTTGAGGAGGTACGACGAGTTTTGTTTCAATTAGAATTGAGGATGATTTTGGTCGTTAATTTTATGACAGCACTAGACTTTTTTGTTACTTTTTTCGGCAATGGAAAAAAGTAAAGAATTAAAAATCATAGCAATAAATAAAAAAATTACGAAGAACTAAAAGTGCATTCATAAATTTAGCGGGCACCAAAACACCGCAAAATTCGTAAATTTAAACAACTGTTTGAGGAGGTACGACGAGTTTTGTTTAAATTAGAATTGAGGATGATTTTGGTCGTTAAATTTATGACAGCACTAGACTTTTTTGTTACTTTTTTCGGCAATGGAAAAAAGTAAAGAATTAAAAATCATTGCAACAAATAAAAAAGTTTACGAAGAACTAAAAGTGCATTCATAAATTTAGCGGACACCAAAACACCGCAATATTCGTAATATTCGTAATATTCATTTTTGTACAAAACAACACAATAACCTAACGTGTTCTTATAAAAAAAGGCCCCAATTTCTCGAGACCTTTTACAACAACAAACTAAAACCTCCAAATTAACGGAGGGTAACCTTTTGCCCTTTCTGAAGAATAACTTCATCTTGGGTCAAAGCATTTAATCGACGAATTGTTTTTGCATTTACTGCATACAATTGCGATAATTCTTCCAATGTCATATCACGTTGAACAGTTATTTCTTCTTTCTTAAAGAGTTTATTTCTTTTTTTCTTCTGAATAAAAATGAAATCACCTTTCTCTAAAACGTCTTTCGAAGAAGACACATCATTATAACGATACAATTGATTTAACGTTAAGCCAAAAGCATTAGCGATAGAAAAATAAGTATCTCCTTCCTTCGCTACAATGTATTTCACACCTGCTTTGTGTTTTTTAACGCGAGAATTATATTCTGTTTCTTTTTTTTGAGTTTTGCTTTTTTGTTTTTTCACAGCAATAGTTGGCTGAGGGTCAAACATTGGCTCACTTAAACGATCCAATTCATCCAAATCATTCTCCTCAATAATTTTAATCAATAACTGAGGGTATTTTGGATTGGTTGCATATCCTGCTTTTTTTAATCCTTTCGCCCACGACTTATAATCTGTTTTTTGATAACTAAATAAGAATGCATAACGTTGGCCATTTTGTAAAAACAGACTGTGGTCTTTATAAGATTCACCTGCATCATTGTACACTCGAAAACATTCTTTCTTTTTGTCATCATCGACTTTCATCGACTTTCCTTTCCAACCGTGACATTTAATTCCAAAATGATTATTTCCTTTTTTAGCTAACGGAGAATTTCCACTTCCACTTTCTAAAATTGCTTGCGCCATTGTTATTGAAGCAGGAATTCCAAATTCAACCATTTGATGAACTGCTTCTTCACTCCAAGTCGAGATATACTCTTCCCTAGAAATCTTATGATCACTTGCTGTCGCCAATGAGACAAAAGCAAGAATAAATACAGATGAGATAAATAATTTCATTTTAGTCGTTCTGTTGTGGTTGATTATTACGCAGTTAAATACGTTTGGTTACATAATTTGTTGATAACTGTCATTTTTTATGTTAACAACTCCATAAAACCATCATTTTCAGACAATTTGACACGTAAAACAAATCTGACTGACATTTTTACAGTTATACACATTAAATTCTCATTTGGATTAATAATTGACATTAGGAAAACAAAAAAAGAAACTAAAATGAACATAGAAAAATTAACCATAAAAACCCAAGAAATTCTTCAAAAGGCGCAGCAAATTGCCCAAGCCAATACACATCAAAGTATTGAAACCGGACATGTGCTAAAAGCTATTTTGGAGGATGATAAAGATGTTGTTCCTTTTCTAATTAAAGAAGCCGGAGCAAATATCGATGCTATTTCAGCTGCAACTAATCGTATTGTTGAAAGCTACCCAAAAGTAACTGGTGGACAAATTTACTTATCATCGAACATGAATTCTGTTTTGAATAATTCATTTGAAAAGATGAAAGAATTCAACGATGAATTTGTATCCATTGAGATTTTACTTTATAGTATGCTCGAATCAAAAGATGCTATTGGAAGCTTATTGAAAGACGCAGGTTTAAATAAAAAAGATTTAAAAAAGAATATTATGAACTTAAGAAATGGAGAAAATGTAACTTCCAACAATCAGGAAGCAACATACAAATCATTGGAAAAGTACGCGAAGAATTTAAACGAATTGGCTAAAAGCGGGAAATTAGATCCTGTTATTGGTCGAGACGAAGAAATTAGACGTGTTTTACAGATTTTAACAAGAAGAACGAAAAATAATCCTATTCTCATCGGTGAACCTGGTGTAGGTAAAACTGCAATTGCAGAAGGAATTGCACACAGAATTATTGAAGGAGATGTCCCTGAGAATTTGAAATCTAAAATCGTTTATTCTCTCGATATGGGTGCATTGATTGCCGGCGCAAAATACAAAGGAGAATTTGAAGAACGATTAAAAGCTGTTATCAAAGAAGTTACCAAAGCCGATGGAGAAATCATCTTATTTATTGATGAAATTCACACACTTATTGGTGCTGGTGGAGGCGATGGAGCAATGGATGCTGCAAACATTTTAAAACCTGCATTAGCACGTGGAGAATTAAGAGCTGTTGGTGCAACAACGTTGGATGAATACCAAAAATACTTTGAGAAAGACAAAGCATTGGTGCGAAGATTCCAAACAGTGATGGTCGATGAACCTTCTTTTGAAGATGCCGTTTCCATTCTCAGAGGTATCAAAGAAAAATATGAGAATCACCACAAAGTATTGATTAAAGATGCAGCAATTATCAGTGCTGTTGAATTATCGATGCGTTACATTACTGAGCGTCAGTTACCCGATAAAGCCATTGATTTAATTGATGAAGCAGCATCCAAAATCAGAATGGAGATCAATTCAAAACCAGAAGAATTGGATGAAATTGAACGGAAAATCATGCAATTAGAAATTGAGCGTGAGGCAATCAAACGAGAGAATGATAAGAAAAAGCTTTCTGTAATTCAAGAAGAATTGGCTAATCTTTCCGAGCAACGTGATGCTTTTATGGCAAAATGGCAAGCTGAGAAAGATATTGTAGATGCTATTCAAACTGCCAAAGAAGATATTGAAAATTTCAAATTAGAAGCAGACCAAGCAGAACGTGCTGGAGATTATGGTAAAGTCGCCGAAATTCGCTACGGTAAAATTCAAAAAGCAGAGGAAGATTTAGAACGTTTCAAAGCTGAATTGGCTGAAAAACAGTCTGAATCAAAAATGATTAAGGAAGAAGTGGATGCTGAAGAAATTGCCGAAGTCGTTTCGAAATGGACAGGTATCCCTGTAAGTAAAATGATTGAAAGCGAACGTGTAAAATTACTCAAACTCGAAGAGGAACTTTCAAAACGTGTGGTTGGACAAAAAGAGGCAATTACAGCGATTTCAGATGCGATTCGCCGTTCTCGTGCAGGATTGCAAGATGATAAAAAACCGATTGGTTCATTCATCTTCCTCGGAACAACAGGCGTTGGTAAGACAGAACTTGCAAAAACATTGGCTGACTATCTTTTTAACGATGAAAATTCAATGACACGTATTGACATGAGTGAATATCAAGAAAAACATTCTGTCAGTCGTTTAGTTGGTGCGCCTCCGGGATACGTTGGTTATGATGAAGGTGGGCAATTAACAGAAGCTGTTCGTAGAAAGCCCTACTCGATTGTTTTATTCGATGAGATTGAGAAAGCACATCCTGATGTATTCAACGTTCTTTTGCAAGTTCTAGATGATGGACGTTTGACAGACAACAAAGGAAGAACGGTGAACTTTAAGAATACGATTATCATTATGACTTCCAACATGGGGTCAGATATTATTCATGATCGATTTGAAAAAACAGATGAAGACAAATACAATGAAATCGCTCCTGTTGTTCGAGACGAAGTGATTGAATTATTGAAACAAACGATTCGCCCTGAGTTCTTGAACAGAATAGATGAAACGATTTTATTCTTACCATTGACTCGAAAAGATGTTAAGGATATTGTCACCATTCAGTTAAACAACTTGAAGAAAATCTTGAAAGAAAAAGACATCACGTTAATTGTGAAAGACAGTGCTTTTGATTGGATTTCGGAGAAAGGTTATGATCCATTCTTTGGTGCACGACCTATAAAACGAGTGATTCAGAAATATGTACTCAATGAGTTGTCAAAATCAATTCTCAGCGGCGACGTGAGTATCGAAGATACTATAGTCATGGAAGCTGAAGGAAATGATATACTATTTAGAAAATCAGAGGACGAAGAATTGGTTTAATTCATAAAAAGAAATAAGGCACCCTTGCATTAATTTGTGAGGGTGTTTTTTTCGTAAAGAGGAAGACTTTAAAAATTACACGAAAAATAGCCACCATTAGTGTCCTCCCCCTCGGTCCCCCTCCAAAAGGAATTTTTTTCTGACTTAAAATTATTTGAATTATGAGAAGTTCTTATTTATAATAATTCTCTTTTTAGGTTGATTATATCCTCCCCCTCGGTCCCCCTCCAAAGGGGGAAGCTGGTGCTATTGTAGCATTTAATATTCTCCGTATAAATTCCTCATAAGTTATAGCAATTCATACAATCAATTAATTTTTCACTATCTTCGAAGTATGAATATGATTCTCAATCATTCACCATTAATCATTGCAAGCTTCTTCTCGATACTTGCACTTATTTTGATTGTGATAAATTATTCAATTCAAAAAACAACGTTTATTTCGCTTCTTATTGGGGGAGCAATTATCTTAATTTCCTTTCTTTTCTTTTACAATCCTCCCTTGATTCCAAAAAACTGGCACTATTTAGCGTCTTTGAGTACATTATTACTAATGATTACTTTTCTAAATCAACTAAGAAACTTGGCGAAACCATTTTTACTTTTTTCAGCAAGTCCTTTTCTATTATTAGAACTTATTTTTCTATTTAGAATCAGTCAATCGTGGGTTTATACTCTTTTTTTCTTCTTACTGATTTTTAGCAGTTTTATAGGGATAATCGCTGCTTTTAAGAAAACTTAGTTCACCACTCTTCCAAAAGAATACAATCTTTTTGACCAATATTCAGAATCGTCAACATTTGTTTCAATGATTCCTCTACTTGAGCTTGCATGTATCATAACGATTGCTTCTCCTTTCTCCGAAACAACAATTCCAACGTGAGAAATAGAACCTCCGTTTTTAAAAAAGATTAAATCACCTTTTTGCACTTCTCTTCGCTTTATTTTCTTTGCCATTTTATGTTGGTCCTCTGCTCGACGTGGTAATTGAACACCAAATTCTTGTAAGACGTAACTTGTAAAACCACTGCAATCGAATCCACTTGGTGATGAACCTGCCCAAACATAAGGAGTTCCAAGATGTTTTTCTGCAGAAACGACTATTTTAGAGCGTTCATCTGTTGCCGTTTCTTCTTCTGAATCAGTTATTGCTGAATTCTCACTTTCTTCAACCACTTCTTCTTCAATGATTATTCCTTCAAAAACTGCACTCAACAATTTCTGTACATCTGAAAATCCTTGTTCATTTTTCTGTCTTTTTAAATCAGATGCCCAAGACGTTAAATCTTCCTTCAACCAAGACAATTCGTTTTTATGAGCAGAAAAAATAGCCTTCCCTTTCGCGGAATTCTTCACTAAAAGCAATCCGTTTTTTGCTTCATTAATCGCTTCTGGATGTTTTGAAAACCAATACTCATTCTGTGCTAATTGTAGTAAACTGACACTTCTGTAATAAGTCGGTATGACAGAAAAATCATACTCTGGATTATCCAATAATCGATTCGCTTTTCGATATACTTTTCGATAATGTTTCTGTGCAAAAAGCATTTCTAACTTATCAAGTTTTGGGTTTTGGGCTTGCGCACTTGTCCCTGCGTAGATAAATATAAGAAGAATGAAATATTTTTGAGCGATTTGTTTCATAATACGAAGAAACGAAAATAATGCAGTTGAATTTTACAATTTTTAGAATTCAATAAACAAAAGAATGTTGGTAATGAGATTATAAAATCCTTGATTTTTACAATTTTTAATTAGTGTCCGATAAAAATACAGATTTTATTGTTTCCTTTTTCCTTGATGAAAAAGAAAGAAAAAATCAAGTCGAAACAATGCTTCCACGCGCTCTGATGAAAATCAATAATTCCTACAAAAGAAGTGTTTTGCAAACACAATGACGGAGCACTTTTGTGCAATTATTGTGAT
>JAJRQQ010000095.1 GCA_024280155.1 Bacteroidota bacterium
AAATACAATTATGAGCTATTATATTTCAAAAACAATCGAAGGGTTATCTTTTCCTCAAGCAATAGAAAAAGCAACCGAAGAATTAAAAAAAGAAGGATTTGGTGTTCTTACAACAATAGATTTTTCTGCTACAATGAAGAAGAAATTGGATGTTGACATGTATAACTACACCATCCTAGGAGCTTGCAATCCAAAATATGCCTATCAAGCTGTTCAAGCTGAAAATAAAATAGGTACAATGTTACCTTGTAATGTTATTCTTCAAGAACGAGAACCAGGGAAAATTGAGGTTACTGCGGTTGACCCAATGGCATCTATGCAATCTGTAGAAAATGAAAGTTTAGGAGGTATTGCGGCAGAAATAAAAGCAAAATTGGAACAGTTTATTGATGCACTTTAGAATAAGTATTAAAAAAACGGACAATTGAACATTGTCCGTTTTTTTATAAGGTATCTAATATTTTGAAGTCAACCGAAACATCAATCCTCCACCAAAATTAAACTGGTAAAAAGACGAAGAAGTTGATACGCCCACTCCACTCCCTGATGTTCCAAAAGAAGCAAAAATAGAAACATCTTTAATTGTAGAGATTAATTCAGCCTGCATCTTAGCTCCAAAATGATTAGAGAACCAATAATTTATACTGGTATTTATCCTTAAATCCTGAGAGAAAGTTGTTAAACTCAGAAATAAAAAAAATAAGAGAATATATTTAGCCATTAATGACTTTTTTACAAAAATACAATAAATAGAGTTTGACTTCATCAACCTTTTTTCAAAACTTATGCTTATTTTTGAAGAGTGAAAAAAATAGTCTTTTTATTTATTCTATTCTCTCGTTTTTCTTTCTCACAAGAAATTGACACTATTCCTTTTAATTCATACAAAGATCGGATTGTGGCTTACGCTGATATTGGCTCAAATTCATCACATTTCACATTGCAGGATAATTTTAACTTAGGTGTAAATAAACTCCATTTTAAACACAATATCAAAACAATTCTTGGTGTTGGATTTTCCTATAAATGGTTTGCTATACATTTAGGTTTTGCTTTGCCAGGTAATTTAAAATCTACTTCTAAATTTGGCAATTCTAAATATTTTGATTTAAAATTACGTGGTACATACAAACAAATCTACTATTATGCTGGTTTGAGATCATACCGAGGCTTCTATTTAAAAAATGAATATGAATGGAATGATAGTTTGACTTCTTTTCAACCCAATGGTATTTACCCAAATTTATCTTCCAGCAGCATAGAAATTGATGTTTGGTATTTTATCTCAAAAAAATTTGATATGCATGCGGTACTTGGTCGTGTTGGGAATTATAAAAGATTTGCCCAAACCATTTATTTTAAAAACTCAATTAATGCTTTTAATATAAACAATAAGTCAGAATCTATCATTCCTTCTGCATTGAGTGACTCTACAGATCGTATGAATGCTAATTCTATGGGAGTAATTGAACTCGCTTTTATTCCTGGTTATGCTTTCGTAAATCGTTTTAAAAACTGGCAATATTCTGCATTCGGGGGAGTTGGTGTTGCTTTCCAAAGTTCGTATTATATTAAAGATAAGGTGAGTCGTTCATTTACAGGACTTGCTCCTCGTTTTGACTTCAGATTAAGTTACGGATACAATGTATCCGATTACTTCATTTTTATTGAAGGAAACTACAATCTTCGATCTGTAAAAATACAGTCATTACAATACAATCAAAGTTTTTTCAATGCGAGATTAATCGGTGGATATCGTTTTAAAACAAAAAGTTCTAAGCGAAAGGAGAATCCTTCACTTTAATTTCCCAAGAATTTGATAAATCATCCAATGTTTTAATCATTGGGTTGTAAAAAGTCCATTCAGGATATTCTTTCAAATCAGAAATATGTACTTTTTTCCATTCATTCTCTTTAGAAATAAAAACATTCAGTCGATTAAAGAAATCTACATTAATTTTTGCTCCTATTTCTTTCATTTTATGCACAGAAGTATCGATGGAGCAACCTGATGTAGGCACTTTATTTTCATCTACAGCCAGAATCAAAAAACGATTGTGTTTCACTTCAAAAGCCCCATACAATTGTGTGCCATGGGTTGCCCATTCTCGAATAAAAACATTGAGTTCTTTCTCAAGGTATGAAATTTCATTTGCAGTGAGTTCTCTATCTGCTTGGTACAACCAAACATTACTTGATTTTGGTAATTTTTCCATTATAAATCGGCTGCTTGAGCAATTAATTCTGCAACGTCTAAAACTTCTACTGACGACTCTTTCTCAAAGTTTTTCACACCATCCGTCATCATAGTGTTACAAAACGGACAACCTGTTGCAATAATTTCAGCTTTTGTTTCTAAAGCTTCTTCAGTTCTTTCTACAAAGATTTCTTTATCGCCTTTCTCAGCTTCTTTAAACATTTGAGCACCACCTGCACCACAACATAAACCGTTTGTTTTACAACGTTTCATTTCAACGAGTTCACTGTCTAATTTTTCAATTAAATCACGAGGTGCTTCAAAAATATTATTTGCTCGACCTAAATAGCATGGATCATGAAAAGTAATTTTCTTACCTTTAAATGTCCCTCCATCTTTCAATGTTAATTTCCCTTGATTGATGAGCTCTTGAATCAATTGTGTATGATGAATCACTTCATAATTACCTCCGAGTTCAGGGTATTCATTTTTTAAAGTATTCATACAATGTGGACAAGCAGTTACGATTTTCTTAACTTCGTAACCATCCAACACTTGAATGTTCATCATTGCTTGCATTTGGAAAGTAAATTCATTTCCTGCTCTTTTAGCAGGATCACCTGTACAACTTTCTTCTGCTCCTAAAACAGCAAAGTTCACTTTACATTCGTTTAGAATTTTAACGATTGCCTTTGTGATTTTCTTTGCTCTATCATCAAAACTTCCAGCACAACCTACCCAGAAAAGAATATCTGGTGATTCTCCCTTGGCCATCATTTCAGCCATTGTTGGTACAACTAAACTCATATTTCTTAATTTTCTTCTTTCAAAACTTGAACTTCTGCTTGAACTGTTTCCAATTCTGAGAATGTTCCTTTGTATCTTGTTGCTCGCACAATATGATTATCAATCCAATGATAATTACCACCTCTCGGTTTTCCCATTAACAATCCGTGGTATTTAAAACCATGTTTATTTAACCATTTTTCAGTTACTTCACGATGTTCTTCAACGCGAGAAGTGAAAAAAGTTATGATATGTCCTTCGTCGAACCATTTATTGATTGTCTCAACCGTATTAGGATAAATTTCAGCATCCTTCATTCTTTCAGGTTCTTCATTTGGAATGTCTTCGCAAATTGTTCCATCAATGTCAATGAGAAAATTTTTCACACCATCTTTTAAAACTGGCGAAACCAATTGACCATTTTCTTCTGTATTTTTAAGTTTAATCTTCATTTGCCCAATTTAAACGATCATTCGGACTGAATTGCCATGGCGCACCATTATTCTCAATATTCGTCAACATTCCAGTCAATTCTGTGGGTACTTTTGATTCTTCCATCACTAAATATCTTCTTAAATCAACAATAATTGAAAGTGGATCTATATTCACAGGACATTCTTGCACACATGCGTTACAAGATGTGCATGCCCATAATTCTTCTTCTGTAATATAATCACCCAATAGACTCTTTCCATCTTCGTAATCAGCACCGTGTTTACGTTTATTATCACCAACTTCAACCAAACGATCTCTCGTAGCCATCATGATTTTTCGAGGAGAAAGTAATTTACCCGTGATATTCGCTGGACAAGAAGAGGTACAACGACCACATTCTGTACACGTGTAACTGTCCATTAGATTTTTCCAAGTTAAGTCCGTTACATCTTTTGCTCCAAATCGTTGAGGTTCTTCTACAACTCCATCTGCAGGTACTGCATAAGGATCTGCATTCGGGTCCATCATTAATTTCACTTCCTT
>JAJRQQ010000012.1 GCA_024280155.1 Bacteroidota bacterium
TAACGGTACTTTACCAAACGATCCATGTGATTACAATGTTGCAGATGTGACTTTACCAAATATTGCAGGAGTTGATTGTGATGGTGACGGAGTAACAGATTCACTAGAAATCATTAACGGTACTTTACCGAACGACCCATGCGATTATATTGTTGCCGATGTGACATTGCCTGTTCTTTCAGGAAATGATTGTGATGGAGACGGAATTATAGACTCTCTCGAAATCATTAATGGTTCTAATCCTTTTGACCCATGTAGTCCAATAGGCGTTGATGCTACGGATTCTGATGGTGATGGATTGACAGACTGTGAAGAATTAACAGGAATCGATGATCCAAGTACGCCTGATGTGCCAATTGGTTTAACGAATCCAAATGATCCTTGTGATCCGATAGGTCTAATTGATACGGACTCTGATGGTGACGGATTAACAGATTGTGAAGAAACTACAGGGAATGACGATCCAAATACCCCAGGTGTGCCAAGTGGTCCTTCAGACCCGAATGACCCTTGTAGTCCATTTAATTGTGGATTAATGATACCTGAAGGATTTACGCCTGATGGGGATGGGCACAATGATTTATTTGTTATCGAAGGAATAGAGAATTACCCAGGAAATACAATTATTATTTTCAATAGATGGGGGAATAAAGTTTATGAAACATCTCCATATAACAACGAATGGGATGGAAGAATGAATGTTGGAATTCAAGTTTCAGGTGATGAATTACCTACCGGAACATACTTCTATATCTTAGATACAAAAGATGAATCCATAGGAAAGAAAGGCATCTTCCAAGGGTATGTTTATTTAAAACGATAAAAAATCATCCAAATAATTAAAAGATGAAAAATATAAAACAATTATTAACAGTTTTGTTCGTTGGGTTGGCGTTAAATTCGTCAGCTCAGCAAGAAGCTCATTTTACTCAATATTTTGACAATACATTATTTGTGAATCCTGCTTATGCTGGGTCTAGAGGGATGTTAAATGCTACAGCAATTCATAGAGAACAATGGGTTGGGATAGATGGTCGACCAAGGTCAACAACGTTTAGCTTGCATTCACCTTTAAGCTACGAAAGTATAGGTGTAGGGATAACTGCAGTGAATGATGTTATCGGCCCGATTAATCAAACAATGATTTATGGTGATTTTTCCTATACGTTGAAATTTAAAAATTCGAATGGAAAGCTAGCTTTTGGTGTGAAAGGTGGAATTAATATTATAAATTCCAGAACAAGTGAACTGACAACAACTCAGTCGGATGATCCAAGTTTACTTTCTGCTGCACGAAACCAAATTTTACCAAATTTTGGTGCAGGTATTTACTATCACACACCAAAATGGTTTGTTGGAGTGAGTACCCCAAAAATTTTACAAGGAAGTTATGATAAAACGAATTCAGCACGTGAGCAAAGACATTATTTTCTAATTGGAGGTGGTGTTTTTGATATTGCTGAGAAGTGGAAAATACGACCAACCACTCAGTTAAAGGTTACAGAAGGTGCGCCGATGTCGATTGATTTGAGTGCTGCGTTTATTTATAGAGAGAAATTGTGGTTAGGTATTATGAATCGATGGGGGGATAGTTTTGGTGCTTTTATTCAATATCAGGTTACTCCACAGTTTAAAGCAGGTTTTGCCTATGATCAGACGATAACCAAATTGGCTGGGTATAACAATGGTAGTTACGAAGCTATGCTTTCTTATGACTTTGTCTTTAAGAAAAAAGGACTTCGTTCACCTAGATATTTTTAAATAAAAGTTTTACAAAGATTTTATATGAGAACAATGAAAAATTTCATTCTTACATTATCCGCTTTATTATTTGCCTTTACATTAACTGCTCAAAGTGGAAAATTAAAAAAAGCAGATAATTATCATTCAAAAATAGCTTATCATGAAGCAGCAGAGTTATACAAAGATTTAATAGGCTCAGAGGTTGATTCTCCACAATTAAAAGCAAAACTTGCAGATTGTTATTTCCAAATGGGAGAAACAGAGTTAGCTGAAAAGTATTATTCTGAAATGATTAATTCTGATCAAGTTGAAAACAAAGATGTTTATCAATATGCACAGGCTTTAAAAGAAAATAAGAAGTACAGTGAAAGCGATAAATGGATGAAGAAATACAACCAGATGAATCCTTCGGATAGTCGTTCTAAAGAATTTATTGAGAATACAAATTACATTCATCGTATTCATTCACAAGATCCTTATTTTAAAATAGGTAAATTGAAAATCAATACTCCAGAGACAGAATTTGGTGGATATAAAAATGGAGATAAGATTTACTTTGTTTCAAATAGAGTTAAGAAAATAGCCGTTCAACGCTATCATTCATGGAATAATAAGACATTTTTAGATGTTTATGAAGCTGAGATTGGGGATGATAATGAAATTGAAAACGCATCTTATCATTCTAAAAAGACCAATAAAATTTACCACGAAGGACCATTGTGTTTTAGCAAAGATGGTAAAACTGTTTTCTTTACACGAAATAACATTAGTAAAAGAAAGGATAGAAGTGATGATAAAGGTATCCAAAACTTAAAAATGTACTCTGCATCTATTGATGATGAAGGTAATTGGGTTGATGAAAAAGAATTGACGATAAGTTCTACACATTACTCAGTAGGACACCCAACATTAAGTCCAGATGAAAAGTTCTTGATTTTCTCATCAGATATGCCAGGCGGTTATGGTGGAGCGGATATTTATAAAGTAGAATTAAAGCCTGATGGTTCTTTGGGTCAGGTGACTAATTTAGGTGCTGAAATTAATAGTGAAGGGCAAGAAATGTTTCCATGGATGAGTGAAGATTCTACTCTGTTTCTTTCTTCTGACGGTCATTTAGGTCTTGGTGGCTTAGATGTTTTTGCAGTTGTGTTCAATAAAGATGGTGCTTTTAAGAAAATGATTAATTTGGGGAAACCGGTGAATGGTCCTAAAGATGATTTTGCATTAATTTTAAACCCAGACAATAAAACAGGTTATGTGTCTTCTAACCGCTCTGAAGGGCGAGGAGATGATGACATTTATTCGGTAACATTACTACGTCCAATTAAAGTTAACCTAATGCTAAAAGGTCTAGTGGCTGACTCAAGAACGAATGAGTTGCTACCAAATTCTTTAGTTGAGTTAGTAGATGAAGAAGGGAATGTTGTTGCAACAACACAATCTGGTGCTGATGCATCCTATTCTTTAGATTTAGAAGAAGATAAGAATTATACTGTTCGCGCAAAACAAACGGATTATTTCGATGATATTAGAACAGTTACAACGAAAGATTTAGATCCAAATATTGAGGTAATTGAACAAGATTTATTATTGGAGAAAGATCCTGGACTGTCTTTATATGCTTTAATTACTGATACAAAAACAGGACTTCCGTTAGAAGGTGTAAAGGTAACTTTATTGGATAATATGACAGGCGTTTCAGAAGAATATACAACGGAAGCTTCGGGTGATTTACGAAAAGCACTCATGGATAAAAAGCTCAACGATAGGGGGAGTTACAATTTAACATTAGAAAAAGATGGATATTTTTCTAAAACAGTTACTTATAATACTGAATTTGACCGTGAGGGGCAGTATGATGTTCATGCAAAACTGAATTTAGCAATGGATCCAGAAGTGACGGATTTATCTGAAATGATTGAAATTAATCCGATTAATTTTGATTTGAATAAGTACAATATTCGCCCAGACGCGGCAATCGAATTGGATAAAATAGTGGAAGTGATGAATCAATATCCAGGTTTAGTTATTGAGTTAGGAGCACATACAGATTGTAGAGGTTCGATTGCATACAATAGAAAACTGTCGGATCGAAGAGCAAAAGCTTCAGCTAAATACATAAAAGATAGAATCACAAACCCAGAAAGAATTTATGGAAAAGGATATGGTGAATCAAAACTATTAAATGGTTGTGAATGTGAAGGTCGAGTAAAATCAGACTGTTCAGAAGAAGAACATTCTAAAAACAGAAGAACTGAATTTAAAGTTATTTCAACGGGTAACGATAAACTAAAAGTAAATAACAACAGCACAGATTCCTTCGAATAGAATTTTAGTACCCAAAAGAAAGCCTCAATCAATACCCAATGATTGAGGCTTTTTTGTTTTTTTTCACCATTAATCATTCATTCTTATTATTTTTGAAACTTATTATTAGTATTCTATGAAAAGAGAGAAAATAGCAGCGATTTTAAACGCTCCAAAAATAGGTGAGAAAGTATTGGTAAAAGGATGGGTAAGGTCATTTCGTGCCAATCGTTTTATATCCATCAATGATGGTTCAACAATAAATAACATTCAAGCTGTAGTAGAGTTTGAGAATTTTGATGAATCTCTATTGAAAAGAATAACTACAGCGTCTTCTGTGGCAGTAATTGGAGAATTGGTCGAGTCTCAAGGGAAAGGTCAAGCGGTTGAAATTAAAGTAGAATCAGTTGAAATAATTGGCGATGCTAATCCTGATGATGTTCAAAAAACAGTGATGCAACCCAAAAAGCATAGCTTAGAATTTTTAAGAGAACAAGCACATCTGCGTTTTAGAACAAATACTGTTGGTGCGGTTTTCAGAATTAGACATGCAGTTTCTTATGCAATTCATAAATTCTTCAACGATGAAGGTTGTTATTATCTTCATACGCCAATCATTACCGCTTCTGATGCTGAAGGCGCCGGAGAAACGTTTCATGTGACAAATCTCGACATGGAGAATTTACCAAAGAATGAAGAAGGTAACATTAATTTTAAGGAAGATTTCTTCGGAAAGAAAGTGAACTTAACTGTTTCTGGACAATTAGAAGCGGAGTTAGCTGCTTTGGCTTTGGGTCAAGTATATACATTTGGACCAACATTTAGAGCGGAGAATTCAAACACATCTCGACATCTTGCAGAATTTTGGATGATTGAACCAGAGGTTGCTTTCAATGATTTGAAAGATAACATGGATTTAACAGAACGTTTTTTGAAATACATCGGGAAATACATTCTTGATAATTGTAAAGATGATTTACAATTTTTAAATGACAGAGATGCGAAAGAACAACAATCAAAACCTCAAAATCAACGCAATGAATTGTCATTGATTGAAAGAATTCAATTTGTGGTTGAAAATGATTTTAAGCGACTAACGTACACTGAAGCCATTGAAGTTCTTCGAAATTCTAAACCGTTCAAAAAGAAAAAATTCAAATTCCCAGTCGAATGGGGTGTAGATTTACACTCAGAACATGAACGATATTTAGTGGAGAAAGAATTCAAATGTCCCGTTATCTTAACGGATTACCCTGCAGAAATTAAAGCATTCTACATGCGCCAAAATGATGACGGTAAAACAGTTGCTGCAATGGATGTCTTATTTCCGGGAATTGGCGAAATTGTAGGAGGTTCTCAACGTGAAGAAAGAATGGATGTCTTGAAGAAAAAAATTGCCGATTTCAATATTGAAGAAGAAGAACTTTGGTGGTATTTGGACACACGTAAATTTGGAACCGTTCCACACGCTGGATTTGGTTTAGGGTTCGAAAGAATGGTGATGTTTGTAACAGGAATGGCAAATATTCGCGATGTAATTCCTTTCCCAAGAACACCTCAAAACGCAGAATTCTAAATTTAGAGATGATTTTTACGTACTTTTTCGTATCTTTCTATTAAAATAACGCATATGGCATTAAAACAATATTTATCGCAGAAGATGGAGCAAAGATTGTCTCCACAACAAATTCAACTCATGAAATTGTTGCAAGTGCCAACAATGGAGTTAGATACTAGAATTAAACAAGAAATTGAAGAAAATCCTGCACTGGAAGAAGGCGCAGAGGAACCTGAAGAGGAAGAGATTGAAGAGCAAGAAGAAGAGCGCGAAGAAGAAGATTTTAATATTGAAGACTATTTAGCTGACGACGCTGATTATAAAACGCAAGTTAATAATAAAGGGAAAGACGAAGAAGAAAAAGTCATTCCTCTTTCAAGCAGTAAATCTTTCCATGAAAGGTTGGTTACTCAGCTCCACATGCTGAAATTGTCTGAAAAACAGTTTCAAATTGCAGATGTTATTGTTGGTAATTTGGATGACGCAGGTTACCTCAACCGTGAGGTTGAGGCAATTGTAGATGATTTAGCTTTTTCAATGAATATTACTGCGACGGAAGAAGACGTGGAGGAAATATTAGCCTTAATTCATGATATGGACCCTGCCGGTGTTGGTGCTCGAGATTTGCGAGAATGCTTGTTGATCCAAATGAAGCGGAAACAGGATGGTGACATCACTAAATATACAGCGCTTAAGATTTTAGAAGATCATTTAGAGGAATTTACGAAAAAGCATTATAAAAAGATTCTAAAAAAACTTGAAATAAGTGAAAGTGATTTAAAAGATGCAATTGAAGAAATTGTAAAATTAAATCCAAAACCTGGGGGGTCGATGAAAGAAGCGGCGGGCAATTACCAACAAATTACGCCTGATTTTCAAATTACAGAAAATGAAGGTCAATTACAGTTGACTATCAACGGTCGTAATGCACCTCAATTAAAAGTAAGTCGCGCTTATCGAAACATGTTAATGAGGTATACTGAAAGTGCAAAACCTTCAAAGTCAGATAAAGAAGCTTTACAATTTGTAAAACAGAAATTGGATGGTGCGAAATGGTTCATTGATGCAATAAAACAACGTCAAAATACACTATTATTAACAATGGACGCCATCATGAATTACCAGAAGGAGTATTTTTTAACCGGTGATGAAACAAAATTAAGGCCAATGATTTTGAAAGATATTGCAGAGATTGTAAATCTTGATATTTCAACGATTTCTCGTGTTGCGAATAGTAAATATGTTCAAACAGACAATGGGATTATTTCATTGAAATACTTTTTCTCAGAATCGTTAACAACTGATAGCGGAGAGGAAGTGTCAACTCGAGAGGTAAAGAAAATTTTGAGCGAAGCGGTTGATAACGAAGATAAAAAGAAACCGTTGACAGATGAGAAATTAGCCCTTCTGTTAAAAGAGAAACATTACAATATCGCGAGAAGAACTGTTGCTAAATACCGTGAGCAACTCAATATTCCTGTAGCAAGATTGCGTAAAGAGCTGTAATGGAGGTTTTAGCCAAAATCATTTCTTGGGTTTTCAACCCCTTAACATTGCCTATTTATGCATTACTATTAGTAATGTATGTGCCTTCTGATCATCAGTTTTTTGAACCATATTGTATTTACTTAATTCCTCAGGCCAGTAAAATTGCCATTCTTAAAATGTTTATATTTTTTGGAGTAGCTGCACCCGGAGCTGTTTTTTATTGGATGTATAAAAGCAAGGTGATTGATTCAATTGAAATGAATACCCAAAAAGAACGACAGGTTCCAATTGTTTTTATGTTCATTTTCTGTGCAATGCTCTATTCTTTAATCTTATACTTCTCTGGTAAAACCTCGATTCTACCCCAGTATATTTTCTCATTACCACTGTCTGGAGCAATTGTTTCTGGTATTTTCTTTTTTTTAAATAAATGGAAAAAAATAAGTTTACATGCTGCTTCTTCTGGAATTATGGTCGGGTTTATTCTTGCTTTTATTTTACATCATTCTCACTACCAAATGTGGGTTTTAGCCATTGTTTTTCTTGTTTCTGGAGCAGTAATGTCTGTTCGTTTATACTTAAAAAAACATACATTAAATGAAGTCGTAATTGGATGGTGTTTAGGAACTTTTATTACTTTTGTAACCGTGTTTTTTTATTAATCAAAAATCATTTAAAAATGAAGAAGATAAGTTTTTATTCAATTTTATCACTTTCTTTAATTCTTTCCGCATGTAGCATGTTTGGAAAAAAAGGGACAGGTGTTAATTTATTTACCGTTGCTCAAGACAAACAGTTTGGTGCTGATGTTGCCGCAGAAATTGATGGGAATCCTACGGAATATCCGTTATTAGATTCTGTTCAGTATAAGATGTGTACCAGTACATTTACAAAGTTCGGGATAAAATTCTTAATTCAGGACAAGTTCTACACAAAGATGATTTTACGTGGAGATTACGTATTATCAATGACGATAAAACAATGAATGCTTTTTGTACACCAGGTGGATACATCTATATATATACTGGTATTCTGAAGTTTTTAGATTCAGAAGATGAATTTGCAGGTGTTTTAGCGCATGAAATCGGACATGCAGATATGCGTCACTCAACTCGTCAAATGACAAAAATGTATGGAACCCAAATGCTTTTAGATGCTATTGCTGGAGATAAAGCAATGATTAAACAATTGACAGCAGGAATAATTAATCTTAAGTTCTCTCGTTCTCATGAGTCAGAGGCAGATCAAAAATCTGTCGACTATTTATGCCCTACAGATTACAATGCAGATGGTGGTGCTGGTTTCTTTGAGAAAATCCAAGCTGTTGGAGGTTCTTCTACACCAGAATTTTTAAGTACTCACCCAGATCCAGGAAATCGAATAGAACATTTTCATTCTGCAGCAATTGCTTCAGGATGCCAAGGAAGAAATTCTTATACTACAGAATTCAAAGCAATGATTTCTAAATTGCCATAATTTCCTTATATCCTTTTAAATAAAGTCATTCACGAAAATTGAATGGCTTTTTTTTGTATATTTGTTTCACTACTTACTCAGAAATATGAAAGAAAAAAGAACTTCACTAAACGATATTGCTAAAGCATTAGGTGTCTCAAAAGCAACCGTTTCATTTGTTTTGAATGGAAAGGGAGATGAATTTAATATCAGTAAAAATAAGCAAGAGCTCGTAAAAGCAAAAGCAGTTGAATTGTCTTACGTTCCAAATTTTTTCGCAAAAAGTCTTCGACAAGGTGAAACCAAAACCATAGGACTTGTGTTGCCCGATATTTCAAATCCATTCTACGCCGAAATCTGTAAAATAATTCAAGAGAATTTGTATGCTCAAGGCTATAATACATTTATTGTAAATACGAATGACGATATACAAGTAGAGAAAGTTCTAATGAATGAATTGATTCAACGAAGTATTGATGGAATGATTATCGCACCGAGTAATAATATTAATGAGTTGATTCCGATTTTGCGCTCTACTCACATCCCAGTTGTTTTTACAGATAGACCAGGTGATCATGAAGCTGATTTTGTTGGAGTGGATAATATTAAAGAAGCAGAAAAATTAATACATTCGTTTTCTGTAAAACCAAAAAGAATAAGCGCGCTAGTTCCTTCTCCTTCCAATGTGTCAACGATACAAGATAGAATTGAAGGAATTAAATTGGCCTGTGAGAAAGATAATATAGAATTTGAATATGTTGATTTACCAGAAGAGCAATCTTCAATTGATGAATTAATTAAAGAACAAATCGATAAAGGAACAGATTCTATTGTTACATTTAATAATCAATGTACTTATCCTGTCTTAGCAACGTTGAGAAAGTTAAATATCAAGATGCCAAAATCAGTTCGTTTAATTTCTTTTGATGACAATCCTGCATTTGAATACATGGAAACACCAATTAGTGCAATCAGGCAACCAATTATTGAGATTGCTAATCAAACGGCAGATAGAATGTATTCTCGAATTAAAGAAAATAAAAAACCTGGAGAACATTTTATACTTCCTTGTGAATTTATGGCAAGAGGATCGCACTAAATTTGACAACAATTATTTATTATATACACAGAAAGCCTTGAACATTACATTCAAGGCTTTTTGGTTCTTATTAAAAGAATTAATATGAACTCGTAGCGCCACCAATATTTTCAATTGGATGCCATGTAGTTTTTACTTCTTGGCAATCACTGATCATATAAAGATTTTGAGCGTCTTCTTTCATCCAATCTTCATCGTAAGTTTGAATTCGCTTTAAATTTAATGCTGCACTTTCACGTAATTGTTGTACAATTTTTTTGTTGCTTCCACCGTAAATCATCCCGTTCACATCCATATGTTCGGTTAAAGGTTTAATCATTTCTTTAGATTCTCCAGTTAGAATATTGACTACTCCACCTGGTACGTCCGAAGAATTTAAGACTTCAGCAAATGTAATTGCACAAAGTGGAAGTTCTTTCGATGCAACTACAATACATGTATTTCCACCGGCAATGATTGGAGCAACCAATGAAACTAATCCAATTAGCGAAGTGCTATTCTCTGCAATAACGCCAATCACTCCTTGAGGTACGTGCATTGAAAAATTAAAATGTGATGAAGCAACAGGGTTAATACTTCCGAGAACTTGTGTGTATTTGTCACACCAACCAGCATAATAAACCATTCTGTCAATGGATAAATTAACTTCTTTCTCTGCTTGCGCTTTTGTTGAACCTTGAAAAATGAGTTCTTCTATGAATTGTGACTTTCTACCTTCTAACATTTCAGCTATTCGGTAAAGAATTTGTCCACGGTTAAATGCAGCTCGTTCTGACCAACCACCAAAAGCTTTTCGCGCAGCTACAACCGAATTTCTAACATCTTTTCTTGAAGAAAGACAAATGTGCCCCAATTGCTCTCCCTTTTTATTCAATGGCGTGTAGAATCTTCCAGACTCTGTGCGAGGGAATTTACCACCAATATATATCTTATATGTTTTTAAAACGTTCAATCTTTCCATCATTATTTTAATTTAACATAAGCACTTAATCCGTGAAGACCGCCTTCTCGACCAAATCCACTCTCTTTAAATCCACCAAAAGGGGAAGTCGGATCAAACTTATTGTACGTATTTGCCCAAATTACACCAGCATTCAACTTTGTTGCTAAATTGAAGATTCTTGAACCTTTATCCGTCCATATTCCAGCGGCTAATCCGTAAGGTGTATTGTTTGCTTTTTGTATCGCTTCATCAACGGTTCTAAATGTTTGGATAGTTAACACAGGACCAAAAATCTCTTCTTGAACAATCGTACTAGATTGAGCAACATCGGTGAATAGAGTTGGTGGACAATAATATCCATTTTTCGGTAATGTACATTCAGGTTGATACATCGTAGCACCTTCTTCTAAACCAATTTTGATGTATTTATTGATGGAGTCTAACTGCATTTTAGAATTCACAGCACCAATATCTGTGTTTTTATCCATCGGATCACCAATAATCAATGAGTTAAGGCGATGTTTTAGTTTGTCAATGACTTTTTCTGCAACAGACTCTTGAATAAATAATCGAGAACCAGCACAACAAACATGTCCTTGATTAAAGAATATTCCATTTACAATTCCCTCAACAGCTTGGTCAAGTGGAGCATCTTCAAGAATGATATTTGCAGATTTTCCACCTAATTCTAATGTTGCTTTTTTATCTGTTCCAGCAATGGTTTTTTGAATGATTTTACCAACTCTCGTAGAGCCTGTGAATGCAATTTTATCGACATCATCGTGTTCTACAATGGCAGCGCCTGTATCGCCATAACCAGTAACGATGTTAACAACACCAGGAGGTAAACCTGCATCGTGAATGATTTCTGCCAATTTTAAAGCAGTTAATGGAGTTGTTTCGGCTGGTTTTAATACCACCGTATTTCCTGTAGCTAAAGCTGGAGCAATTTTCCAAGCTGCCATCAGTAACGGGAAATTCCATGGAGTAATTTGTCCTGCTACACCTACAGGTTCAACTTTTCGATTAGGAAAAGCATATTCTAATTTATCTGCCCAACCTGCATAGTAGAAAAAATGATTGCAAGCGAGTGGAATATCAATGTCGCGAGATTCTCTGATTACTTTTCCTGCATCCAATGTTTCAATAACTGCAAATTCTCTTGCTCGTTCTTGCATCAATCGAGCAATACGGTAGATGTATTTCGCTCTTTCGCTTGGTGTTGTTTTCGACCAAACAGTATCGTAAGCTTTTCTTGCTGCTTTTATAGCTTTGTCAACATCTTTCTCGTTCGCATAAGCAATTTCAGCAAGTGTTTCGTTGTTTGCAGGATTGATCGTTTTGAAATATTTCCCAGAACTTGGTTTAACCCATTTACCATCGATGTAAAGTACATATTTCTTTTTCAAATTGATATGAGCAGCACTTTCTGGAGCTGGAGAATAATCCCACGTAATCTTTTTATTCTTTTTCATTGTTTAATCTTTAGAGAAATAATCAGCTGATTGGTAAATACCTGTTTCAGCTTTCATTATTTGCATCAATACATCATTAGCTAAGCTGCTTGCACCAAATCTAAACCATTCATTGGTCAACCATTCACCTCCAAGAACTTCTTTTACCATTACGAGGTTGTGAAGAGCTAGTTTAGAATTAGAGATTCCGCCTGCAGGTTTCATTCCAATTTGAATTCCTGTTGCTAATTTAAAATCACGAATTGCTTCTAGCATAGTATACGTCACCTGTAAAGTTGCAGCAGGTTGAATTTTTCCAGTAGAAGTCTTAATAAAATCAGCCCCAGCATACATTGCAATATCACTTGCTCGTCGAACATTATCTAACGTGACTAATTCTCCTGTTTCTAGGATGACTTTTAATCGTGCTTTACCACAAGCTTCTTTAATAGTTGCAATTTCATCAAAAACATAATTGTATTCACCTGAAAGAAATTTCCCACGAGAAATGACCATATCGATTTCATCAGCACCTTGAGAAACAGCAAATTTAGTGTCTCTGATTTTTATATCGAGAGGTGCTTGACCACTTGGGAAGGCAGTAGAAACAGATGCTACATTCACTCCCGATCCTTCAACTGCTTTAACTGCCGTTTCAACCATTGATGGATATACGCAAACCGCTGCAACATTTGGCAGACCAGGATGTACGTCATGGAGATGTTGTGCCTTAAAACACATTTGTTTCACTTTTCCAGGAGTATCTTTTCCTTCAAGCGTTGTAAGGTCGATCATGTTAAGAATCATTTTTAAACCTTGCATTTTTGTGGTAGATTTAATGCTTCTTGTTTGGAAACGTGCAACTCTTTCTTCTACTCCTACTTTATCAATACATGGTGACTGTGTAAAGTCTGGAATTGAAAATGTTTTATTTTTTTTGAGAATACTCATGTAGTAAATAATTATTTAACAAATATAAGATTGTTTGACAAAAGAAAAGACCCGTAGAGGGTCTTTTCAATTATAAATATTTTTGGTTGTCTTAAAGTTGTCCGTCAGAATGGTACACACCTTTTTTGAATACTTTAACTTTCAATAAAATTCCATCAGAATCGTACTCGTAAACTTTTCCATCCCAAAGTACACCATTTCTGAAGTCTCCATCTTGCCATATTTCATCAGCAGCATTGAAGAGTTTGTTATAATCGTTTGGTTTAAACTCTGCACCTTTTGTTCTGATGATATCTACCTTAGGAGCTTTTTCTTGTGAAGCTGAAGGATTTTCCGAAGTAATAGGTGGATTGACCGGCTCTACTGGTTTAATTTCAATCACAGAACCATCTGTTCCATAGTTGATAATTTCTTTAACATCTCCATTCTCATAATAGCGAGTAGCTTCTCCTGTTGGAGTTCCATTTATAGATGTAAATTCAAATTCAACTTGCCCATTTGGGTAATAAAACTTAACAGGTCCTTCTTCTTTTCCTTCGTTGTTGTAAACCGCTTCGTATTCAACCACTCCATTTTCGTACACACGCGTTAAAGTGTCTTTGTATTTGTTTCTGTCCCAAGTTCCTTTTTCTCGAACTTCACCATTAGCATGGTACTTAATAAAAGGACCACTTGGTCTATTGTTGATATAAGTTCCTTCCAATCTTTTGGTCACACCATCACGATGATACTTTACCCAAAGCCCTTCTCTTCTGTCATTCTTATATGTGCCTTCTTCAATTTTTCCATCTTCAGGATAACCCATTGAAGGGCGGTCTTTACCTAAGTAAACCCACACACCTTGTTTACGCCCTTGATTGTCAGAAACATTTGTTTCACCTCCTTGGTCATCTGCCGAAAAAGCAAAAGTAGAGGACAAAAATCCAATAAACAATAGCAATAATAGTTTCTTTAGCGTCATCTTTTAAATTATTTTAACATGGAGAGTGTCAATAGTTCTTGAACGAAAATACATATTCATTCTCGTTTGACAAAATATTTATTTCATTTTTCGGCAAACCCCTTTTTTTTATCGATGAATAAAATAGGTGTAGTATGTATGTTTTGCTGTTTAAAGTGTTGTAGATTGATGTTTTAACTGTTTTTTAAAAGATTTACATCTACGTGGTTTAACATCACTTTTACCAAAGATTCTGTGGAAAATTTTTCTTTCCAACCCCAATCTACTCGTGCGTTAGAATCGTCGATTGATCTTGGCCAAGTGTCTGCAATATCCTGTCTGAAATCAGGGACGTATTTAGCTTTAAATTCGGGCATTAATTTCTGAATTTCTTCCGTTAATTCTTTTGGAGAGAAGCTGCAGCCAGAAAGATTATAGGAAGAACGAATCTTTATGTTATCAGAATCACTTTCCATTAATTCAATCGTTGCTCGAATAGCATCCTCCATATACATCATTGGCAACGTTGTGTCTTCTTTTAGGAAAGAAGTAAACTCATTACCCAGTTTTGCTTGGTAGAATATATCTACAGCATAATCTGTTGTTCCGCCACCGGGTAAGCTTGTGTAAGAGATTAGACCAGGGTAACGAATACTTCTTACGTCTACACCATAGTTGTTAGCATAGTATTCACACCACCTTTCTCCGGCTAATTTAGAAATTCCATAGACAGTTGAAGGTTCCATAATTGTTAGTTGTGGAGTGTTTTCTGGAGGAGTTGTTGGTCCGAAAACGGCAATTGAACTTGGCCAAAAAACTTTTTTCAAATGTTTTTCTTTGGCTAGATCGAGAATTGTGAATAATCCTTCCATGTTTAATTTCCAAGCAAAAGCTGGGTTTTTCTCTGCTGTAGCACTGAGCAATGCTGCGAGTAGATAGACTTCATCAATCTTGTTCTTGATTATGAAGCTACGTACAAATTCTTTGTCTAGAACATCCATTTTAACATATGGACCACCAACTAGTTTTTCTGGACAATCATCTTTCAGGTCAGCAGCAAAAACATGTTCGTCTCCTTTTAATTCACGGAGTGATAAAACTAATTCTGTTCCAATTTGACCACCTGCACCAATTACTAATATCTTACTCATCATTCTAATTTTTGAAAGTACAAAGAGAATGATAATTTCATAAAAAACCAATTTCAAAGAAGAAAAGGTGAGAAATATCATTTTTTAATTAGTAATCTAATCGTAGTATTGCACTAAATCGTTATTTTTATCAATTATTCTTGAATTCGTCCTTTATAAAAGAATGTTTTTAGGAATAGTTTAAACTTTATTTTATATGTCAAGATATCATAAGTTGGGAAAAATCCCACATAAAAGGCACACTACTTTTAAAAAAGAAGACGGTAGTTTGTATCAAGAAGAATTGTTTGGGACGGCTGGTTTCGCAGGAATGTCATCTTTAATTTATCACATTTATCCTCCAACAGTAGTTAGCGAGATTAAGAAAGTGAAAGACATGGCACCGAAGATTGCGGTTGAGAAAAATATGAAAGCCTTAAGTTTTAAGGGATTCTCATTAAAGCCTGAAGAAGACTATTTAGATAGCCGAAAAATTCTTTTTGTAAACAATGATATGAAGATCGGTCTTGCTGCACCAAAATCATTCTCAAAAGATTATTTTTATAGAAATGGAGATTCTGATGAGATGCTTTTTATTCATATCGGTTCAGGGAAATTAAGAACAATGTATGGTAGTATTGACTTTAAATACGGTGATTATCTAATCATACCAAAAGGAACAACGTATCAAATTGATTTTGATACAGAAGACAATCGAATTCTTTTTATAGAATCAAAAGCTGCTATTACTACGCCTGATAGATATAGAAACAATTATGGTCAATTTTTAGAGCATTCTCCATTCTGTGAGAGAGATTTTAGATTGCCTGAAAATTTAGAAACCTTTGATGAAAAAGGGAAATTTAAAGTGTTGTCTAAAAAACAAGATGTTTTATGGGAATACACGCACGAAAATCATCCGTTTGATGTTGTAGGTTGGGATGGATTTAATTATCCATATGCTTTTTCAATTTTTGATTTCGAACCAATAACTGGACGAGTACATTTGCCTCCTCCAATTCACCAACAATGGGAGTCTGCAGGGTTTGTTGTTTGCTCATTTGTTCCAAGAATGTACGATTATCATCCAGAAGCTATTCCTGCGCCATACCATCATTCAAACATTGATTCTGATGAATTGCTTTATTACGTTGATGGTGATTTTATGAGTAGAAATAACATTGATAAAGGACAAATCACTTTACATACTGGAGGAATCCCTCACGGACCTCATCCAGGAGCGATCGAGAGAAGTGTCGGTAAAGAAAAAACAGAAGAAATGGCTGTTATGATTGATCCTTTTTCTCCTGTGATGATTACGGAAGATGCAATGAATTTACAAGTAGAAGATTATTATAAATCATGGTTGATAGATTAATTAAAAGTCTGTTAATTGTAAAAAAATATTTTAGTTATGAGTGATTTGAAAAATGTAAAAAATTTTAATTACGGTTTAGAAAAAATTTTTGATGAAGCAGAAGATTTTTTGCCAATCATGGGTACTGATTATGTTGAATATTATGTAGGTAATGCTAAGCAAGCAGCTCACTTTTATAAAACAGCACTTGGTTTTCAGTCTTTAGCTTATGCTGGTTTAGAAACTGGGATGAAAGATCGGACTTCTTATGTTGTTGTACAAGATAAAATTAGATTGATTTTTACTACTCCAATGCCAAATGATGAAAATCAAGAAATATTTGATCACATCACTAAACATGGAGATGGTGTAAAAGTAATTGCTCTTTGGGTAGAGGATGCTCGAAAATCTTGGGAAGAAACAACAAAAAGAGGTGCTAAATCCTATTTTGAACCGCGTGTCGAAAAAGATGCAGACGGAGAGGTGGTTAGAGCAGGTATTCATACTTATGGAGATACTGTACATATTTTTGTGGAGCGTAAGAACTATAAAGGTGTGTTTATGCCAAAGTTTGAAAAATGGGAATCACATTACAATCCTACTTCTTGTGGATTAAAATTTATTGACCACATGGTTGGGAATGTTGATTGGGGACAAATGAATGTTTGGGGTAAATTCTACAAAGAAGTGATGGGGTTCGCACAATTAATTTCTTTCGATGATAAAGATATTTCTACTGATGTTACTGCGTTGATGTCAAAAGTAATGACGAATGGTAACGGTCGAATTAAGTTCCCTATCAATGAACCAGCTGAAGGTAAAAAGAAGTCTCAAATTGAAGAGTATATCGATTTTTATGGTGGTGCTGGTGTTCAACATATTGCTGTCGCTACAGATGATATCGTTTTCACTGTTTCTGAAATGAAAAAGCGTGGCGTTGAATTCTTATATGTTCCAGGAGCTTATTATGATACTGTTGGTGACCGTGTAGGAGAAATTGCTGAGGATATGGCAATTCTAAAAGAACATGGAATTATGGTGGATAGAGATGATGAAGGGTATTTACTTCAAATTTTTACTAAACCATTAACCGATCGACCAACTTTGTTCTTTGAAATTATTCAACGAAAAGGGGCGCAATCTTTTGGTAAAGGAAACTTTAAAGCTTTGTTTGAATCAATTGAGGCAGAACAAGCAAGAAGAGGAACTCTTTAATTTTAAAAAATAGACCCGTATTAAAAGGCTGCTCATTTGAGTAGCCTTTTTTTATAAACGGACATCAAGATTCAAGTATCAAATGTCAGACATCAAGTGTCGGTTGTCGGTTAACGATCATCGAACTTGTCGGTTAATGGTCGTCGAGCTTGTCGAGATGCCATTCACCGAATAATAGGTACGCTTCACCGATTAGTGCTTTTTAGCTCCCTTTCTTTGAAATATATTTGATGAAGAATTTAAAAACAAAACAATATGTCAAAAAGAAACAACAATAGAGTGTCTAGAAAAAGACAACAAGAAGCAAAGATTTTCACAGGAGTATTAATTGTCTTATTTGGGGTATTATTCCTTCTAAGGAGAATTGGTGTTGAAATTCCGAGTTGGGTGTTTTCTTGGAGAATTATGCTAATCGCAATTGGATTTATTGTTTTATACAAACATAATTTTAGAAACTTTGGGGGATATGTGCTGATAACCATTGGTTCTGTCTTTATAATCAATGATTATTATAGAGATTTAATAGATGTTAGCTTATTGTTTCCAATTTTTATCATTCTTTTTGGTGTTGTGATGATTGGTAAGTCAATGAATGTGTTTGGAAAAAAAAAGAAAACAGATTTTTCCTTTAAAGATAAAGAAGATCTAGAGGAGGGAGATTTTGTGGAAGCAACAGCAATTTTTGGAAACGTGAAAAAAAATGTCGTCAGCAAAGATTTTAAAGGTGCAGATTTAACAACAGCTTTTGGTGGAATTCAGTTGAACCTGATTAAAGCTGACATCCAAGGGCCTGTAACAATCAGTTCTGATATTGTTTTTGGAGGAATGAAGTTGTATATTCCTCCAACATGGGATGTAAAAGTAGAAACAACTGCCATTTTTGGAGGGATTGAAGATAAACGACCAATTCTAGATGATGTTTCTATTGATCCGGATAAAGTTATAACTCTAACAGGGAACTGTATTTTTGGAGGGATTGAAATTGTCAATTATTTCTAAATAAAAATGATGAACTCTCGATTTGTATCCGTTTTTCTGACGATTGCATTATTTGCAGTCGTTAGTTTCGGTGTTCTTACTAAATTCTCTTTCTCCTCTGCGCTAGTGGATAGTTTATCAATTTTTACTTTTCTTATTTTATTTACGGGATTGATTTTTATTATTCAACGAAATTTTCACTCTAAAAAGGTGTTGGATTTACAAAATTCAAGTACAATAATTCTTTTTACTTTTTTGACAATTCTATTCAATTATATTATTGCAAATTCTTACGAAAATGCTGAAAATTACTTTTTTTATATTACTGAAATAACGACGATAAAATCATTCCTTGTTTTATTGCTCTTTGTGGTGTTCCATGTTGTGTTTTGGATTGATGAACAGAAGAAACAAGAATCACTCTATCAGAAGTTTGTTGTTGAGAAAGAAAGAGAGTCTGGGAGAATTCAACTCCATAGTTTAACGCAACAGTTTAAACCTCATTTTTTGTTTAACAGCCTAAATTCAATCAATGCTTTGACAATTTCTAACCCTGAAGAAGCGCAAAGAATGATTCACTTACTCTCAGAGTTTATGCGTGGTGCTGTGAAAGATAATCAAGGAGAAAAAGTGAGTTTGAGCCAAGAAATACATCATATTCAATTGTATTCAAATATAGAAAAAGTTCGTTTTGGAGATCGTTTGAATGTTCATTTTTCAATTCCAAAAGAATGTGAAGAATTGCAAGTGCCATCATTAATTTTGCAACCCATCATCGAGAATGCTATAAAATATGGTTTGTACGGAAATCTCGATGAGGTAACCATTGATATTCTCGCAGAAAAGCAGGGGAGTCAATTGGTGATTTCTGTCTCAAATCCTCATGATGAGGAAAGTCAGAACGCAAAGAAAGGCACTGGTTATGGGCTAAGTTCTATCCGTAAGAAAATGTTAATTCTTTACAACCAGAGTAATTTATTATCAATATATGAAGAAAATGGTATCTTCACTGCAACATTAAAAATCCCACAGCGATGAAACCTAAAGTTATTATTATTGATGATGAGCCTTTAGCTAGGTCTATCGTGAAAAAGTATTTGGAAGAATTTAATGATTTAGAAATCGTCGCAGAATGTAGTAACGGGTTTGAAGGAGTAAAAGCAATTGAAGAACATCAGCCAGATTTAATTTTCCTAGACATACAAATGCCGAAGATAAATGGGTTTGAAATGTTGGAATTGATTGATGTGAAACCAGGGGTTATTTTCACAACGGCATTTGATGAATATGCTATTAAAGCATTCGATTCTTCCGCTGTAGATTATTTATTGAAACCATTATCAAAAGACCGATTTAGAAAAGCAATTGATAAATGGAAAGCGACGAATACTTCTGAGAATAATAAAAATAATGTAGATGAAATATATAGTAAGCAGCCCGATGAACATTTAAGAATTGTTGTAAAAGAGAAAGGGAATATTCAAATCCTCCTTACATCAACTGTTTTTTTCATAGAAGCTTACGATGATTACGTAAAAATTCACACACAAGATAAAACTTACCTCAAGAAGAAAACGATGAATTATTATGAGAAATCACTTGAAAAGGTCGGGTTTTTTAGAATTCATCGTTCTTTTATTTTAAATATCAACCATTTGACAAGAATTGAATCTTTTGAGAAAAATAGTTATCGAGCAATTCTTACGAATGGAGAACGCCTTGCAATTAGCCGAAATTCATACAGTGAATTGAAAAGAATCTTAGGAATGTAGACTATTCTTTTCTAAGAATTCACTCTGTAATTAATGACTGATGTCATATTTTTAACCCAAAGAATTTTATATTTTTGGAAGCTGTAGATTAACCATTAAAAATTAAAACGATGACAAGAGAAGAACTGTTAGAGGCAATTGATAAGAAATATGAAGCAATGGGACAAGATCCTAATGTTCATTTATCGGGATTGTTACATGCCGAGCCAATGACTTATTGGGATTTTGCACAAGTGGATGCTCTATTAGGTTTGCAAACACAAAGAACTCAATTGCCAGATGAAATGGTTTTTATCATGTATCATCAAATCAATGAATTGCTTTTTAAAATGATACTTTGGGAAATGCAACAAATCTCTTTTACCGAAGATATTGAACCTAAAAAATTCGTAATGCATTTGATGCGTATCAGTCGTTATTTTGACATGCTCTCTGATTCTTTTGACGTTATGGGTGAAGGAATGGAACTGGAACAATACATGAAATTTAGAGACACTTTAACACCTGCAAGTGGATTTCAATCGGCTCAATATCGAAAAATTGAAATCGCTTCGACAGAATTGATTAATTTAATTGATTTTAGATTTAGAAAAACGATTGATAGAGATACACCTTATGAACATGCTTTCAATAACATGTATTGGCAAGCTGCCGGTGTAGACAGAGAAAGAGGTGGGAAGAATAAATTAATGGTGAATTTCGAAAAGAAATACAAAAAAGAACTCATCGAATGGATGAAAGAATACAATACTGTTAATCTTTGGACGAAATTCAAACAATTACCAGAATCGTATCAAAAAGATGTGAGTTTAGTGAATGCGATGCGTCATTATGACCATACAGTTAACATTGATTGGGTAATGCACCATTATGACGCAGCAGCAAAATATTTAGACAGTGGTCCCGTTGAAGTTGAAGCAACTGGTGGTTCAGATTGGCATAAATATATGCACCCACGTTACCAAAGACGAATTTTCTTTCCAGAATTATGGAGCAAAGATGAGTTAGAGAATTGGGGGAAGGATAACTTAGAAGGATATAAAATTCTAGAATCAGTATAAATTGATTTCTAGCGATGATTTTTAATAGCACGGGATTTTTCTCGTGCTATTTTATTTTTTAGTTAAATTTGTAAAAAAATTCGAAGTATGGTTGAAGTTGGAATTATAATGGGAAGCACATCGGATATGCCGGTCATGCAAGAAGCAATTGATATTCTGAAAGAATTAGGGATTGAACATGAAGTGAAAATTGTTTCTGCTCATAGAACACCTGAATTAATGTTCGACTATGCTAAATCTGCTCACACACGTGGGTTGAAAGTTATTATTGCAGGAGCAGGTGGTGCAGCTCATCTTCCGGGAATGACAGCTTCGTTAACGCCACTCCCTGTGATTGGTGTACCTGTGAAATCTAGAAATTCTATCGATGGTTGGGACAGTATTCTCTCTATTCTTCAGATGCCAGGAGGAATTCCTGTAGCAACAGTTGCCTTGGATGGAGCAAAGAATGCTGGAATACTTGCAGCTAAAATCATTGCTTCTGCTGACGAAAAAGTAAGAGATAGAATGTTGGTGTACATGGAGGAAATGAAGCAGAAAGTCTTAAATGCTAAGATATAAATGAAGCTGGTTTTCTGTTCTTATCAAATATGATGGGAAAATGAAACGATTGACTTTTTACTTTGGACTATCAAAATGATAGACAATTCTCTTATTTCCTTATAATTCACAGATGAGATACTTTATACATTTAGGGTTCGATGGTAGCGATGTTAGTGGTTGGCAGAGGCAGAATAACACCCCGAATACAGTTCAAGAAGTAATCGAGAAGGTGCTTTTTCGTATTTTCAAGAGTAGAATAAGTATTTATGGCTGTGGAAGAACTGATGCTGGTGTTCACGCAAGTCAGTACGTCATGCAAATCAATCTTGACGAAGCTCCTTTGTTCGATCTGAAATTTAGAATGAATAAGAACTTACCTTCTGGTATTGCTGTTTTTGAAGTTCTCGAAGTGGATAAAAATCAGCATTGTCGTCATGATGCAGTGGCGCGTACTTACGACTATTTCATTCATCTAAATAAAAATCCGGTACTTTTTCATTTCAGTTCTCACTATGAGGATTTGAAGTTGGACTTCGTGCTTATGAAAGCTGCGACAGAGCTTATTTTTAACACGACAGACTTTAGAGCGTTGTGCAAGAAGCCGGATTTATATGATAATACCTTGTGTCAAATAAGTAATTGTGAATTGATTGTGAATGAGGAACTCGGAAGGTTGAGGTTTACAATTACCAGTAATCGCTTTCTGCGAGGAATGATTCGGATTTGTATTTTCTTTTTATTGGAAGTAGGGAAGGGAGAGATGACTCTTGATGAGTTCCGGGCAATTTTAAATCAGGAAAAAGAGTTCAAAGAGAAATGGCCTGCGAACCCGAATGGGCTTTTTCTTAGCAAGGTTGAATATCCTTATTTGGTCTTGAATGATTCACATAATCTAATCAATACATTACGAATTGGATTGGAGTAATGACAAAAAACATGAAAAATAAAAAGCATCTCTATTCCTTTACCTATCACAATCCTGAATATGAGTTGTGCAAACTAGAATCAAGATCTATTTTTAATGAGGAGGAAAAAAATAAGGTCCTTTTTTCTGATATTAAAACAGAACCTTCAAGCAGTGCTTTCATTAAAAGTAGACTAGATATAATTTCGTTATCTGAAGATTATTCTACACTAATTGATGAGGTTAAGAAAGAAAAGATAAGTGCAGAAGGTTTTAAAGTTGAATATATCGTTTTTGATGGTGATACTACTGGGTATAGAGATAGATTAGGGAAGCTAAAAGATATAGGTTTTAGCATTGATGGGGATCCTGATTATTATAGTCCAACAATTACATACGCGTTATGTTATTACGAAGGCGTTTGGTATTTTGGTGAGTTGATAAAAGACATCTTCGATTGGCGTAAACACAAAAATAAACCACACTCATACAGTAATTCAATAGGAGCAACTATTGCCAAAGCGATTGTTAATATTGCTTCAAAAGCAAAAAAAGAGAAGAATATTTTAGACGCTTGTTGTGGTGTAGGAACGATATTGTTAGAAGCTTGTTTTTCAGGAAATAACATTGAGGGTTGTGACATCAACGAGAAGGTGTGTAGGAATGCTCGAGAAAACCTTTCTCATTTCAACTACGAAGCAAAGATTTCTCATTCTGATATAAAAGATATAAGTAAATGGTATGATGCAGCGATTATTGACCTCCCTTACAATTTATTTAGTAGTGCATCAGACAATGATATCGTAAACATTATTGAGTCGACAGCAAAAATTACAAATCGACTAGTTATTGTATCTACAATAGATATTACAACATTAATCAATAATATAGGATTTAGAATAACAGATTATTGTATCATTAGTAAAATGGGGAAACGAAAGTTTACTCGAAAAATATGGGTTTGCGAAAAGAAAATCTAGGATTATTTTTTCTGTCAATTATTTTGTATTAACTTAATATAGTTGAAATACCTTTTTTGGTTTCAATTATAACTTAACACTACTATTATGACAAGGAAATTTAAAAATAGATATCGTGTAGACACAACACGTCTTAAGGGATTTGATTATGGTTCCGCATCGCATTATTTTATAACCGTTTGTATAAAAAATAGAATTAAATCATTTGGAGAAATTAAAAATGGAGAAATGATTTTATCGGAATTCGGAAGAATCGCTCACGACGAGTGGAAAAAAACTTTTGAACTTCGCCCAGACATGAATTTGACTATGGGAGAATTTATTATAATGCCCGATCATTTTCATGCGATAATTAGTATCGGAGAGAATGAATACAACAAAGAAAAAAGAATAAGCAAATTTGAAAACCAATCTAAAAATATTGGCTCAATTATGAGAGGATTCAAATCTGCTGTGACAACTTATGCTAGAAAAAATGGGATTGAAAATTTTCAATGGCAACCAAGATTTTATGATCATATTATAAAACACCCCAATGCTTATCTTAATATAGAAAGATATATTCGGAATAATCCAAAAAACTGGAAAAAAAAGACGATTACTGATGCACTTGTACAGTCGTGATGCATCACGACTCGACAAGATGCATCACGACTCAATCATATGACTCGACAATCACCATCCGCACAGCTGTGATAAATCATCCATCACACTATTCATAAATCAAATATTTTTCTCTCTTGAGAGAAAAAACTTTCAACCCTTCTCGCCAAGATTCTCTAATATCCTCTTCACTCAACCCTTCTTCCAATTGCTTCAATAAAACATCATTCCCAGCCAATAAATTAAAAAACCTTGAGCGATTAATAAATAATTCCCCCTTAAGCAAAGTGTTTGAATTCATCACAAAACTCAAATCCAATTGATGCATTCTTTGGTATTCTTCCTTATTCAAATCAAAACCATAACACTGTTTATTCTCAAATTTTGGATGTTTAGACCCGTATCCTGAAGTAGGAGTAAAAGAAAAATCCGTCTTTTCTTGCGGGAAATCAGGATGACCGTACCGTTCAAATGGGCCATCAGTTCCTCGACCTACGGTTACGGTTGTTGCCTCCAATAAGCATAAACTTGGATAAAGTTGAATTGAAACATCAGAACGCAAATTAGGTGACGGTGGAACAGGTAAAGAATAAGGTGTATCGTGCGTGTAGTTTAAACATGGAATTACAGTCAAATCACATTGTAAACTGTCGTTCAACCAATATTCACCATTGATCATCTGTCCATATTCTCCGATAGTCATTCCATGAACAATTGGAACAGGATGCATACCAACAAAGGATTGAAATTTTAAATCAAGAACAGGTCCGTCGACATAATGTCCGTTTGGATTCGGTCGGTCGAGAATAATCACAGGGATATCATTCTCCGCACACGCTTCCATCACATAATGCAAAGTGGAGATGTATGTATAAAAACGAACCCCTACATCTTGAATGTCAAAAAGCATGATATCAATATCTTTCAATTGTTCCTTCGTAGGTTTTTTATTCTTTCCATAGAGTGAAATAATCGGTAAACCGG
This sequence comes from Bacteroidota bacterium, assembly GCA_024280155.1. Taxonomy (GTDB): domain Bacteria; phylum Bacteroidota; class Bacteroidia; order Flavobacteriales_D; family Crocinitomicaceae; genus UBA4466. The sequence goes on from JAJRQQ010000012.1 coordinate 25,466, forward strand.
TGCGACTGTCTTTGTCATTTTTTACATGTTCTCCTGCATCTGCTTTTCCTCGAAACCCATGTTCTGGAGAGAAAACAGTTTTAATTAATACCCGAGAAGCCATCAAAGCATCCACCAAATGTGTATTGCGTATCATGGAAGAAGGGTTAGCAACAATTCCTACTCTTTTCCCACGATTAATGAAGGATAAATATTTATCCATTTGTTCTGCACCGACGATGATCGGTTTTTGCTGATTTTCAACATTGATTTTTGTTGAATCTTCATTGATTTTTTGCTGTTCTGTCGGACTGCTATTTGCACAAGATGCAATCAAAAAAATGAAAATACTTTTTAAGGACAAAAGCTTTATGTATTTTAGTCGAAAATTGAATTTGGCATTTGAATATTTCATATCGAAAAAGACGCTTAAAAGTGTAGTGCAAGGTAAGAAAGTTTCTAAACCTATCGTGAGTATTTCTATAATAAGTATTGCGCTTGCGATGATTGTGAACCTAATTACTGTTGCTGTTGTGACTGGTTTTCAGCAAGAAGTACGCCAAAAAGTGAGTGGATTTGGGGCACATCTTTTTATTATGAGTGCTGGTGAAAATACCGTTTTTGAGAGCGAACCGATTCATATTGACCAATCTTTTGTGCCAACCATTCAGTCTGACCCCAATGTTCTTTCGATTTATCCTGTAGGTTATAAACCTGTTCTTTTTCAATCTGAGAAAAATGAGATAAGGTATAAATTATCCAACGGAAAAGATACAACAGAAATTCAACAAGATGTTCTTGGGGCTATCATAAAAGGAGTGGATGAAAATTACAATTGGCAATTCTTTCAAGAAAATTTAGAAGAAGGCAGCATAGAAGATTTTGTGAATGATTCTTTAAATCACCCAATTATTGTTTCGCGGAAATTGGCCAATGATTTGAATTATAAATTGCACGACACCGTAACAGCATTCTTTGTGAAAAATCAACCCGTTAGAAAACGGTACGTGGTTGCAGGAATTTATTCTACAGGTCTGGAAGAATTTGACAAGAAAATTGTTTTAGGGAAGTTGGAGCAAGTGCAAGAATTGAATGATTGGGGGATTAAAGCGAAAATCAGTGTAGATGACACACTTTATAACGGAGAATTGGTCATTCGAGGTAAAGTAACCGGGGGGAATGGGAATTTTCGATACGATTGGGGGAAAGGATATGAACGTTTTGCCGGATTTTTAATCTGTCCGCAGAAAGATACCATGATACAATTGATTGCTTCGGATTATATGATTGATATTGAAAATGACGAAGAAGCAATTCCAGACACTGCATATTTGCAAATTCGTGTAGAACAAAATCAACCAAGTTTGTGCAATTTTAAATTGGACGATTTTGGAGAATTGGATCGAGAATATTTAAATGCTGATGGGACAAAATATGCCATTTCTACGGAGAATAAAAAAATCATCTTTGAAGAAATAGAAGGAGAGGGAAGTGCTAAAAACTATGTCGGTGGATTTGAAATTATTTTGAAAGATTGGGGAAATTTAGATGAATCGTTGAAAAAATTACGTCATCAAATCGATTTTATTCCAAACCAATACGATGAGGTACTCATGACGAAAAGTATCAAAGATAATCAACGAGAAATATTCGTTTGGCTCGATTTCTTAGATATTAATGTCGTTATCATTCTCGTTCTGATGATTATGATTGGAATTATTAATATGGGGTCAGCTTTGCTGGTCTTAATATTGATTCGTTCTAATTTTATTGGAATGATGAAGGCTATGGGAGCAACGAACTGGAGTATTCGTAAAATCTTTCTAATTCAAGCCGCATTTTTAATTAGCAGAGGAATGTTTTGGGGGAACTTGATTGGACTGACCATCTGTTTTCTCCAATCTTATTTTGGTTTTTTCAAACTCAATGCCGACGTTTATTATTTATCTCAAGTTCCGATAGAATTGACATTCTCTCATTGGTTTTTATTAAACATAGGAACTTTAATCATTTGTGTGCTCGCATTAATTCTACCAAGCATTGTCATCACACGAATTACTCCAGTGAAAGCGATTAAATTTGACTGAGCAACACAAAAATAAAAAATGAGGTGAACGATAAATTATATAGCTTACGATAAATAGGGCTTTCTTCATTATTCATTATTCATTCTTCATTTCCCCCATCATTCAATATTAACAGTTACAGAAATCTTCGGAACAATGTTCTTCGTCCAATCTGCATCGGCGTAATTTCCATATCGATAAAAGCATCCAATTCCAATCGCAGAGAATGATGAGGTTAAAAGACCGTCGAGAATGATTCCTGTTTCGTAAAAACCTTTATCCATTGTTTTGAAATTTACAGAATGTTGGTTTTTTCGGATAAATTCTCCATAACCAATGGCATGATGTAAAGTGAAACGAGGCTCATTCCAATCTGCTTTTGTGTGGATGGGTTTGAATGTGAAATGAGTAAATAATGCTGCTTGAGAAGTCGAGTAAAATTCTGAAGGAATCATCGTTTGGAAAGTCTGGAGAACGTTCAAATTCCAAAAAACATTCGTCCCATCTCCGACATGATTGAGTAACAATGGAACATCTCCAACGGTTGTTGAACCACTCATTTTCCAATAGAAGTCACCCAATCCAATAATTTTCACCTTTTGACTAATCTCCGCTTTTAATCGAACATAATCGTAGTTGCTTTCCGCTATGTTTTTCCAACCTTTTACGGCTTGAATTTTTATTCGAGGATATTTCGTGCCCATTGGAACTTTTCGATCACCAAGTAACATGTTTTTTTCTCGAATGTTCCACTGAAGTTCAATCCCTGTTTCAGCGAGATCAAAATCATTTGTCGAAGTGTAAATGTTTGCATCAGTTGTGGAAAATGTGTAATTGTCCGTGAGCCAAATGCGTTGATAGTTTCCAAATGCTTTTAAGGTGATGTTAGATTTGATGTCATAATAAATCGCCATTTCTCCCAAACGTTGCCGGTCCATGTTGTGTATAAAAAAGTTCCGGTAACCATTTTGGCTGTTGATGTCAAATGGAAATCTCGTAAAACTCATTCCACCTCGTTCCAAAACATCTTGATGGTACCTCAATTCTATTTTCAATCCTTTGCGTTTATTTAATCGAAAAACGGTTTTTCCTCCAAATTTCCAATCGTAATCTCGTGTGCCGTAGGCAAAATAACCACTTACGACAATTGGTTTCATTAATTTTTGAGAAGTTTCAAGTCCTGCACCAAGTCTAAACCCTTCGTAATAGTTGAAGTTTATAATTTTAGATAAATCTAAATTAACGTATCCTAAAGGAATTTTACCGTCTAAAATTGTGGTTAATGCAGTTAATTTTCTGTCCAAATGATTGGCTTTAGAAACACTATCAATTACCTCGTAGGTACGTAAATCTTTATCGGATAAATCGTATTGGCGAATGGTATCCCAAATTTTATCATTCTCTGAAACGGCATTATTATCGGAATAAACGGCAATATTATCATTGTGTTTCTTTTTTATTTTTTCATCAGGAAACTCAATGTTCTTTATGTATGTTGAACCTTGACCTTTCAGTGTTCCTCCATCAATAAGCACTAATCCATTATTCATGAAAATAATCTCGGTACTCAGTTTTACAGGAAACCATTTTTTATTTTGAACAAACTCGTATTCTTGAGTGATATTGAGGTTGAATCCTGTTTGTTCTGCAGCAGGTTTTGCAATTACTTTTTCAATTGCATATCCGTTCGTGTTAATGTACATTCTACCTTCAACACCGTGAAAATGTTTGCCTTTCAGTGGGCGATAGTAAATAACGAAAGTGGTATCTTTTTGATTGAAGATAGTGTCTTCTAATTGATAGAAATACCGACCAATACTCCCCGGTGCGAGAGGAGTAAGGTAATTTTTGCCGAGTAAGCCAAATTCATTCTCGTAAAAACTAAACGATTGCATGCTTTTCGCTAAAGTGGAGAGGATTGGATTTTCAGAACCAGAAATTTTGTAAGCGAGAATTTCTTCTTTGTCGTAATTGGGTGGGGAAAAAGTTCGCTTGGATGCTGTTTCTAATAAAAATAAGTGTTGTTCATCAGGTTTAAATGAAAAACCTTTGTTCTGATTTGTTGTGTCAATTTTATTGCCAGTAGAAGTAGTATCAACGTCATTTGATTTTTCTTTCATCCGGACAGAATCAATTTCTACATAAAACCAAAATTTCTCATAGGATGTATAAGTAAAAGCATCATTCTTCAATGGATTGTTTTGCTTTCGATTCTTCATTGCCTTGCGTACAATTTTATGCGCAGGATTTTCTCCAGCCATTGCTACAACTTCCTGGATAGTTTGAACAGGATATTGAAGATAGATTTTATGGTCTTTAATTTGGTCTTTGTAAATCAATGTGTCCGCATATCCAGCATAAGAAATCGTAAAAACGGAAATCTTATCTTCGAGTTGAAATCGCCCGTCAATATCGCTCAAAAACGGTTGTCCATTCTGTGGAATAATTTTTACAAAAGGGATGGTTTTTTGGGTGGCTTCATCAAAAACGATGTATTCCTCTTGTGAATAGGATAGAAATGACCAAAAAATAAATACAATGGGTAGAAGTCTCATAATGTGCAGTATTGTTTTTTGTTAGACAGAATTGAAGTCATTTTAGTTACAATTGGTATGAAATTAATCATTTATTTGCTACTTACACTTACAAAGACTAATTTTGATTGCTTTGAAAATACAAGACACAATAAATATTGTCCGCCACTTAACCTTCTACAGAATGTGGAATCTACTTGTTCTACGGTGGACTTATTTTATTTCAAAAATTACGAAGAAAGATTATCATAGGGGTCAGCCATTTTCTTTGAGTATCGAACCCACAACAGCTTGTAATTTAGGATGTCCTGAATGTCCGAGTGGGTTGAAACAATTTACACGACCAACGGGGAAGTTAGATTTGGGACTTCATCGAAGAATGTTGGAGCAAGTTAAAAAATCTGTTTTTTACATCAATTATTATTTCCAAGGAGAACCTTTTTTACATCCTCAGTTTTTAGAATTGATTAAAGAAGCAAAGAAGAATAAAATATACACAGCAACTTCTACCAATGCACATTTTATTACAGAACAGAAAGCAGAAGAAATTGTAGAATCTGGTTTAGACCGTTTAATTATTTCAATTGACGGTATGACACAAAAAACGTACGAAAACTATCGCATAGGTGGTCAACTAAAAAAAGTAATTGAAGGGACAGAACGATTAATTGAGGCAAAAAAGAGATTGAATTCTAAAACACCACATCTTATTTTTCAGTTTTTGGTTGTTAAACCAAATGAGCACGAAGTTGAAGAGGTTTTTGAATTAGGAAAAAAAATGGACATTGATGAGGTGAGAATTAAATCTGCTCAACTCTACGATTATATAAATGGTAATTCACTGATGCCTGAGAATGAAAAATATTCTCGCTACAAATTACAACCCGATGGAACGTATAAGTTAAAGTACAAAACAGGCAATCATTGTTGGCGTATGTGGTCGTCGAGTGTCCTGACCTTCGACGGAAAAGTCGTGCCGTGTTGTTTTGATAAAGATGCGCAACATGTTTTAGGGACCATTGAAAGTAAAACCTTTAGCGAAATATGGAGCAATAAAAAATACGCTTCTTTTCGTTCTTCTATTCTGACAGGAAGAAACCAAATAGATATTTGTAAGAATTGCTCGGAAGGGGCAAAAGTGTGGTTATAAATTATCACTGTACTTAGAGTTTTATTCATTCAGAATGTCAGTTTATTCATCTTGTTAAAAATGGTCTGATCAAAAGAAAAACTATCTTTAATATTGTAGGTATAGAACTATTTAAATACCTACTATGAATTTAACTAAATTGCTTATTTACATGAGTTTATCCATAACTTATTTTTCTTTTGGTCAGAATGAGAGTGTAGAACAATGGAAAAATGCACACGTCTCAGTGTTATTGATTGAACAAAATGACGCAACTCCTGATTTTATAAAAATGTTAGCATTGAAAAATCAAGAATACATTATTTATCAAAATGAACTAAGCGAAATTGATATTCAAAATTATAACCTTCAAAAAGGAAAAAGCATTTCATCTTTAACAAAGGAAGAAAAGGATGAGATTAAAATATGGAAAGCAACGCATCCAAATGTATTAATTATCTCACAAGAAGATTTTAATAAAATGCCTGAAGAAAAGAAAAATGCAATTCTTCAGCAGGAAGTAATTATTTTTCAAGGAGAAGAGCTAGTATTAACTGAAATATATGCTTACGATGAGAAATAATAAAACAATATTCAATTCAGTTTTTGCAGTAGCAATTTCATTTATCGGCTTTTCCCAATCAGACACACCTTGTGGTGCACCTTCATTAACGGTTGGGACAAGTTGTGTGAATACGACAGCGACAATTACTGCAGCTGACAATCAACAAACTGATGCAGCAAATGGAGGTACACCTTCTTGTGGTTCAATGGGAGAAGATGTTTGGTTTTCTTTTGTTGCCCCAACTTCTGGTGCTATCGATGTAACCTTTACTTCGGGTTCTATAACTGATGCTGTAGCAGGATTGTACAGTGGTCCTTGTACAGCGCCTACAGAACTCGTTTGTAATGATGATGGCGGGGCAGGGTTAATGCCACAATTAACTTCTTCCTCGTTGACTCCAGGGAGTACATATTATATTAGGTTGTATGATTATGCAGGTGGAACAGGTACTGTGGATTTGTGTGTAACAGAAATAGCAGCGCCACCACCACCACCAACAAATATTTCATGTGCTGTTCCTGATCCAATATGTTCTGGTTCTCCAATCGTGTTTACTGCTCAAGCAAATAACACCCAAGCAGATGTTGTAGATCCCGGAAACGATTACGGTTGTTTGTTCTCTCAACCAAATCCAAGTTGGTATTATTTAGAAATATCTGCAGGAGGAAATTTAGTCATTGACGTTACGGCAGGTTCTGATGTTGATTTTGCCATCTGGGGACCTTATCCAGATGTGACAACAGCTGTTGCTAATTGTGGTAGTTATCCTGCACCAGTTGATTGTAGTTTTTCTTTTACAAATATTGAGCAAGTAAGTGTTACTGGTGTTGTTGCCGGAGAAGTTTATGTGCTTTTAGTAACAAATTATGCAAATACTGTCCAAGCAATTACCGTTCAGGATGCAGGAACAAATACGGCAACAACAGATTGCTCGATTGTGCCCTTACCTGTAGAATTAGTTGATTTTAAAGCGGAAAGAAATAATGATGAGGTGTTTTTGTCTTGGTCAACAGTGACGGAGATAAACAATGATTATTTTATTGTAGAACGATCACAAGACGGTGAAAATTGGTCAGCTTTTGAATATATTGAAGGAAACGGAACTTCTCAACAAATGATTCATTATTCTTCAATTGATAGAAATAATAGCAAGGAGGTGACTTACTACCGTTTAAAACAATTTGATTTTGATGGTAAAATGTCAATTTCTTATATCGTTTCAGCTTCTTCTTCAACACGTTCTATTATTCAAGTTTTTCCAAATCCTACAAAAGGTGATTTAACTGTTTCATCCAATGAAGAGATTGTTAAATTATCATTGTATCGTTTAGATGGGCAGAATGTGTTAGAAATGAAAAATGTCAATGAGAAAAAAGTTGGTCTAGATTTGAATAATATAGGGGCAGGTGTTTATTATATAGATATCACAACTTCTAATGGGACTTTGAAAGAAAAAATAATCATACAGTAAAAAAATAAGTTGTAAAAAAAGAGGATATTGAAAAATATCCTCTTTTTTTTTGTACGTAGAAAACGTAAAATTATCTTTATTTATTCCTCTTCGTCAAGAATTCTTTTTGGTTTCATTAATTCAAATGCTCCAATGGTAATCCAATAAGGAAGGATGAATCCCATTAGGAATAAAAGTAACCAAAATGCCATTCCACCAAATAAAAGGAACAAAACTATACCGAATATACTCATGACTTGTTATTTTTGTATTCTATTAATGGTGTAAAAGTAAATAAATTATTCATATCTAATACATAAATTATGGAATTTCGTATAGAAAAAGATACTATCGGTGAGGTAAAGGTGCCTGCGGATAAGTATTGGGGACCGCAAACAGAGCGTTCAAGAAACAATTTTAAAATCGGACCATCGGCTTCAATGCCTTTAGAAATCGTACATGCATTTGCATATTTGAAAAAAGCAGCAGCGTATGCGAATTGTGAATTAGGTGCTTTGACAGAAGAGAAAAGAAATCACATTGCTAAAGCGGCCGAAGAAATTATTGCAGGCAAATTAGATGATCAATTTCCTTTGGTAATCTGGCAAACAGGTTCCGGGACACAAAGCAACATGAATGTAAACGAAGTAATTGCAAATCGTGCACATGTTCTTGCTGGAAATAAAATCGGAGAAGGTGAAAAAACCTTAACGCCAAATGATGATGTAAACAAATCACAATCAAGTAACGATACTTTTCCTACAGGAATGCACATTGCTTGCTATAGAATGGTGATTGAAAATACAATTCCAGGTGTAGAAGCATTACGTGATACATTGCAAGCGAAATCAGAAGCGTTTAAAGATGTGGTAAAAATTGGCCGAACTCATCTTATGGATGCGACTCCTTTGACATTAGGGCAA
>JAJRQQ010000096.1 GCA_024280155.1 Bacteroidota bacterium
AGTGCAACCATATCATGTTTTTTGCGAGAGACTTTCATTCCTTCCATAAAATCATTGCTGTCCATAAAATCACTGATCACAAAAGCAATGCTTCTTTTTTTCTGAGTATTTCGGAAGAATTTCAATCCTTCGTTTATGTTGTTTCCTTTATTTTCAGGTTTTAATTCGATGAGTTCGCGTAGAATAATCAAAGAATGTTTTTTCCCTTTTCCTGGAGCAATGTATTTTTCAACTTTGTCAGAAACGAATATCGCACCCACTTTGTCATTGTTGCTAATGGCAGAAAAAGAGAGAACTGCGGCTAATTCGAGGGCTAAATCTTTTTTAGTTTTAGCATCTGAACCGAAATTTTCAGACCCAGAAACATCAATAATGAGCATAACGGTTAATTCTCTTTCTTCGTCGAATACTTTCACGTAGGGAGAATTGAATCGCGCGGTTACATTCCAATCAATCGTTCTGACTTCATCACCCAAATGATAATCACGAACTTCACTAAAAGTCATACCACGCCCTTTGAACGCAGAATGATATTCACCAGAAAAAATATGTTTGGTGAGTCCTTTGGTTTTGATTTCCAAAAGGCGAATTTTTTTGAGAAGTTCTTTCGTGTCCATTTTTAAGGCACTTCGATTTTAGCAACGATTTTATTTACGATATCAGTTGCTGTTAGATTCTCCGCTTCTGCTTCGTAAGTTAATCCCATTCTGTGTCGCATTACATCAGGTGCAATTTCACGAATATCTTCTGGGATAACAAATGCGCGACCTTGCAAGAATGCAAATGCTTTTGCTGCTTTCGCTAAATTGATACTTGCTCTTGGGGAACAACCGATACTTATCATTGGCTCTAGAAAACCTAAACCATATTTTTCTGGCTCACGCGTTGCATAAACGATATCTACGATATATTGCTCAATTTTTTCATCCAAATAAACCTGTTTGACCAATTCTCGGCATCTTTCGACGTCTTGCACAGAAAGAACGGCATTAATTTTATCCATTCCTTCTTTACGGATATTGCTGCGAATAATTAAACGTTCTTCCTCTTTTGTAGGATAGTCTAAAAATACTTTCAGCATAAAACGATCGACTTGCGCTTCTGGTAGTGGATAAGTTCCTTCTTGCTCAATTGGATTTTGTGTCGCTAAAACTAGAAATGGTTTTGGCAAAGGGTAGGTTTCATCTCCAATGGTAATTTGTCGTTCTTGCATAGCTTCGAGCAGAGCACTTTGTACTTTTGCAGGAGCACGGTTGATTTCATCTGCGAGAATGAAATTGGAGAAAATAGGTCCTTTTTTAACGGAGAATGTTTCGTTTTTCGGACTGTAAATTAGTGTTCCAGTAACATCTGCTGGAAGTAAGTCTGGTGTAAATTGAATACGACTAAAATCAACATTGATTGCTTCCGATAAAGATTTAATAGCAAGCGTTTTGGCTAATCCGGGGACTCCTTCTAAAAGTACGTGACCATCGGCAAGTAACGCGATGAGTAATCGGTCCATCATGTAATTTTGACCGACAATTACTTTTCCTATTTCATTTTTAAGTAAGGTAATTGTGGGCATTTCCGTTTTAATTTGTTCACTTACAATTCGAAGTGATTCGGCGGGATTTAATTTTTCTTCCATATTGCAGTTAATATAACCCCCAAAGATGGTTATTTGGCATAAAAAAGAGTGAAGTATTCGTGTTAATTCTTGTTAAGAATCGGAAATTGATAGCATTGAGTTAACTATTTTTCAATGATATTACAGTGTTCAAAAAGAGAATTCTTTTGATTTTTAATGATTAGTATCCGATAAAATATTGCATACATTGAGTTGAATCTTTCTTTACTTTTTTTCATCGCCAAAAAAAGTAACAAAAAGGTCTAGTGCTGTCATAAATTTAACGACCAAAATCATCCTCAATTCTAATTTAAACAAAACTCGTCGTGCCTCCTCAAACAGTTGTTTAAATTTACGAATTTTGCGGTGTTTTGGTGCCCGCTTATTTTATGAATGCACTTTTTAGTTCTTCGTAAATATTTTTATTTATTGCAATGAATTATAATTCGAAGCGAAATCTAAAAGTGCGTTGGCCTGTCGAAACAGCGGGCCGGTGGGGTATGAATGATGAAAATCTCAATAATTGCACAAAAGTGCTCCGTCATTGTGTTTGCAAAACACTTCTTTTGTAGGAATTATTGATTTTCAGCAGAGCGCGTGGAAACATTGTTTCGACTTGATTTTTTTCTTTCTTTTTCATCAAGGAAAAAGGAATCAACAAATTCAATGTCCTAAATCATCCTAAATTTTATTTGAAACAAAACTCGTCGTGCTTTCTCAAACAGTTGTTTAAATTCACGAATATAAATAGACACCATGCTTTTCATTTAAAAGAAAATTTTAAAACTTTTATTGACTTAGAGGTATGATTTAGATAAATCTGTATTTTTATCGGATACGAATGATTTTTAATGATTTAATCGCTATTATTGTACTTATGGAAACGAGAGAATGTTTAGAGTGTCAAATGAAATTGTCGGGTAGGAAAGATCAGAAATTCTGTTCAGATTACTGTAGAAACACCTATAATAATCGTTTGAATGAAGATGCGAATAATTACGTCCGAAGAATCAATAATATTCTTCGTAAGAACAGAAGAATTCTCGCAAAGTTAAATCCAAATGGTAAAAAAACAGTAGATGGAATTCGATTGGCAGAGGAGGGTTTTAATTTCCATTATTTCACGAATATTTACACGACTAAAACAGGTTCTCAATACTACTTTTGCTACGAGCAAGGTTATTTAAAGCTTGATGATGATCGGTATATGCTTGTTTTGAAACAAGATTATGTGAAGTGATTTAGAGGGTAAGAATGAGGGGTGAATGAAGAGGAGTGAGTTAGTCCGCTTCCTTTTTGCTATTTTTAGTATCCAGTGCTTAGTGTTTTAGATTTATTGTTTTAAGAGTTTACATTTCTCAAAACGCATTAATCATTCTCATTTTTTTTCATTTTTACAGAAAGAATTGTCACATCATCGGTTTGTTCTGTGTTCCCAATCCAGTGGTCAAAGGTTTCTGTAATCAATCGTTGTTGTTCTTTCAAAGGAAGGTTAATGTTCGATTCAAAAAGTTCAATTAGTCTTCTAAATGAGAATTTCTTATCTTTTACACCACCAAATTGATCTTGAAAACCATCAGAGAATAAATAAAGGTTAAAATCATTTTCAAAAGAAGCAAAGTGAGTATTGTATCCTAAAAAGTTATCTTCTATATCTCCAGCATGTTTGTTGTCTCCCTTGTATAGCGTAAAAGATTCATTTTCGTAGACTAAAAATCTTGAGCCTGCACATGCATAAGCAATTTCATTTGTTTTTTTATTGAAAACACAGATGGTTAGTTCCATTGCATCATTTACAAGGTTATCTCCTTCTCCACGAGGTAAATATTCGATTAATTTTTGGTCAATTCGATTGAGAATTTGCCCAGGATCTACTATTCTATTTTCTAGAACAGTAGAATTAAGTAAATTAAACCCGAGCAATGTCATAAAAGAACCAGGCACACCATGACCAGTGCAATCTCCTAATACTAATATTGTATTGTCACCTACATTTTCCATCCAGTAGAAATCTCCGGAGACGATATTTTTTGGTCGTGAGAAAATAAAATATTCATCAAAAATTTCGTTGAACTCTTTCTTACTCGGTAGAAGATTGTTTTGAATTCTTCGGGCATAATTGATACTGGCTGTAATTGATTCACTCTGTTCTCGGATTAAATCATTTTTCTTTCGAACTTCAGTGATATCTCTCGATAAAGCAATAAATCCATCAATTTTAGTTGTAGATCCGGGAGAGAATAATGTTGTAACAGATTGCCCAACCCAGATTTCTTCTCCATTCTTTTTTAAGATGGGAAAGTCAAAATAGGATGATGTTTTCTTGTCGAAAAAGTGTTCTTGATAATAATCGTGAACTTTTTTCTTGTATTTTTCAGAAACGAGGTCTGTCGAAGACATATTGATAAGCTCTTCTTCAGAGAAACCGAGTTCTTGAATCATATAATTATTGACAAATACGAAGTTACCATCTAGGTCACATTTAAAGATGAAATCATCAGCCTGCTGTACAAGTAGTTCGTAGGTGTTTTCTAATTCCATCTTATCACTAACATCTTGCCCTAGAATTAAATTAACATCTTTAGAGAAGTTTTTAAAGGCCCACTCAATCCATTTCACTTCATGATTAGCTCCGACCATCGGGACTAAATATTTCTCACCATCTTTAAAATCTCTGGTGATGTCATTCTTTTTGAAAGAACTATCAAATGGAATGTGTTGATTGAGAATTTTAATATTTTTCGTAATCAAATTTGTGTAGTCTGTATCAAGAAAAGAAGAAATGTTTTCGCTTGCATATATAATTGTTCCTTGGTGGTCAAATGCAATAACAGGCATGTTTCCTTTATTAATAATGGTAGAAATAAAGATTAATTTCTCAAGAGAATCGTATTTCAAATAAGAATAAAAAACATTCAGAAATGCAGCGATAGAAATTGCATATATGAAAAAGGATTTTGGGTACACAACTTGTTCTATTAATAGAATTGTTATGATAAAAATGAAGCAAAATGTAAAAGTGAAGATTATAACATCCTTTACTTTTACATAAATGTAAGGAACGATTGAAAGGATAATGATAAGACCAATAACCACATAAGGGTGTGCCTTACTATGATAAAATTGACTTAAATATTCAAGTGAAATGATGAATAAACCCAGTTTGAGAAGTAAGTTGTAATAGTTTGTTTTGTTGTTTTTCTTTAATTGTAAAGAGATAAAGAAGATAAAGAAGAGTAAAAAACTGCTGATTAGATTTGACTCAATACTTAATTCGAGAACAACCTTATTAATATTGGCAATAATAAATGTCAGTGGAGTTGTAATTGCGGTGAATAGAAGTAAAGCAGGGGTTAGAGAAAATTGAAAGCTAATATCTTTCGACTCAATTAATTTATTTGTTTTGAATTTTTTATAGTAGTTGAGAATGATAAAATTTAAGATAAAAACACCCGCAATTAATAATGCAATGAACAGTGACGAAGACCAGAAAGAAGTAATGACTTCAAAGTTTTTTAGATTGATTTTACTGTAATTAATGCCGTTGAAAGAAGATTTTGCTTCGATGGTGTGAAACCCATTGGTTAGTTCCTCAATAAATACTTGATTCTTGTTTTTTATGGTGAGCCAAGGACCTTTATCTAGGCGGTATTGGAAATAAATGGATTTTATTTTCGGATTATTTACGGAAAATGAGACGTAAAAATCAGGGTGTTTTATTTCTTTCTCACCATTCTCCTGATGGACATTAATAATTGGAGGAGGGGGGTTGGGTAAGTTTTCGAGCAACTCTGTATTGATTTGGAAAACACCTTCTATAGTTCCAAAGTAAATCATATTTCCTAAACGAAATTGAGAACGCATATTCGTTTCATAGCCGAGAAAGTTATTATTTTCATTGTAGAGTGTTTTTCGTAAAACTTCTCCTTTATGATTAACCTTTAAGCAAGTAATTCCTTTATTCGTACCGATATATAAATTTCCAAATTCATCAGCCATCATTGTGTAAAAAAGGGTGGAATTAAAATATTCTTCTCCTTTTAAAACGATTAACTCTTGATTTTTGGTTATCCCAACAATTCCTCTTTCGACGGTAAACCAACAGGTGCCATAAATATCTTTTGTGGAGATCCCACTGTAATGACCGAGTTCTACAAGGTTAATTTCAAATTTTTCAATTTCATTGGACTTTACGTCTAATGCATAGATGCCATTGTTCGTACCGAAATAGGCAAATGCCTTGTTGTCAGAAATAGCACTCGTATATATATGGTTGGGTATAACTCCCTTTTTTATTTTCGGTTTTGTTATGGTATGCTTGTTAATATCATAGATTCTCATTCCTTTCCCTGATAAAGCAATGTATAGATTGTTTCCAATTGAGTTTACATTGGAAATACTTTGATTTTTGAAGAATTGAGCACCAAGTTTAGGGTTGTCATTTAAATCATACACCCAAAGACCATTGCTTGTTGCTAAGAAATAAGCACTATCAGTGTAGGTAATTGCAAAAGTGGAGAAATTATAGCTTTCAAACTCACCAGAGTTTGCTCGAGTTTCAAAAAAAGTCTTGCCTTTGCTATTGCTAACAAGTCTAACGCCATCGGAAAATTGGTAAAGGAAAAAATTATCAGGTGCAGTGTAAAGGTGTGTTTTTTCAATCCTAGTGAATGGTTCTTCAGAAATTTTTATCAATCCATTGTATTCTGTTGTAATCCAGTAATCACCATTGTTGTCGGAAAAAAATGATGTTGGGTTTTTAATTTTTTCTTTGGTGTTGAATTCTATTTTCTGCCATTTATCATCATTGAGGTAAAACATTTTACCCGATTTCATGATGAGTGTAGAATGCTTTTTAGTTCGGTTGTAATTAAAGCCAACAATACTGTCTTCAGCGAGGGAAGAGAAGTCAAGTTCAGAAACGATTGTCGATGAGATCTTGTTTTTGGTGTCCAAATGTACTTCTAGTTTTTTCGTCCCATTTTGATGGATAAAAACAAGTGCGTTATTTTCAGTGTAACCATAATTGTATTCATCAATGGTGTCTTTAGAATGTGGAAACCAATTATTCAACTTCATGATGTCTCCATTTTTTAGAATGAAATCGCCTACGTTAGTGAAAAGAACTATTCCGATGGGAGACTCAAAATGTTGATGTATGATTATTTCTTCCTTGTTCTCTAGAATTACTTTGGGTTTCTCACTCGATTTTTTCGAGAGAAATTTAGCACTCCCAAGAAAGTAGATAACATTTTTGTCTTTCAGAATTAATTTAGATTCACCAAATAGATATGATATTAAATCGAATCTTTCAGCTTTTTGAGTTTTTAAGTCGTAAGAATAAAACCCTGTGTAAGTCGATGATAAAAGGATTTTATTTTTGTTAAAAGTGATATTGTTTATGTGGAAATTAGAATTTTCTTGTATTTCTAAATTCGAAAAAGTAGTCCCATCAAATTGTACAATATCCCCACCACCTGTTCCAATCCATAGAAGTCCATCTTTCGATTGTGTAACACTTTTTAATGTCGAAATCTGAAGCCCATCTTTGTGGTTGTACGCTTTGTACGACATTAATTGGGCAAAAGATTGCGTTAAAACGAATGAAAATAGAATGAAAATAAGATATCTCACAAGTGTAAATTGATTTATGACAACCAAAATACTAAAATCTTTCGATTCTTCGTGAGGGAAATAAAGAATTTAATGCAGGTAATGAATAACTAGCTTATTATTCGGACTTTTTGTTTCACTGTTTTGGCAATCTCCTTGGCTTGATTTAATTCTTTATTGGTTACAGTAATATGTCCCATTTTCCGATTGGGTTTAGTCATTTCTTTGCCGTATAAATGAATATGAACACCTGGGATCGCCATTATTTCGTCAAAATTTTCATAAACAGCTATGCCCTGGTAGTTTTCTCCCCCAAGCAAGTTAATCATTGCCCCATATTGAATAAGTTCTGTTGAACCTAATGGTAAATTTAAAATAGACCGTAAATGCTGTTCAAATTGGGATGTTATATTACATTCTATCGTTTGATGCCCACTGTTGTGAGGTCTTGGGGCAACTTCATTGACCAATAATTCTCCGTCAGCAGTCAAGAATAATTCAACAGCGAGTATACCTACCATTTCTAACTCATTGATTACGCGAATGGCTAATTCTTCTGCTTTTTTCTCTATTTCTGAATCAATGTCTGCCGGAGAGAATAAGAATTCAACTAAATTAGCATCATTAAATTCACATTCTACGGTTTGATAACTGACAGTCTCACCACGCTCATTTCGAGCAACAATTACACTTAATTCTTTCGTGAAAGGAATCATTTGTTCAACGATAGAAGGTGCTGTAAATAATTCTTTTAATTGAGATTCGTTTTTGATTAACTGAACACCTTGACCATCATAACCACCGGTTCTTAGTTTTTGAACGAATGGGATTTTAGCCGATAAATCAGTTGGTTTTGAATTGTCGTACAAGAAAAAATCACTTGTTGGTATGTTTTTGTCAATGTAGAATTGTTTTCGAATTCCTTTGTCTTTTATGATTTCTAAAACACGTGCTTGTGGGAAAACTTTTACACCTTTTTTTTCCAATTCATAGAGTGCTTCGATGTTGATGTTTTCAATTTCTACGGTTAAAACATCTAGATCTTGCCCAAAAGAAAGCACATCTTCATAGTTTTGGATGTCACCTAAAATGAAAGGGGTTGCAATGTCTGCACACGGAGCATTGTTAGAATTTTCCATGATTCTTACATCGATATTATAATTGATGGCTTCTTGAATAAACATTCTACCCAATTGACCACCGCCTAAAATCCCTAATTTCAATTCTTTTCCAAATAGATTCTTTTTCATAAGACAAAGATAATCGCTATTTCCTTTTACGAGTGAATTATCCCGTAATAAATTGACATAAATCGCATAGAAAGTAGTACTTTTACTGTCTAATTTGAATGAATAGAATGATGAAAGTTCTCGATAAAACCTTTGAAGTCTTCATAACGAAAGAAGAAATTGCAAAAGAAGTAGCTTCACTTGCAAAGGAAATAAACAAGGATTACGAAGGTGAGGAAGTGATTTTTGTGGCTGTTTTGAACGGTTCTTTTATGTTTGCTTCTGATCTAATGAAAGAAATTGATTTGGTTTCTGAAATATCATTTATTAAGATGAGTTCTTATCATGGAACAGAATCTACAGGTAGAGTGGATGAATTAATCGGGCTAAATAATGACATCAATGGGAAAAACATTATAATTGTCGAAGATATTATTGATTCAGGGTTGACGATGAATAAAATAATATCCCTGATGGAAATGGAAAGTCCAAAATCTGTTAAGATTTGCTCTTTACTCTACAAACCTGAAGCTTTTAAAGGAAATCATAAGCCTGATTATATCGGGTTTTCTATTCCTAATGCTTTCGTTGTCGGTTACGGATTGGATTATGATGAGAAAGGAAGAAACCTTGATGCCATTTATCAAATTAAAGAATAATTAGAACCCAAGCTTTATTGCTTTAAAAAAAAATAGATATGTTAAATTTAGTTTTATTCGGACCTCCAGGAGCAGGAAAAGGAACTCAATCTACACGTTTAGTAGAAAAATATGGTTTAATTCACCTATCAACAGGTGATGTTTTTCGTGCGAACATTAAAGGTGAAACAGAATTGGGTGTTTTAGCGAAAAGTTATATGGATAAAGGTCAACTTGTTCCAGATGAAGTAACAATCAAAATGCTGAAATCGGAAGTGATGAAATACGAGAATCCAAAAGGATTTATTTTTGATGGTTTCCCTCGTACGAATGCGCAAGCAGATGCTCTAGATCATTTTTTAGAAGAAATTGATTCTTCAATATCTCAAATGATTTCTTTAGATGTTGAAGAGGAAGAGCTGAAAACTCGATTAGCAAATCGTGCAAAAGATAGTGGGCGAGTGGATGATGCAGACCCGAAAGTTATTCAAAATAGAATTAGCGTTTATAGAGCAGAAACGGCTCCCGTAAAAGAACATTACAAGAAACAAGGGAAATGGACGAAAGTTGATGGACTTGGATCGATTGACGATATCACTGAGCGTCTGTTTAGCGCAATTGACAAATTATAAATAATTATTAGAGGATTGTATTCTCAAAAAGATAGAAAAATATGGCCTCAAATAATTTTGTTGATTATGTAAAAATTCATTGTACATCTGGTCAGGGTGGAGGTGGGTCAGCCCATTTTCGTCGTGAAAAGTACATACCCAAAGGTGGACCCGACGGTGGAGATGGTGGTCGTGGTGGCCATGTCATTCTTCGTGGAAATAGCCAGTTTTGGACGCTTCTTCATTTGAAATTTAAGAAACACATTCGTGCAGGTCATGGCGGGTACGGTTCTTCTGCATTAAAAACAGGGAAACAAGGTGTCGATGAATACATTGATGTTCCTCTAGGTACAATTGTTCGTGATCCAGATACACAAGAGTTTCTTTTTGAAATAACAGAAGACGGTGAAGAAAAAATTCTTCAAAAAGGTGGACGAGGAGGTTTAGGGAACAATAATTTTAAATCTTCTACTAACCAAACGCCTCGTTTTGCTCAGCCTGGAGAAGATAGCTCAGAGGGATGGAAGATTCTTGAATTAAAAGTACTTGCGGATGTTGGGCTTGTTGGTTTTCCAAATGCAGGAAAAAGCACATTGCTTTCTGTTGTATCGGCAGCAAAACCTGAAATTGCAAATTATCCTTTTACAACCCTAAAACCAAATCTCGGGATTGTTAAATACAGAGATCACCGATCTTTTATCATGGCAGATATTCCAGGGATAATTGAGGGGGCACACAAAGGAAAAGGATTAGGTTTACGATTTTTAAGACATATAGAACGTAATTCATTGCTTCTTTTTATGATTCCTGCAGATAGTGATGATATCAAGAAAGAATTTAATGTATTGATGAATGAATTACAGCAATACAATCCAGAGTTAATGCATAAAGATAAATTGCTTGCCATTTCTAAATCGGATATGTTGGATGAAGAATTAACTGAGGAAATAAAGAAAGAACTTCCTGAGAATATCGAAACTATCTTTATCTCATCTGTTGCACAACAAGGAATTACTGAATTGAAAGATTTGATATGGAAAACATTAAACGATGATTGATTTCCTTGAGGAAATAGATCGTACGATTGTTGTTGCAGTGAATGGCTGGAATTCTCCTTTTTGGGATGAATTTATGTGGATTATTTCCGGTAAATTAACTTGGATTCCTTTTTACGTATTTATTCTTTTCCTATTCTATCGTAAAGAAGGGTGGAAGAAATCGCTATTCTTTTTGTTGGGAGTTGTCTTGGCTGTTGCAATTGCAGATTTATCTTCGGTTCATCTCTTTAAAGAAGTTTTCCTTCGGTATAGACCTTCGCACAACGCGCTGATTGAAGATGTGATGCACTATCATCAATTTGAAGATGGAAATTTGTACCAAGGTGGAATGTATGGCTTCGTTTCTTCGCATGCTGCCAATTTTTTAGCTGTGTGCACATTTTCTTATTTTGCTTTAAGGAAGCATTATCCAAAACTCATTTACTTATTTCTTTTCGTTGTTTTTATCGTTTGTTACAGTCGATTGTATCTCGGTGTGCATTACTTGAGTGATGTTTTTGTAGGGAGTATTGTGGGGGTAATTGCTGCTTTGATATCTTATAATTATGTTTTCTTACCTTTGTCCCGAAGAATAAAAGCGTTACAATGAACTATTTCTTTATTTTTCTTGGCGGTGGGTTAGGAAGTCTAGCGCGTTTTGCTACATCGAAAGGAGTAGATTCTCTATTTAAAAGTAATTTCCCACTCGGAACTTTTGTTTCCAATATCGTAGCATCCGCAATCTTAATATCATTGGTTCTTCTCATTGAAACAAAACAAGATGAATTCTCTTGGGTGAAACCGATGTTGATTATTGGTTTTTGTGGAGGCTTTAGTACATTTAGTACATTTAGTTACGAAACGCATACTTTAATTGCTAATGGAAATATTCTTCTTGCAATTTTGAATATTGTAATTTCTCTTGCAGTGGGGATTGGTCTAATTTTCCTTATTCGAGCAAAGTCTTAGTGTAATTTCTTAGGTAAGAATTGGTGTAGGCTAGCCAATGTTTCTTCTCGCTTTAAGAATGCATTCTCCAAACCTCTTTGATTCACAACACCTTTCTCTTTGTACAGTTTGAAAGTTGTCATCCAAGAATAAGCCGCTAAACCTGTCAGACCAATACTGAGAAAGTAAAAGAAAGTTACCCATCCATTTGGTGAAATGTAATGGTGAAAAAGGATAGTACTCGGTATGTTGAAAATTGCGATAGTAATCATACCGATAACTAATTTAACAGAACCCCAGAATACAGGCCGTTTCATCATCTTCTCTGTGAGTCGCTTACTAAAAATATAAGGAATTGCACATTGTATTGTTCCAACTATTGCAAAAGGCAGAAGTAAAATGAGTTTTAAAATTTCTTTCATTCGACTACCATTAGGGGTGTTTAGTTTCCAGAAAACCAAGGATTCTTTAAGTTTCTCTTTTTTTAGTAATTCATCATATTCTAGTGTTTTTTGTTGAATTACTTCAATTTCTGTCGTATTTCTATCATTACTGTTTAACCAAGTTGCTAATTCTTGAGAATATTTCCATCTTTTTTCAAGTGAAATTGAATTATCGAAGTTTAAAGCATTCATTCCTCTACGAGTTAGAATCATAATGCGTTCATGAAGTGGAGCAAGTTCTTTTTTAGAATTATGTGTGATTTGTTCTTGCATTCTTTTTTCAACAATCAATGTCAATTCATTAATCACCTTACTTGGATTTTCAATGTATGCATCTTTGTAATCGTTTAAGCAAATCTTATCGGAGAATGAAATCAATAGGTCACTTCGCATTTGATTTGGGTCCGAATAATTAACGCCCGTTGCACAGATGTAGATTTTCTTTTTCCAATTTTGATTTTCTAAAGCTAAAAAACCAATTCTTACAGCTCCTTTTTTTATTTTCTTTAATCGTCTGATGAAAACATCATCGGTAAAACCTTCTCCAAAAATTAATAAGTTCCGCCCATATTTTAGAATTG
The DNA here is from genome assembly GCA_024280155.1 of Bacteroidota bacterium. Classification (GTDB taxonomy): domain Bacteria; phylum Bacteroidota; class Bacteroidia; order Flavobacteriales_D; family Crocinitomicaceae; genus UBA4466. The sequence goes on from JAJRQQ010000096.1 coordinate 12,710, forward strand.
TCCCACATTTTTTAAATACCGCCTCATTCTTTTTTACAGCATCATCACCATCTTTCTGTCTGTAAATGGGTAACATTTGACAGGCCCAAAGAATAGGTCTCGTGACAGAATTAAAAACATCCGAACGTGTCATAAAAAAAACAATAGGGCGAGTTAATCCAGCAACCGATATTGGGTCCATAAAAGATGCAGCATGATTACTCACATAAATTGTTCTACCGAAACGTTTTTTAGGCATGTTAACAAATTTCATTCGGGAAAAATAGACCCGAAGTGAATAACTCATAACAATTTTTAAAAATAGATAAAGAATTCTCATTGAATGATAAAGCTTAAATAAACTGATTACTCCTCAGTTTTCTCATTAATTTCTTTTTTCGTATTCCTTTTCTTGCCAATATAGATACCTAAGTTAATTTCATGTGTGCCATTTCTAGAAATACGAATACCGCCTGTTGAAAATTCGTAAGCATAAGAGATGTAGAAGTTTTTAATAAGGTTAGCTCCTACTTGAATATTGAAAGCATTATTTGTCCTGTATTGAAAACCAAACCAAGCAGCGTCGTGGTATAAAATTCTTGCACCCAAATCTAATGCAAGTGGAGCATTTTTTAAGTATTTAATCACTGTAGAAGGTTCTAAATTGAAATCTTCATTGATTTTAAATTTATACTTCATCAGTAAAAAGAAGTGGCGTTCAAAATAATTACCTGTATCTACCCCTCCAAAATTTGCTTTGTTTTTAAACACTTGTGACATTGAAAGGCCACCAAAGAAATTTTCTCCGTATAAAACAATACCCGCATTTGCATCCAAGAAATTCTGAGAGGCTGAAGCAGTTAGAAACTCATTGTAAATTTGATCATCTTCTTGATGTAAAACAATTCTATTTTGATTTATTCGAAAGTTACTCCAACCGATTCCAATTCCTGCACCAAAGTTGAGTTTTTTAGTGAAAGGTAAATGGATTGCATAAGAACCATAAACGGATGTTTTTGCAAAAGGACCGATGGCATCATTCATTGCTTTTCCTCCAATGATGTGCTTTACTGTTCCTGTGCTTCTTGTTGGATTTCTAAAGAAAGATTTATCCTCTGCGTTAAAAGAAGTTTTAGTTTCCTTTCCTTTCATTTTTAGCTGCCCGTTAGCTGTCAATAACATTGTGCGTGGGCTTCCACTATACCCTAACCATTGCATTCTTCCAGATGCTTCAATGTGAATGACACTCGCCATTCCACTTGCTGCGGGGTTAACAGAATAAGGGTTGTTTATTGTGTTTGTGAAATAATATTCTTGCTGTGACCATGCATTCGACATGCAAAGCATAAGAATCATTAATGCACTGTATTTTATTTGTGTTAATTTCATGTCTATCTTATTATGCTAATGTCTCCTGAAAATATTGTTTTTTCTTCGTCGTTTAATTCTATTATATAGAAATAAGTTCCCATTGGTAAAGGCTCTTCTTTATATGTTCCATTCCATGGTTGATCGTAGCCAAATGATTCGTAAATCAAAGACCCCCATCGATTATAAATAGCAACATGAATACCTGGGTATATTTTTTCTAAATTATTAATGAAGAATACATCATTCTTTCCATCTAAATTTGGTGTAATCACTGTAGGGAAAACTGGGTCTAGTACGCCACAAGGATTAATAACAATTGTAATCGTATCACTTAAACTTGGACAATTAAATGCTTCGGTAGAGTAGACAATTTGATTAGAGCCTAAAACAAAATTGCTTGCATTTGTTGCGTCTGCATTTGGAGTGTCAAATACAATTGAGTTTCCTAAACTCGTCCATTGAGAATTTATTCCAGGTTGTGCTATCTCAGCTTCTAGGTATATTGAAGCACTACCTGAAAAACAGAATGAAGTGTCACTGGTAAGAATACTTGGGGTAAGGTTTGAAAATACATGCATTGTGTCCGAAGTCGATGGGCAAATACCGTTGCTTACCGTCCAAATGAATTCGGTCCACCCACTGCTGTTTAATATGGCCTTCGTAATATTTGTATCAGGTTGAATGATTGTAGCATTTCCTGTCGTCGTCCAAAGTCCCGAAGCATTAACTAACCCATTCGAAACTAAATCAATTGTGTTGAGAAAACAAGAAATTAAAGTATCGTTTGCAACACTTGCAGGGAGAGGAGGAGTAGCATTAAGAACGATGATTGTATCCGAAAGCGTTCCACAACTCGCTGAACTTACCGTCCAAATGAATGTATTGATTCCAGATTGAAGTCCGTTTACTCCTGTTGAATTAGCAAATTGATTGTTAAAAGAACCTGTTCCATTTAAAACTGTCCAAAGTCCTGATCCACTTGTAATCGGGTCGGCATTTAATACCGTTGAAGTTGAATTACAAAGTTTGATTGAGTCTAAGATAATATTGGCTGATGATGGGAAATCTAAAACCTCTATGTTAAATGAACAAGTACTTGTGTTTCCTGAAGAATCTGAAACTTCGTACTGTAAGATTGTAGTTCCGACAGGGAAAGTATCTCCAGAAGTTAATCCAGTAGCATCAGTTTGAGTAAAGAAACTGAAACAATTGTCAGAGAATGTTGGATCAAGGAAAGTTACAACAGGATCGCATTGAGAAATATTTGTCGGACATGTAATTGTTGGAGCAACATTCTCCGTAACTACTAAATTAAATGAACAAGTCACTGTATTTCCTCCTGCATCTGTCACGTCAATTGTAATAGGTGTAGTTCCTGGTTGAACAATCGAACCAACAGTTGGAGTTTGAACGATTGCATAATTTGGACAATCATCTAAAACAAGAGTCAATGCACCATAATTTGGCAAGGTGTAATCACAGTTTGAACCATTGTCAACTGTAGGAATTGTTGGACAGGTTACTGTTGGTGGTGTGACGTCTATTGGTGTTACTGTTGTGATACAAGTTCCAATGTTTCCGTTTTCATCCATCATAGAAAATAGAATAGGAGTTACTCCGAGGTCTGTCGAACCTGGAGCTGGATTTTGTGTAACGGTTAAATTAGAGAATGCAGAGCAGTTATCCGTTCCTGTTACATTTCCAGTGATATCAGGAACAGTATATTGACAACTTGAATTAATTGAAAGTGTAAAATCTGCTGGACAAATTGGAGTTGGAGCAACCGTGTCTGTAAATAAAGCAGAGAATTGACAAGTACCTGTATTTCCATTTTCATCGGTTACGGACATTGTAATTAACGTTGTTGCTGTAATTGTTGCTCCTGAAGCAGGGCTTTGACCGAATGTCAAGTTTCCAAATGCAGAACAATTATCGTTCACAGCAATCAATGAAGTATAATCACCAAGAGTTGCTTCACAATTTGCATCACTATAAACATTTAAATTTGCTGCACACATTGTTATTGTCGGTGCAACTTGATCTACAACAATTAAATCGAATTGACAAGTACTTGAGTTTCCGACTGTATCTTGAGCGATGATTGTTATTGTATTTGTTCCAACAGGTAGTAATGTGCCAAAAGCAGGGGTTTGAGAGAGTACTATGCTGGTAGATTGAGAACAATTGTCAGTTGCTACAGCTAGTCCAGTAAGTCCTGCAAGAACATATTCGCAAACAGAATCTGTACTGAAAGTTTGTGTTGAAGGGCAAGTTACAATTGGAGATATAGTGTCAATCGTTTTAATCGTAAAAACACAAGATTCCGAATTCCCTGATTCATCTGTAACAGTCATTGTTCCATTTGTGCTTGTTCCAATAATGGAATTTGCTGGAGGTGATTGAATAAATGTAAGAAGATTAGTGGCAGTACAATTGTCCGTGCCGCTAGCCATTGGGATATAGTCACCAATCGTTGCTTCACAATTCGCATTAGTGTATAGATTAATCGTTCCGGGGCAACTAATGGTTGGTTTTATCGTGTCCAAAATTGGTTGGTTGAAGGAACATTGCGCAGAATTTCCAGCAGCATCCGTTGCTGTTAATGTGATGAGCATGTTATTATCAGCAGTAGTTACGGGTGTCCCAGCGTTAGGCGATTGTGTGATTGTAATTCCTGCTGTACAATTGTCAACTGTAGTCACTAGTCCTCTATAATCCATAATCACACCATCGCAAGTCACATCAACATAGATTGTTGTAGGTAATGGACAAAGAATTGAAGGGGCTTGGCTGTCTTCTCCTGTCAATTTTATATTGTCAAAAGCAAAAGGTGTTTGTGTTGATTCTGTATTGTTGTATGTGAACCGAAAGCCAATGAGAAAATTATTTCCTTCTAAGGTTGTTGGTAAAGTAACTGAAGTAGAGGTCCAAGAAGCAGAACTATAACCTGAACCAATGACATTCCAGTTTGTACCTCCGTTTGTAGAGTAAACCAATTCTGCAATATCTCCGATTGCATTGTTTTGATAGTCAAATGTTAGCGTTAGGTTGGTCAAGCAAAAAGCATTGATTGCAGTTGAAACAATAACATTGTTGCTTCCACTTGCAGCATCGGAATAAGCAAAAGATTCGTTTCCAGTTGAACCACAACCAGCAGAACCATCTGTAATGTAGTAGGATTGTGTACCGGGGGTTGTTCCGCCATTTCCAGCACAATTGTCGATAATCCAAGTATTTGGTGAAGTGGTACCTGAGATAGTCCACAGACCAGAGTTGGTTTCGAAATCATCATCTAAAAGCGTAGTTTGAGCAAACAAAAATGAGCTAGAGATTGAGATAAAGACAATTAAGAGTGATTTTAACATATAAAAGTTTTCATAGTTTGAGTACGCAAATATAGATAAACTAAAGTTAAAGTTAAAATGTAGTTTTTAACACTGTTAACAAGGTGAATGAGGATAACTTTTTCAAATCATTTAATTAAGTGTTTTTCTTTTTCATAATTTCGGGAAATAAATCGTTTTTTATGAGAAATGTTGCTGTCATCGGTGGGGGATTGTCCTCTGAATTTGAAATCTCTGTGAAGAGTTGTGAGAATATTATTTCAAACTTCCCAGAAAGCCTTAAACCGTATCTTGTTTTACTGAAGAAAGATGGTTGGTTTGTTGAAATCAATGGTAATCTTATTGAGTTTGATGAAAGAAAAATGAGTTTTTCATTCAATGGAGAAACAATTAAAATTGATTTTTCTATCATTTATATTCATGGAAATCCTGGGGAAAACGGAAAACTTCAAGCGTATTTTGACATGATTGGAATGCCTTATGTTAATTCTGGCGCTCTTGCTTCTGAATTATCTTTTGATAAGTGGTTTTGCAATCAATTTTTGAAAGGGTTTGGATTTAAAGTAGCACGTTCTATTTATATGACGGATAAAGATGACATTCCATTTTCAAAAGCGATTGTAGAGCAATTGGGTTTACCTATTTTCGTGAAACCGTGTGATTCAGGGTCTAGTTTTGGTATTTCTAAAGTGAAGAATGAGGACGATTTAAAACTTTCAATTTTAGAAGCATTTGCAGAAGGACGAACGGTTGTTGCGGAAGAATTTTTAGATGGAAAAGAAGTGACCTGTGGCGTTTATCGTTCCTCAAAAGGTTTACAAGCATTGCCTTTGACTGAAATTGTTTCAGAGAATGATTTTTTCGATTTTGAAGCAAAATACAAAGGTCTTTCTGATGAAATTACACCAGCGAGAATTGATGATGCATTAACGAAGAAAATTCAAGAAATTTCAAAGCATGTATATCTTCTTATGCAACTAAAATCGATTGCGAGAATTGATTTTATGATTGTTGATAATGAACCTTATATTATTGAGGTGAATACTACACCTGGTTTTTCTAAAGAGAGTATCGTTCCTAAAATGATTGCAGCAAACGGGTTGACAATCGCTGAGTTTTGGGAAGAATTACTTAGTGGTGAGGGTGTTTAATTTAGGTGTTCGCAATCACGTTAAAAATCACTTCCATTTTTTTTCGAACATTTCGCATACTTCCTTCCGGATTGTTGATTGTAATGGCAAATGCATATTTTTTTCCGCTTCTTGCGTGAATGTAACCTGCGTAACTTTTAATTCTTCGCATAGTTCCACTTTTAGCAAAAACACGGCCTTGCCCAGCTTGTCCACGACAAATGGGTTTTAAAGTCCCACTTTCGCCTGCAACAGGTAATGAATTAAAAAATTCTTCGTGATACTTTGATGTATGCATATAGCGTAATAGCGAAGTGAAATGGGTTGCTGAGATTGCGTTCATTCTTGATAAACCACTTCCGTCGGTTAAATGAATAGAAGTAAATCCCAATTTATTTTTCCAAAAAGCTTCTATGATTTCCAAACCTTTTTTTGAACTTCCGTTCCCCGTTTTTTTATAGGCAATCAGGCAAACCAAATGTTCTGCAAATAAATTAATGCTTTTGTAATTTGTCTTATTAATAATGTCAATGAGTTTTTCTCCTTCATGCGTGAATAATAATGTTCTTTTTGAGTAATCATTCTCAGTTAAATTCATTAATCGAACACTTTTGTATTCTCCAGTTAACTTTATAGAAGAATTTTTAATTGCTTCAGAGAATAAATAAGCAACTTGCTTTTCGGGGTCTGGCAAACTACCTTTTACGATAAAATCTTCTTTGTTTATAGGTAAAGTTCCTGTAATAAATCGGTCGTTGGAGTAAGGTGCACCATAAATGTATGAATTATCTCCTCTTTTTTGAGAACTAAGAACATAATTTATTAACATCAATTCAGGTACAAATGGAGTTATTTTTACCAAAACAGTCGATTGATTTACTTTTGTACCTGTTTTAAAATGCAATCGAATGAGGTTGTCTCCAATTGTTAATCCTGAAGGACCTGCACCGTAATAATTCCCCATATCAACCCAACTCCATCCATCTGGAGCACCATTGTATCCAAATTCAGATGCATCTGCAATAATATTTCCTGAAATTGATTTAATTCCTTTCTTCTTTAATTCGTTGACCCATTCTCGCAAAAAATCGTATTGATGTTCTTCTTCATTGAAGTATTTACTTCCTAAAGTTGGGTCGCCTCCTCCGCGTATCCAAATATTTCCGTTGAGAACACCATTTGAATCGATTATCCCATCTGTGTAGACACGAGTTTTTGCCCTGTAATTTGGGCCTAAAATTTCTAAAGCAGTAGCAGTAGAGAATAATTTTGTTGTCGATGCAGTAGGCATTGTTCGTTCACTACCGTATGAATAGATTGTTTTTTTAGTCGATAAATCAACCAATTTAAAACTTACCGAAGCATTTTTATGTTGATTATCATTGATGAAATGTTGCACAGAATTTTCAATTGTTCCGTGTGCAATTGTTAAATTTAACCCGTAGAATAGTGTTATAAGGAATAGACTTAGTATCTTCATCAAAATTTTTTGTTAAAATTCGTCAAGAATTCTCAATGAATGTGCCAAAAGTCAAAAACTTTTAAACAATTGAGTAAGAATAATTATGGCAACGTATAAAAGGAAAATTAAGGTATTGCGTATCATCAATCGATTTAACATTGGTGGTCCAACCTATAATGCAACCTTTTTAACGGCTTTTTTAGGAGATGATTTTGAAACAATGCTCGTTGGTGGAATGCCTGAAGAAGGAGAATCTGATTCTTTGTATATTCTTGAGAAATATAATGTTACTCCATTTTTAATGAAAGAAATGGTACGTAAGCCAAGTTTAAAAAATGACAAGGCAGCTTATCGAAAGATTAAAGATATTATCGAAGAATTTAAGCCGGACATTGTTCATACTCATGCATCTAAAGCAGGTGCATTAGGACGAAAAGCGGCTAAATCTTGTGGTGTCCCAATTATTTTGCATACATTTCATGGACACGTTTTTCATTCTTATTTTGGGAGAGTAAAAACGGCCATTTTTAAGCAGATAGAGAAATTTTTAGCCAGGAAATCAGATGTTATTGTTGCTATTTCAGATATACAAAAAGAAGAATTAACCAAAACCCACAAAATTTGTTCTCCTGAAAAGGTAAAAGTGATTCCTCTAGGATTTGATTTAAAAGTGTTTAAGGAGAAGAAAGAAAGTGAACGTAAGCGTGTTAGAGCTTATTATGGCATTGAAGATGATGAAGTTGCTGTAGCAATTATTGGTCGTTTAGCCCCTGTAAAAAATCATCATCTTTTTCTTGAAGTGATAGATGACGTTCTTCAAAAAACATCGAAGAAAGTGAAATGTTATATTGTTGGTGACGGAACTGAGCGAGAGGATATTGAAGAAAAAGTAAATAAAATCAATCAGAAGTATAATCATGTGATACAAATGACGTCTTGGATAAAAGATGTGGCAAGTTTTAATGCAGGAATGGATGTGATTTGTTTGACATCTAAAAATGAAGGAACTCCAGTTAGTTTGATTGAAGCTCAAGCGTCCGGTGTCCCTGTTGTAACAACTGATGTTGGTGGTGTTAGAGATGTTGTTTTGGAAGGTGAAACAGGTTTTGTTGTAGCGAGAAATAATAAAGAAAAATTCGCTAAAAAATTACTCGAACTCGTTGAGAATGAAAAAGAACGAGAAAAAATGTCACAAAATGGATGGAATCACGTAGAAGAGAAATTCCATTATACAACTTTGGTTAAAAATATGACTAATTTGTATCATGATTTAATAGAATTGAAAAAAAATGAATTGGATTTATAGAATACTATTTTTATTATCGTTTGCTTCAACTTTACTGTTTCAAAGTTGTGGTATAAACAGTAACTTAATGTTTAAACAAGCAAAAGGGGAGGAAAACAATGATTCTATTCCTTTAAGACCTGCAGAAGCATATCGCATATCTCCAGATGATAAAATTACGTTCACTTTATCAACAAATAATGGTTCTGATATCATTGAAGGAGTTACAGGGATTTCAGATGACTCAAAAAGACAAACGAAGGCAACTACAGAATATTTAGTTCGAAGAAATGGAGAAGTTGAACTGCCTGTTTTAGGAATTGTTCATGTGACAGGATTAACAGTTGAGGAATGTGAGGATACATTGATTCATTTATTCTCTTCAGAATATCAAAAACCATACGTTCAAGTTAAAATAACCAATCAAAGAGTGATTGTTTTTCCAGGAAATGGTTCTGATGCAACTGTCGTTCAGCTAAAAAACTCGAATACAACTTTGATGGAGGCATTGGCTTTAGCTGGGGGCATAACTGACAGAGGGAAAGCAAATACAGTGAAACTGATGCGAAAGGTGAATGGAACTCGTCAAGTTTATGTTATTGATTTGTCCACAATTGAAGGATTAAAATATGTGGACATGATTGTTCAGGCAAATGATTATATTTACGTTGAACCAACACCTGAAATTGCAAAGGAAATAGCACAAGATGTTGTTCCAATTGTTTCTCTTTTGTCGAGTGCAATTGTTATTTTTACAGCCATTAATTTTTTGAAATAAATTGAGTAATAAAAGTCTTTTCATAAATAAAACGTATGATCCTCTCATTCTGAGAACGATTCTAAAAAGGTATTGGTGGTGGCCATTCTCTTTTGTTTTACTGTTTAGTTTTCTTGCATTTTTCTACCTGAGATACACTAAACCAGTGTATGAGTCTTCGATGGTTTTACAACTTTCTGATAAAGATAATGCGAAAGAAATTCTTGATTTTGAGAACATGAATTCACGAGATAATCAACTTTCAAGTGTCACTGAGTTATTGCGCTCTGAGTTACTTTTTCAGCGTGCTATAAAGAGCATGAAAATGAATATCAGTATGTATTCTCGTGGAAAGGTGTTAACAGAAGAACTTTATTTGAAGAGTAATTTTTATGTTCAACCATACGAATTAAGTGATTCTTCCATTATTGGAAAAGAAATTAATTTCCAATTTAAAGGAGAGGATGTTACTTTAACCTACGAACATGGAGGGAAACAAAAGGAGTTATCAGGCAAAGTCAATAGTCATTTAAAGAATGAAGATTTTGATGTTGTCTTGAAAGTTGTTGATAAAAAAGGATTCAAAGAGACCACGCATGAAAATGAATTGTTTTTTGTGTTTAACAGTATTCAATCGGTGACAGATCGATTGAAAGATGGGTTAAAAGTAATGCCCTTAGATGTCAATGCAAAGACAATCTCGATTTCTTTTAGAGGGTATAATCCTCAATTATGTCGTGATGTTACTTTGGCAATTTCAAACGCATTTATTTCTTTCGATGAAGAAAATCAGCGAAAAGGTTCTGAAAATATTTTAAATTTCATTAATGTTCAGTTGGATTCTCTTTCGATGGAATTGAAAGCTTCTCAAGATAGTTTAATGTTGTTTCAAAGAGTACAAAATTTACCTGATCCTGAATCAGCAAATCTTGAATTTAATGAAAATGTCAATAAACTTCAAGATCAATTGTATACGCTCGAAGAAGAATTAAATTCTTTGGAAAGTGTACATAGAATGCTAGCCAAAAATCCGGACAGATTAGAAGTGTATCGACTTTTACCCGAAATGTTAGGTAAAAGCTACGAAGAATCTTTGGTGAAAAGAATTGAAGAACTACATCTTTTGTTGGAACGAAAAGAAGATTTATTGTACAAAGTAACCGAAGACAATTCTGAAATTAAACTTTTGAATAATAAAATTCAAGCAAAGATTAATTCGATTCAGATGAGTATTGCTGCAATTGAAAATCGTTTGACACAAAATGCTTCTGTAATTAAAACAAAAATTAATGCTTACCAGAATAAAATATTTGAATTACCAGAAAAGAAAATGGAGTTCAACCGCTTAAAAAATATTCAAGATTTAAATGACAAATATTTCACATTACTAACTGAAAAGAAAGTGCTTTATGCAATTTCCGATGCTGGTTATGCTTCTTCAAATAGAGTGTTGAGTCAACCAAAAGTATCTGGTGTACCTGTTGAACCAAGTCGTAAGTTTATTTACAGCACATTTATCTTATTTGGTGTTGTGATTGGTTTAGGAGTAATGTTTCTAAAATATTTGATGTTCAATGAAATCAATATGATTGAGGATTTAGAAAGCATTTTACCTCCTCAAGCTTCAATTTTGGGTGGAATTCCATTGTTCAAATACAATATGGAGTTCTCAAAATTAATTGTTGCAGAAGCACCGAAGTCATCCATGGCAGAATCCATGCGTAAGATTCGAACGAACTTGAGCTATATCAATCCAGATTATAAAACGATTGCCATTTCTTCTTCGATTTCCGGAGAAGGTAAAACATTCGTGGCATTGAATTTAGCTGGAATTATTGCGATGTCAGGTAAGAAAACGGTGCTATTGGATTTAGATTTACGTACACCGAAAATTCACCTCGGAATGAATGTGGATAATATCAATGGGATGAGTTCATTGATTGTTGGGCAAAGTAAAATGGAGGATTGTATTCACAATATGGGAATTGATAATCTAGATTTTATTACCGCAGGTCCAACACCACCAAATCCTTCTGAATTATTATTGAGTCAACGATTTAAAGACATTATTGAAGAATTAAAATCGATGTACGATGTAGTGATTATTGACAACCCTCCGGTAGGATTAGTTTCGGATGGTGTGAGAAATTTAACGGATGCGGATATTCCTATTTATGTCTTTAAATCACATTATTCTAAACGTAATTTTGCTAATCGTGTCAAAGAGTTATTTGAGGTGCAGCAATTAAAATCGTTGAATGTTATTCTAAATGGATTACAACTGTCTAAATCTTCTGCGTATGGCTATGGCTATGGCTATGGTTATGGGGATTACGGAAATGGGTATATGGAGGATGACACCAAAGTTTTCAAAGAAGCTGCAAAACAAGCGAAATGGTACCGAAAAATCTTTAAAAAGAATGGAAATAAATAAAACCGAAATAGAAGGATTACTCATTTTTACTCCTCGAAAATTTGAAGATGATAGAGGGTATTTCTTTGAAAGTTTTAATCAATCTATTTTTGATGAGGCTACAAACAATAAATTCTCTTTTGTGCAGGACAATCAATCGTTTTCAAAAAAAGGAGTTTTAAGAGGGCTGCATTTTCAAAACCCGCCATTTGCTCAAGGGAAATTGGTACGTGTAATCAAAGGTGCTGTTCTAGATGTTGCTGTAGATATTCGTAAAGATTCTAAAACGTATGGAAAGTATGTGAGTATTGAGTTGTCTGAAGAGAACAACAAACAATTTTGGATTCCTCCTGGATTTGCTCATGGTTTTATTACCTTAGAAGATGATACGATTTTTTCATATAAATGCACCAACTATTATGCTCCTCAAAGTGAAGGTACAATACTTTGGAGTGACATTGATTTAAACATTGATTGGAAATTGAAACCAATATTTGTGAGTGATAAAGATGAAATTGGGACAGAATTCTGTAACTTCGCAACTCAATTTTAAACTACTCGTGGAAATTAAACTTTTTCAAATACTTGGCTTTCTGCTCGGAGGTGCTGTTGTTGCGTATAGCATTAATGTTTTATTATTACGATTTTCTCGTTCTTTAGGAATTCGTAATAAAAATGATGTGACAGTAAGATGGAGCCAAGAATCGAAACCTTCTTTAGGTGGAATTAGCTTCTTTATTGTATTTGTCTTTTCTGCAATTGCATACATGATTGTATTCAGCGATGCACCCAATATTTTTCAGAACAAACAATTTGTAGGTTTATTTGTCGCAGGTTCTTTGGCTTTTTTAATGGGATTAGCTGATGATGCCTATAATACACGTCCGTTGATTAAACTTGTTGTGCAAATTTTATGTGGAGTATTATTTGTTCTAACGGATACAACAATTGATTTCTTTCATATTTGGTATTTAGATGATATATTGACTATTTTCTGGGTAATACTTATTATGAATTCATTGAATATGCTGGACAACATGGATGGAATAACAGGAACAACTGTTTTTTTTATATTGATTACCTGCTTATTCTCTGCTTGGATTGTTCTTCCATTCAATGCCAATATTTGGGTACTTGTTTTGGTCTCTGTAATTGGGGCTGTTCTCGGTTTTCTAAAAATGAATTTACATCCATCACGCTTGTTTATGGGTGATGCAGGTTCACAGTTTATCGGGCTTTTCGTTGCTTTTTTGGGATAAAATATCTTTGGAATATTGGGGTTGCTAATCCGTTGGCAGAGCATCCTTCGTGGCTCGGAATGATGGTTGTTTTTGTAGCTTTTACTCCTGCAGCAGTTGATACTGTAACAGTTGTGATTAATCGACTAAAAATTGGACAATCTCCTATGGTTGGAGGGAAAGACCATACGACTCATCATTTGGTTTATGCAGGTCTGAGTGATTTTAAAGTTTGGCTCGTGTTTTTATTAATAGGCTTTCTTTCTTCTTTATTTGCTTTGGCAATGATTAATTTAATCACGTTAGAAACCTATTATCCTGTGCCATTTTTTGTGATTTATTCAATCTTTGTGTTTGTTTTATTGTATAAAAACACCATCAAATATAAAGCACCTACTCAAAATTAATTTTATTCTTCTCTCTTTTTACTTCTGAAATAAATCAGTAACAAACCTACTAAGATTATTGCACTTGCCCCTAGAAGAGTCGTGTCATAATAAGGAATAGAGATTGAAAAATGTGAAAAAGCAATTCCTTGTGCAAATAATAATACCTCAGAAGAAATAAATCCGAGAAAATAGAAAATCACCCCTAATTTATCCAATTGTATTTTTAAAATTGTTGAGAATAAGACAAAAATCATTGGGCTTAAAAAACCTAAAGTAAATAAGTGTATATAACCGATAATGTAATTTGCTTTGAAACGGATGACATGCTCAAATAAATCGGGGAAGATGCTAAAAAACTGAAGCAATACTTTTATCGTAAACGCTGAAAAAGCAAAAATTAAGATAAATCGAACTTGCTTTCTGAGTTGTGTGGAGAACGTTTTTTGTGTGATTTTTAAAAGGTAGAAGAGAGAAATGACTTGTAAAATGGCTGATAAAATGGCAACAAATTGGATGCCCCAATGATTTTCACTCCAAAGTAAAGATAAGCTATAACCTAAAATACAAGAAACTGTTGTGAGGGTGTAAAAAGGAGTTAGCAATTTCAAAGAATCTTTGTTTAGTTTCTTCGAAATGTATCGGAAGAAAATCCCGAACAGTGTACAAATAAAAAAGCCATTGTATAAAAAATGTAGATAGAAATAAATGGTATTGTGATACAACTCATGTTTTCCAAATTTTGCTACGATAATTCCGACCATCCAAATTGCAAGACTGGATAAGAAATAGAATAAAATTCCTGTTTTTATAAAGAGAGAAGGAATACTTCGATTGTTTTTTATTTCTTTTAGAGTTGAAATGAGGTAAAAGTAACTCGTCAATAGGAAAATGGATAAAAACAAGATGGAAAAGAAATGGTATCCTTGAATAGGAAAGCTGATGAGTAATCCAAATAAGGAAAAAACCATGATTTTGAAAAACCATTTGAGCTTTTGAGATTCATTTAACTTTTTAGGGAAATATTCTTGAGCAATTAAACTTATAACAGCTAAGAAACCCCAACCTAAGAAAGCAACATGTGAATGTCCTTCGAGAATGTTCTTGTAATTAAAAGGTATAAAATCTACGTGTTTATAGATCCGTAAAGTCAACCCATAGAATGCGGAAAGAATAAAAAATATTCGGGCAATCTTTATTTGTTGTTGAATACGCATTTCATTTTTTTAAATGACAGAGTCAAAGGTAATCGTTTTATAACAATTATCAATCAATAAACTGATGTATGTCATATAAAAGGATGATACGTGGTTGTATATTTGTCAAATAAATTAATACGAATTAAAAACGACAAAATATGCTATCGAAAAAACAAGCTCGAGCATTCTTTCTCGGAGGAACAGTAGTCACCTTTTTAATATTTATTGGGTTGACTGTTTATTCTTTAGGGGAAGCTCAGGATCAAACAAATATCGAAAACATGACAGAATCTGTTGTCAGAGGTAAAGTTATTTGGGAACAAAACAACTGTATGGGATGTCATACCTTACTTGGTGAGGGTGGTTATTACGCTCCAGAGTTAACAAAGGTTTATGACAGGAAAGGTGCTAATTACATCAAAACTGTGGTAATGTCTAAGACACCTTGGGCGCCAAACGGACGTCAAATGGTAGATTATGCTATGTCTGAGGACGAAGCAAATGATGTTGTTGAGTTTTTCAAATGGATTGGTGAAATAGACCTTAATGGATTTGAAACAGTTGTTTCGCCTCTTGCTGAAACAGATAATGAGTTAGAATAATTTAAAAAATAGAAATATGAAATATAAATCGCAAAAAGTAGCGTATTGGTTTTTTGCATTATCAATGCTACTGTTAACATTACAATTGGTTTATGGTTTTATCATGGGGTTTGCGCACGCAGGTGCTGATGGATTGCATGAAATCATTCCTTTCAACACTGCAAAAGCAGTTCATACCAATTTATTAGTTGTCTGGTTGCTTTCTGGTTTTATGGGAGCAGCATATTACATTATTCCTGAAGAATCACAGCATGAATTAGTGAGTGTGAAATTGGCGTATGTTCAATTGATTTCCCTTGCTTTAGTTGGTGTTGCTGCTATCGTTGGTTATCATTTTAACTACTGGGAAGGTCGAAAATTCTTAGAGATCCCAAGACCACTTGATTATTTAGTGGTGGTAAATGTCTTAACATTCTTGGGTATTATTCTAGTTACTTTATGGAAAGGAAAAAGAAGAACAACAACTGCCCTCGTTTTATCTATGGGGCTTTTATTTGCCGCTTTATTGTACTTACCAGGTATGATTGAATTTGACAGTCAAGTAATGGATTCTTTCTTCCGTTGGTGGGTTGTTCACTTATGGGTTGAAGGTGTTTGGGAATTAATTATGGGTGGTATTTTATCATTCTTGTTAATTAAACTAACAGGTGTCGATCGTGAAGTAATTGAAAAATGGCTTTATGTAATTGTTGGTTTGACATTCTTATCTGGAGTTCTTGGTACAGGTCACCACTATTACTATATTGGTGTCAACAAAATTTGGTTAATTGTTGGTGGAATTTTCTCAGCTCTTGAGCCACTCGCATTCTTAGCAATGGCATTGTTCGCTGTAAACATGTACCGAAAAGGAGAGAAAAAACATCCGAATAAAATTGCCCTTTATTGGACAATTGGTTCTGCGATTGTTTCTTTCGTCGGTGCTGGTTTGTTAGGTTTTGCTCACACATTACCTCAAACAAATTTATATACTCACGGAACATTGGTTACTGCGATGCACGGTCACTTGGCATTCTGGGGAGCATACGCAATGATTGTTTTTGCAATCATCAGTTATGCACTTCCCAATATGACAGGTCGTAAATTTTACGATAGTGCAATGGGTAGAATGGCATTTTGGATGTCTAACATCGGAATGGTCGGAATGACAGTTGCTTTTGGTGTTGCAGGTGTTGCTCAAGTGTACTTAGAAAGAAAAATGAAATTAGACTTCATGTTTGTACAAGATGAAATCGAAGTTCATTTCTGGGTATTGATTACTATGGCAACATTGTTTAGTACGGGGATTACTTTGTATATCATTGAGTTTATTAAGCATGGTAAGCCAACTGATGAAGCACTCGAAGTTTCAGAATAAGAATTAAAATTTAGTATATTTGAATCAGAGTGGGAATTCGTTTCTCACTCTGATTGTAATTTTATGACCATGAATAAAGCTCCTTTTTATAAGTCAATTGGTAAAGAAATAGATGTTTTTAAACATTCTTTTACCAATAAAATTCCTTTTTTGCTTAAAGGACCAACAGGGACAGGTAAATCTCGTTTCATTGAGTTCATGGCACATGATTTAGAGAAAGAATTGATTACGATTGCTTGCCATGAGGAAACTTCAGCAACAGATTTAATTGGTCGTTACATCATAAAAGGAGCTGAAACTGTTGGGATGGATGGCCCATTAACGAAAGCGGTTAAAGAGGGGGCAATTATTTACCTTGATGAAATTGCAGAGGCTCGACCAGATGTTATCGTAGCGATACATTCATTGACAGACCACCGACGAGAATTGTTCATCGATAAATTAGGTGTAACTGTTAAAGCACACGAAGATTTTATGCTCGTTGCATCGTATAATCCAGGGTATCAACGTGGATTTAAAGAGTTGAAACCATCAACTCGACAAAGATTTGTTGCTGTTTCTTTTGATTACCCTTCCAATGATTTGGAAATAGAAATTGTTATAAATGAAACAGGTGTTGAGAAAGATATCGCTAAGAAACTCGTAAATATTGCAACGAAAATTAGAAATTTAACAGAATTAGGATTGACAGAGACTGTTTCTACTCGATTGCTTGTAGATGCAGGTAAGTTAATTCAAAGTGGTTTACCGAAAAGATTGTCTGCAAAAGTCGCTATTGTAGAACCACTTACCGATGATGCTGAAATCATCGAAGCATTGACAGACTTGTGTGACTTAATGATATAGCAGATGTCTTTAGACGAACTCCTCTTCTCGAAATTTGCCAATTATTTTAAAAGAAGAAAGCGAGATTCCATTGCTGCTAAAAAGCATTTGGTCGATTTAGAGGATGTCAAACAACGACTCACTATTTTTGCACGTGCAATTACCGGAGAATCAATCGAAATTTATCCAGCAGAACGTGAAGGTGGATACAACAATATTAATTTTTTCTTACCAGTTTCAGTCGATTTCTTCACTACAGTTGAAGAAAATGCACAGTTTTATCTTTATCGTGTTCTTTATTTATCCATTCAGCGAAATTTAAACCTGAATTGGCCAGACCAAAATGAGCATTCTCTTGAAGAATCGAGAAAACAAGCATCGAATTCTTCTGAGACTGTGTTAAAAGTTTTGAACGAGAATTTTCCCATTACAATTTCAATTCATCAAAAGTTTAAAACACATTTTGAATCAATCACTCCTCAAAATAAACCAACAGATTATAGTTTTCTTTATGGGAAGTGGATGAAAAATAGTCCAATTGATTCTAATGGTAAACAGTTGAAAAATTTTAACGAAAAAGGTAAAAAAGCAATTGAGGAGGAGATAAAAACCATTCTAAAAGCAAAACCGGTTGAAGAAATCATTGTAACGGAAGTTGATAAGAAACAGCAAGAGGATGCAACATTGATGCATCAATTTGAGAAAGTAGAAACGGCTGAAGAATATGAAGGTGGTGCAAGAGATTTTGATGGGGATGATGATTTGGAGAGTCATAGCAATGCCCTCGAAGATTTAAACATGAAATATGTTGTTCGTGTAGATGATGCTGTTCATTCAGTTTATCAAGCTGATTTTATTGATAACACAACGGTTTCTGAAAGTGCAACGATCGAAACGGATGATTCTTTCCTATTCTACGATGAATGGGATTATTCAAAAAGAGAATACAAACCCGATTTCTGTAAAGTTTTCGTAAAAAAACAACAGGAAACAAATCTTTCTTTTTACAAAAAAACCTTGAGTGAGAATCGTTCAACTTTATTAGGCTTGCGTAAAATGCTAACGAATGTAAATAATAAATACCAACAACAAAGAAGACAAAATCAAGGAGATGAATTCGACTTGGATGCATTGACTGATTTATATGTTGATGTTCATTCTAATCATACGCCCTCGGAGAATATTTATATTTCAAAGCGAAAAAAAGAGAAAGATTTATCGATACTTCTACTGTTGGATATAAGTTTATCGAGCGATGGTTATGCTGCCGGAAATAAAGTGATTGATGTCGAAAAACAAGTGTCTATTATTTTTGGAGAAATTTTGAATGAGTTTAATGTTGACTTTTCAATTAATTGCTTCTTTTCTAAAACGAGAAATCATTCTTCGTATTTAACAGTTAAAGATTTTGATGAGGAATGGGATAAATCGAAATATAAAATCGGTGCAGTTGCCCCAGAAGCATATACAAGAATTGGTGCCGCAATACGACATTCTGGAACTCTGTTGGATGAACGTCCTACAAAAAACAAATGGGTAATTCTTATTTCTGACGGAAAACCGAATGATTATGACAAATACGAAGGGAAGTATGGTGTGAATGATGTGAAACAAGCATTGAGAGAATTGAATCAGAAGAACATTAATTCTTATGCATTAGCTATCGAGGCACAAGCAAAATATTATTTGCCTCAAATGTTTGGAGTGAATCATTACCAAATTCTCACAACTCCTGTTGAATTATTACAATCACTTGTTACTTTGTACGAGAAAATTAAATACCAAAGTTAATTATGAACACGTTCAAAATTGATTGTAACAGATAATATTAGGTTGGTAAGTCAATAATTTAAAAAGTGATGTTAAAACCTTATTTGTTAATTTTATGGATTATTTTTCTTTTCTCCTGCCAAGAAAAAGGAATAAAGTATAATCAAACGATTATTGATGAGTTCCAAGTGAATAAAGATTTTCTTGAAACAATAGATGATGCTGAAAAAGCATTGATTTGTGGTTATTTATACGCGTACGGTAACGAATGTATTGATACATCTACGAGTGCTAAGTGTAAAGTATTAAAGGAACTTAATATAACAAACGAATGTGAATCGAAACATTTGAGTTTTTTAAGTCAATGGTTCGAAAATGATGTTATTATGTTCTATAAGTTTAAAAATTGTCCCAATTTAACTCATGATTCACCCATACAAAACGAGATAAATGAAATGAAACTCTACAGACATAATGACACATTAATAATTACCGTCTTGGTGAAAGGAATAAATAATTTAGAAGAGAAAAACTGGAGCAGTCGTCAAACAGAGAAGTTTTTAATAGATAATAAAACATTTAAAAAAATACAATAATGGAAGAAGTAAAAATTGATCACAAAAACATCTTTTACCCACCCGGTGGTATTTTGATTTGGATACTAATTTTCTTAGAATTAATCACTTTTGGAATGGCATTACTTGCCTTAGCTTATTACGCGAAACAATCTCCAGAAGAATTTCATGAATCGCGTTTGTTGTTGAATCCTGTTTATGGGACAATTAATACGATTTTTCTTTTGACAAGTGGCTATTTTATGGCGAAATCAGTCGGCTTTTATAAAAAGAATGAGTTGAAAAAAACCAATCAATATTTAAAACTGACTATGATTGGAGGTCTACTATTTTTAATCTTAAAATCAGTAGAATATTGGATGAAAATTGAGCATGGTTACACGATGGGGTACGATACATTTTTCAGTTTTTATTGGATGTTGACTTTATTTCATGTTATTCATGTTGTCGTTGGTTTGGTGATTCTTGTTTCAGTTTATTTTGGAATCAATAAAAAAGATAGTGACACTAAATTAGAAGACGTCGAAGCAAGTGCAGCATTTTGGCACATGTGCGATTTAATCTGGCTGATATTGTTCCCAATGTTATATTTAATTCTATAATAATGAAAGATTCAAATACAAAAACGTTGATTATTCTACTGGTTTTAACAGTAGCTGTAGGTATTCTTTCTGGTTTGGAAAGTGTGAGTCCTTTTTGGTTTATGCTAATTTTAGGACTTTCCTGTATAAAGTTTCTTCTTGTTGCTTTTCAGTTTATGGAACTTAAAAAAGCGCATGCAGCTTGGAAAGTTTTAATCGTTGCTTATTTACTGATTTTCTTTAGCGCAGTCTCGATTGTACTGATTTAAAGACAGGGACTTCTATTTTATCCAGTAAGAATTTTACACTCGATTTTTCCAAATCTTCAAGCGTGTCAATATCATTTAGCTCAATTAATATTGATATTGATATATCATTGACCTTTAAATCGTGAAAAGTTTTTTTTAGTAGAGTAGAGGTACTCCATTCTTTGTCATCAAAAATAGTGGAATGTAGTTTCTTCATTCCCAATAAATAATAACCTCCATCTTCTGCAGGGCCAAAAACGGTATCAGAGAGGTCTAATTCTTCAAATGCCTGCGTTATAATTTGAGCAGATAAATCAGGGATGTCTGTTCCAATTCCAACAACTTTTTCATAACCTTTCTCAAAACTTATTTGAAAAGCATCTTTCATTCTTTCACCTAAATCATTGCCCTTTTGAACAAATTTTGGTTGTTTTTGCCACTTTGTTCCAATAATGACATCTGAAAAATAGATATGTATATCACAATCGGAAACCTGAGCAGTGTTTTCTTCTGTTCGTTGCACTAAGAATTTATATACCTCAAAAGCATTGACATCTCCTATAGATTTAGCAAGGCGAGTTTTAACCTTTCCAAGCTTGATGTTTTTAGCAAAGACGATAAGAAGATTTTTGGACATAGATTTTAATAAACAACCGTTCCTTCAGTAACCCATTTTCCCCAATCAGGATTGTAACCATGGATACGTTCTGTTTTATTTCCTTTCATGTCCACCAATGGGTAATGCATGTTTGCCCAATAAAACAATCCACCGTATAAATTAACAACGTTTGTAAATCCTTCTTTTACGAGCATCTTACCAAAAGTTTGACTTCTTGCTCCAACCGAACAATAGACAATAATCAATTGATCTTTCCGCAATTTATTTAATGAAGAAATGGTTGACCCATCAGGTTTCATTCTCGTTGCTCCTTGGATATGACTTACGTTATATTCATTTACTTCACGAATGTCTAAGAAAATAGCATCCTTCTTACCGATATGTTTTAAGGCATCCTCAATTGTAATGGTTGGAAAACCATCGTAATATTGATCAAGCATTTTTTTGTATTCTGCTGATTGACTGAAAACACTCGTGGTTAACAGTATTGAAAGAGATAATAAAAATAATTTCATAGCTTTTAAACGTTTTAAAATAAAGTTCCTTACAATTATGGTTGACAAATTAATGTATCATAAATAGGAGAATAACCTGCCCAAACTCCTAGCGCACCACCCGTAATATTGTTGGGTATGTTTGTAGGAGTCGCAAAAGGGTTACCCGCGGTTGCCAATTCTTTAATGCTACTCCTTTGTTTTTTAATTAAAAAAAAGTCTCGTTTGCACTTAAATTAATGTTTACAAAAATATTAAGTACAACAATTAAGAATATTTTAAAAAACCTGCTCAAGGTTTACAAAGTTAAAAATTTAACACGGATTATCTTTTTTTTTAATTTATATAAAAATAATAACGTTAATTCGAGTATAATAATCTTCAAACTTTCAAATTATCAATCTTTTACAAAAAACTGTATCTTTGTATATAGATATGAAACAAAACCTAACCATACTGTTCTTCCTATTACTATTCGTTCATCAATCACTTGGACAAATCTCAAAAAAAGACAGTTTACAATCTTTAATTGATTCATCAATTGTTCAAGAAGACATTCTAAACTGGAAGATTGAATTACTCAAAATTGAGGAAGACACGGCTGTTTTTAATTGTCAAGTAAAAGATTTTGTCGGCAGTATACCTTCGGGAAATCAAGTACAATCGGTAGCTCTCTATAATCTTGCCAATGTTTTTTATAAAAAACGAAATTATAAAGAAGGTCTTGTTTTTGCCGAGAATGCGATTACTCTTTTTGAAGAATTAAATGATGAAAAAAGTTTAGCCAATTCATTCCTTCTAAAAGGGAGTTTTGAAGATAAAATGTCAAAATACGATAAGGCAATTTTATCTATTCAAAAAGCAGTAAGTTTTTATTATTCTGTTGAGAACTATAAAAAACAAGTTGATTGCCTCAATAAAA
Organism: Bacteroidota bacterium; assembly: GCA_024280155.1. GTDB lineage: Bacteria > Bacteroidota > Bacteroidia > Flavobacteriales_D > Crocinitomicaceae > UBA4466. The sequence goes on from JAJRQQ010000096.1 coordinate 35,264, forward strand.
TGGGGATAATTCATAAGAAAATCGGGAATTTTACAGAAGCCCTCCTTCTATATCATCACGCTTATGAAATTTGTGTAAACGAAGGAATTGAAGATAGAAAAGGGGCTACTTGCATCAATATTGGTGTAGTACTTAAGAAAGAGAAAAAATATGAAGATGCTCTTGAGTATTATTTTAAAGCGGAAGAAATTTATTCTAAGCAAGCAAATAATTTTTCAGGTTTAGCGAACGTGTACAATAATATAGGGAATGTTTATCGATTGCAAGGACGACATCATAATGCGTTGAGCTATTATCACTTAGCGATTCAAAACAGATTGTCTGCCGGACAAGAAAAAAGATTGAGTTATACTTATAATAACATTGCTTTGGTCTATATGGATATGGGGAACTCATCTAAGTCGTTAGAGTACCTTTTGAAATCAGAGGATTTAAAGAAACAATACAACAATGAAGAGTCACTTTCTTCGACTTATTTGAATATCTGTGAATTATATTTAATCAATAAGGAATACAAAGAGTTTAATTTTTATTGGAAAAAATCTAGATCGCTTGCTCTTAAGTATCAACAAAACGATATTCGAAGGAATTTATTGGTATTGAAAAGTCGTTACGAATCCGAAGTTGGCAATTATAAAGCCGCTTATATTTACCTATCGAGTGTGTATGAAGAATTAGATACTTTGGATATGCAATCTCAAAAGATGTTGAATTCTGTACTCCAAGCTCAATTTGATGATCAGCAAAACAAGAATGAAATTCATGAATTAAGTGATGCGATTTTATTATTAGACCAACAAAAAGAGGAGATCGAAAAGAAAAAGGATGCTCTCATGTATTCTGTGATTATTTTAGCTGTACTTTCTATGTTTTTCATCATTTTAGTTGTTCTTCTTGTGAAAAAACAAAGAATATTAAAGGAAAAAACGATTGAATTAGCCGTTACTAATGAACAATTGAAAGCCAGTACAGTTAGCATTGAAGAAAAAGAATTACTGTTAAAAGAAATTCATCATCGAGTGAAAAACAATTTGCAAATCATCCAAAGTTTAATTCGTCTGCAAAATTCTGAAGAAAAAGAATGCCTAAATAGTGATATGCTTACCGATTTTGAATTACGGGTTTCTTCGATGGCGTTGGTGCATGAATCTTTGTATAAAAATGGCGACCTGGCAACGATAAATGTGAAAGAATATTTTGATGATTTGACCGATAATCTCGTTGGTGTTTACCAATTGGAACACGATGTGGAAATTGATAAAAATATTAAAGTAGATGAGTTAGACATCGATACTTTAGTTCCATTGGGCTTATTGTCCACAGAAATCATATCAAATTCACTTAAATATGGTGTTGCATCACTGAAAAATGGAAAAATCACTGTATTTTTGTCCTCTTTGGAAAACAAATGGTATGAATTGATTATTCATGATAACGGAAGTGGTTTTGACATGAGTGAAAAAATGGATAAAAACACCCTTGGAATTGAATTGATTTATACCTTGGTAGAACAATTAGACGGTGAACTCGAATTCTCCAATGATAACGGAGCGAGTTATAGAATAAAATTTAAAGCACAAGCAAAAAAATAATAGAATGAAGATTTCTTACAATTGGTTAAAAGAATATGTTGCGATTGATTTAGCGCCAGAAAAAGCATGTGAGATTCTGACGGATACAGGTTTAGAAGTGGAAGGATTGCACAAAATTGAAGCCGTGAAGGGTGGATTGAAAGGTGTAGTTGTGGGAGAAGTTTTAACTTGTGAAAAGCATCCCGATGCTGACCGGTTGAATGTTACAACTGTAAATGTCGGTGGAGAAAAACCTTTGCAAATCGTTTGTGGTGCACCAAATGTTGCCGCAGGACAAAAAGTAATCGTAGCAACAGTAGGTTGTACTTTATACCCAACGCCAGAAGAAGCGTTTAAAATTAAGAAATCTAAAATTCGTGGTGTAGAATCGTTTGGAATGATTTGCGCCGAAGATGAATTGGGTTTAGGCGAATCGCATGATGGAATTTTAGTTCTTCCAAATGATATTGAAGTAGGAACACCTGCTGCAACTTATTTTGAGTTGGATGATGATTATGAAATAGAAATTGGATTGACTCCAAATCGTGCCGATGCAATGGGACATGTTGGTGTAGCCAGAGATTTAGTCGCTTTCTTAAATGTACACGAGAATGCAAATCTTTCACTGAAAATGCCATCAATCGATGCGTTTAAAGGTGATAGTAATGATTTGAAAATTGATGTTTCTGTAGAGAATGAAGACGTATGTCCTCGTTACATGGGAACAACGATTAAAGATGTGAAAATTGAAGCGTCTCCCGCATGGTTGCAAAAACGTTTACGCGCTATCGGACTTTCTCCAATTAATAATGTCGTGGATGCAACGAATTATGTGATGCACGAATTAGGAACTCCATTACACGCATTTGATGCAGATAAGTTGAATGGTAAAATTGTAGTCAAAACCGCCAGTGAGAATGATAAATTTAAAACGCTGGATGAGGTCGAAAGAGAATTGTCTTCGGAGAATTTAATGATTACAAATGGCGATGAGAATTTATGCATCGCAGGTGTTTTTGGAGGACTTGACTCTGGTATTTCGCAGAATTCAACCAGTATTTTCTTAGAATCGGCGTATTTCAATCCTGTTTCTGTAAGAAAAACAGCAAAATTTCATGCGTTGAATACAGATTCATCTTTCCGTTTTGAAAGAGGTGTGGATCCAAACATGACGGAGTACGCTTTGAAAAGAACAGCATTGTTAATTCAAGAAATAGCAGGAGGAACAATTGCAATGGATGTGGTTGACACCAATCCAAACCCTATTGATTCTTGGACGGTTGATTTTGATTTTGAGCGATGCAATAAACTAATCGGTCACGATTTACCCAAAGAAATGGTGGTAGATATTTTGACTAATTTAGACATTAAAATAATTGAAGAAAATGGAAGTTTAACAAAATTGTCCATTCCAACTTATCGTGTGGATGTGACTCGTGAGGCAGATGTTATTGAGGAGGTGTTGAGAATATATGGCTTTAATAAAGTGCCTATTCCAGAAAAGTTAAATTCATCGATTTCCTATTTCCAAAAACCCGACAAAGAAAAGGTGCAAAATGTTATTTCTGAAATGTTGGTCGGACTTGGATACACCGAAACACTCAATAATTCTTTGACTAAATCGGCATACATTGATGAGTTAGCAGGTGAAATTCTCTCAAATGAGAATAGCGTTAAAATGTTAAATCCACTGAGTCAAGATTTGGACGTGATGCGACAATCAATGATTTTTAATGCATTGGAAATGGTCGCCCATAATCAGAACCGACAAAATTCAGATTTAAAATTATATGAATTCGGTAAAACCTATCATAAATATGAATCGGGTTATACCGAAAATAAACGTTTGATGATTTTAGCGACAGGCAAGAAGGAACGTGAAAATTGGAATTCTTCAAAAGATGATAATTCTTTCTATACGATAAAAGCAATTGCCAACGCTGTATTGAAAAGATTAGGGTTAGTTGGTTTGTTGAAGGAAAAAGCATTGAAAAAATCATTACTCCAAGACGGTGTTCAACTATTTGTTCTGAAGAGTAAAATTGGAGAAATTGGATGGGCATCTTCTAAAATGAAAAAACATTTTGGAATTAAGAATGATGTATTTATTGCAGATTTAGATTGGGATGCAATTCTCGATGCGCTTAAATTCTCTAAAATTAAATACACAGAATTACCGAAAACTTTTGCAGTGCGAAGAGATTTTTCTTTACTACTCAATAGTGAAGTTCAATTCTCCGAAATTGAAAATATTGCACGTTCTTGTGATAAGAAAATTCTAAAAGAAATTGGTTTGTTTGATGTTTACGAAGGGAAGAATTTACCTGAAGGTAAAAAATCGTATGCAGTCTCATTTAAATTTCAGGATGCAGAAAAAACCTTAAAAGACCAACAAGTTGATGCAGTAATGAATAAAATCAGAACGCAACTCGAAGGTCAATTAGCAGCAGAACTTCGTTAGAATGAGAGAAGAATTTAAACTAAAGTTCAACCGAGAGGATTTCGAAGCAATTTATTTCCGTGACAATACAGGAAGTGTATTTTGTGGACCAACAACCAAGAAAGCATTTTATGTGTTTGTAATAATGCTATTGATTACAATTGGTTTGTCTTTTTACGCTGTTCCCAACGAACAAGATGCAATTTTCTTCATCAGTTGGGCCCTTTTAGGACTTATTGCAATGAATTTTGCGAAAAAAGCAGGGGCAATTATTCGATGGAAGAAATCAATTCAGCTTTTTTTTAAGGAAGAAGAGAATTTTAAGACCATGCAATTAATTCTTACAGATGATGGAGTCTCAATTCTACGAGATGATAAAGAAGTCTTTGAAAACTGGACAGATATTCAACGCTCAGAAATTACCGAAACATTCATTTGGCTGGAAGGAAAAGTGCATACCGTAATACCAAAAGGAGCTTTGGAAAAAGGCGTTTTTGAGAAAGTGAAAAAGATTGTAGAGAAGAAATTGAAGACCATAAAATGAAACAATATTTCATCACAGGAATTTCCACAGAGGTCGGAAAAACAATCGTAAGTGCCATTGTTGCATAATCTTTAAAAGCAAGTTATTGGAAACCTATCCAAGCAGGAGATTTACACCAATTGGATTCAGGAACGGTAAAATCTTTAACGGAGAACGTGAAAATTCTACCTGAAGGAATGACATTGACTGAACCGATGTCGCCACACGCAGCGGCAAAAATAGATGGAGTTGAAATAGACCTTTTTGATTTTCAATTGCCGGAGGTTGAAGGGAATCTCATAGTTGAGGGTGCCGGTGGATTAATGGTTCCGCTAAATGATGATGGTTTAATGATTGTTGATTTAATGGAAGAATTTGCATTGCCAGTGATTTTAGTTTCTCGTCACTATTTGGGCAGTATCAATCATACACTTTTATCCATCGAAGAATTGCATAACCGTGGATTAGAGATTGAAGGAATTATTTTCGTTGGTGAAGAAAATAAAGCGACCGAAGACATTATTTTATCTTATTCTAATTTGAGAATGATTGCCAGAATCCCTGAAGTTGAAAATATTGATAAAAAATTCATTCTTCAACAAGCCGATAAGATAATTTTGTAATCCCAGAATTTTTGAGATTAAGAACGAAATCGTAAATTCGAAGCGATAACTCTACGTTGCGAAAGAGTAATTTACTTCGAACACGCTCAGTATAAATTTCTTGTTTTTTTACCAGTATTGAGTTTGTCAAAATATGCTCTGGGAAAAGTAAGAAGTATAAAATTAATGCATATTTTTATATCAGATATGACACTACAAGAAAAAGATAAAAAACACGTTTGGCACCCTTTCACACAACATTTTACCGCCAAAGAACATTTAGAAATCGTTTCTGCTAAAGGAATTTACCTCACAGATGTCGATGGGAAACAGTATATTGACGCCAATTCTTCTTGGTGGGTAAACACGCACGGACATGCGCATTCTCATATTGGAGATGCAATCAATCAGCAATTTAAAACGATGGATCATATCGTTTTTGCGGGCGTTACTCATCCTAAAGCTGTCGAATTAGCGGATCGAATTACAAATCTTTTACCCGAACATTTAGAAAAAGTATTCTTTTCTGATAATGGCTCAACTGCAACAGAAATTGCCATGAAAATGGTTATTCAGTTTTTTTACAATCGTGGAGAGAAGAAAACTAAGTTTTTAGCGATGAATGGATCGTATCACGGAGATACTTTTGGCGCAATGTCGGTTGGACAGCGAGGTTATTTTAATAAACCTTTCGAATCTGTTTTCTTTGATGTAGATTACATTCATTTTCCAACTTCGGAGAATGAAGAATCAATTTTGGAGAATACCAAAAGTCTGTTTCAAAGCAATGAATTTGCAGGAATGATTATCGAGCCATTGGTGCAAGGTGCAGCAGGAATGCGGATGTATTCGTCCGAGTTTTTAGATAAATTAACGGAGTTAGCTCATTCTTTTGGCGTTAAAGTCATTTTTGATGAGGTAATGACAGGTTTCGGTAGAACAGGAAAGTTGTTTGCAACCGATTTTTGTGAAAACAAACCAGATATCATCGCATTATCGAAAGGACTTACCGCAGGTGTGATGGCGTTAGGTTTGACAGTTGCCTCAAATGAAATATACGAAGCGTTTCTCTCTGACGACATTGGAAAAGCGTTATTGCACGGACATTCTTTTACTGCAAATCCTATTGCTTGTGCTGTTGCTTGTGCAAGTTTAGACTTGTTTGAAGAAGAAAAAACGTGGGAGAATATTGAAAATATTGTTTCTTGGAATGCTTCATTCGCAGAAGAATTAAACGAATTGAAAAATGTGGAGAATATCCGTCAACAAGGAACAATTCTCGCTTTTGAAGTCAAAACTGGGGAAGGAAACTCCTATTTTTCTGATGTGAAAACAAAAGCATACGATTTCTTTCTTGAAAAAGGAATTTTACTCCGTCCTTTGGGAAATGTAATTTTCATCAATCCGCCATATTGCATAACGAAAGAAGAATATTTGCTAATTTGTGAAGCGATAAAAGAATTTTTAAAAAAATAGAAGGATATGAAAATATACGAAGGTTCATCGAGTAACTACAGTGACATTATTTGTAATATTAAAAATGATAAAGTTTATGCGGAATCATCAAATAATCACAGTGATATAATTTGCAACATTGATGATGATAAGATCTACAAAGGTTCTTCTCGAAATTATTCTGATATTCTTTACAACATCGATGATGATAAAGTTTATGAAGGTTCGTCGAGCAACCATTCTGATATTGTGATGAACTTTAAAAAGGATAAAGTGTACAAAGGCAGTTCCCAGAATTATTCAGACATTCTTTTTACGATTAAAGACAAGAAAATATACAAAGGCAGCTCAACGAATTACAGTGATATGTTGTTTAATTGTAGTGATGATTTTTCTCAAAAGGAGTTTGTTGCAATTTTATTTGCGATGAATTAAGATTAGTTTTTTGTTTGGAATAAACTTTGCTAACTGAAATCCAATCATATAAATTTAACACCGTATTATTTATGTCTAAGGGAATAAGTTTAATAATTATCATCTCATTTTTTCTTGTCAGTCAATCTTGCCAATCTCAGGAAGACATGATTAAACGGAATAAAGTTGAAGAGTATGTTTCAGGAATTGAGACTCCAAAAGTAGAAAGTGTTTCAAAAGGAAGTGTTTCTAATGGTTCTTTAATTAATGGAGTGCTATTCCCTTTTTCTGGGCCTAATTTCCAATACTTTGATACTATAAGTTATATAAATAACCGTGCTTTTTTAAATTCAAACATTCTAAAAAGTGTATTAGAAACGTATCATGTATTTGAAAAAATCATTCCTAATAGGTTCTTTTATTTAATGGAGTGTTCAAATCAACATGGAGGGAAAATGTCACCTCACCGAACACATCAAAATGGATTAAGTGTGGATTTTATGATGCCATTAATTAAGAATAATTTACCTTTTTATGAGCTAGACCTTCTTGGGAAAGATCATTATTTGTTAACATTTGATAATGATGGTCGATATTCAGAGGACAATTCTGTTGAAATAGATTTTGATTTAATTGCTCATCATTTATTGGTGTTAAATGAAAAGGCGAAACTTTATGGGTATAAAATTTCAAAAGTGATTATTAAAATTGAGTTTAAAGATGAACTTTTTAATTCAAAATATGGTCAAGAATTAAAAGATAGTGGAATTTATATTGTAAAAGCTTTATCGCCTTTAATCAATTCATTGCATGATGAACATTATCATGTTGATTTTGAAAAATTGTAAAATCAATCCCTCGTTTCCTCTATCGCTTCCAAAATAATTTCCCCAGCCATTTTAATCTCCTCTTCTGTTATGTTTATAGAAAGAACAGAGTGATTTTCGATGATGTTCGAAACGGTATGTCATACCTTCTTGGTCAAAAAGAATATAAACACTTTCGAGCTTTACCCGTATTTGACTTTTTCATTAGGTGAATGTTTCTATCGTCAAATTGCCCTTTATTTTCAATGATATTCTGCGTGATTTGCGGTTTTTGACCATATATTCTGTGCATGAGAATAGGTGGCAGAAATGAGAAAAAGTAGGAGAGTAATTGTAGTTTTCATAAAAAAGTTTTGTATACAAATATACGTTAACTCCATACTTGAGTTGTGAGGATTCCCTCCTCAATTTTAGTGTTTTTTTAGTAAATAATTAAAGAAAATATAAGTACTTAATTTTGATTAGAAATTAAATTAATCTCTCACTAATTGTAGGAAACCATGTCCTTCAACTTCATCACCGTTCACACCTGTTGCAACGTAACGGTAGAAATAAGTTCCTTCACCAGCTTCATTTCCATTTTTCAAAGTACCATCCCAACCAGCAGTTGGTGCGGCTAGAATGTCTATGTTTTGGTCATACAATACATTCCCCCAACGGTTCACGATTACTAATTCTAATTTTACGGTGTTCTCTGTTCTAATGAAGAAAACATCATTTTGCCCATCACCATTTGGTGTTATCACGTTTGGAGGGAAAGCTGCAGGCACAGGGTAGGTACAAGAACCATCATTTTGTACGGCATTTGGATCATAGTTTTCGGCATTAGGGTCTGTACAACCACAAGCAATTACATTAATGTCAACATAAGCGGTGTCCGAACATGAACTTACATCATAAGCTACGAGCATTACTTGAGAGGACGATGAGAATGTGTGAGTTTGACCGCTTAAGTCACTCACATTAAATGAAGTTCCGTCTCCAAAATCCCATAGATAAGTAGATGAATTTTCGCTACTATTCGTGAATACAACTTCTATAGGATCGCACCCTGCAACGGCAATTGCATCTAAATTTGCAATAGGTGGATTATTCTGTTCTACAAAAACACTATCATTTGCAGTACAAACATTATCTGTGATTGTGAAATAGTACCAACCAGAAGGGATGTCTATCCAGGTACTCCCATTCCATTGGTTAGGGCTGTTAGCTCCAGGGCCAGTAAAGTTAAAATTAGGAATTCCAGTTATGTTACTAGGGTCAATATGTGCAAATGCAACACCATCAGCAATACAACTACTTGATGGATTTTGTGTCATAGAATCAATCACAAGTGTCTGATTCGAAATATAAGTGACTGAATCATAAAAGTTAGCGCCACAACCATCTTGAATAGTAACGAAATAAGTCATTGTATCTATATTGTTCCCTAAATGAGGTAAGGTTGAAATTGTATCTGTCGATCCAAAATCCCAAAGAACGGTAAATGGAGGTATTGAATTACTAAAATTTGAAATAGTATCATACTGGTCAGTTGCAATGCAATTTGTAATGAGTGTGTCACTATGAGTCCATTGTAAATCATATTCATTTGTAATATATAGGAGAATTGAATCATATATTGAATCTCCACAGATTGTAATATTATAAAAACCAATTTCAATCGTTTCAATTGGTTCGGTCATGCCGTCAGCCAAAGGATCAATGACGAGAGTAACAGAGTCTACACCAACAGGGAAATATACCGTATCTGTAAATGCTGATGTTAAATCAGTAAGAGGGTCTACAGTTCCGTTTATAATTAATGGAATTGTGTCAGCAACAATTGTATCTACAGAAGGTCTAACAAATAACAATGTTGAATAGGTGCATCCTTCTGCTAATAAACTATCAGAGAATGAATTTGAAACAGAAGAATTCGTTGATAAATTAACTAAGTTAGAAGAAAAACTTTCTGCCTCCAGAAAAACTCCAGAATCCAATGATTGATCCCCAACATTTGATATTCCTAATTTAATATGATATTCCTGTCCACATTGAAGTTGAGCAGCAGCAGTAAAGACAATTGACGTACCGTCGTACTGGATCGAATTACCATAAGCTGCCCCACCAACATTATCTACATAATAAGCTGAGTTTGTTGTTGGGTTTAGATTTAAAATAGAAATTGGCGTTGTGGTTCCTGGTAAAGTTGCAATATTGACACCGCCATTGAGATATGGGCCTGCGAATCCTGGTCCAGATATAAAAAATCCAAACACATCATAAAATGAAGTTCCATAATCATTAGGGTATTCTTCAGAGGCAAACATGTATTTAAAATTTAAAGTGTCTCCTGTAGCAATAAAATCAAACTCTAAAACAACACCATTTGTAATTGTATTTGGTGTAATTGCTGCCATATCTAGATCATTAACAATAAATGTACCTGCATTATCGCTTAAGCTTCCACTATTATTAGGGCCTGCAGCAACCGTCCCTGCACCCGTAGATAATAAAACACCTCGACTAATAGGAAAGTTGTTGGTTCCTGTATTGAAAGAAGTGACATTTACTTGAGGGGTTATGGCGTTTGCAGATGTTCCGTTATATAAGATATTTGAAGCTACGATTCCATTTCCTAAAAGAACATTTTGGATTAATTGTTCAGGCGTTTGCGTACTATTAATAGTGATTTGTCCAAAACTATCAAAAGACTACAACAAACTTATTTTAGTTGCATCAAAGAATAAAAAAAAATAAATATAATTAATATATTGGATAATTATAGCGAATTTTGAAGGATAAAAATTGAATACATGAAAAATACACAAGAATATATCACAAAGAACAAAGAGAAATTCGTCCAAGAATTAATTGAATTACTTAAAATACCATCAATCTCTGCGGATGCTAATTATGCTAACGATGTTAAATTAACTGCAGATTCTGTTGCTAGTAGTTTAAAAGAAGCTGGGGCAGACAATGTTGAAATATGTGAGACTGCAGGACACCCTATTGTTTATGCAGAGAAAATAATAGATGCTAATTTGCCAACAGTTTTGGTTTATGGTCATTATGATGTTCAACCTGCAGACCCAATTGATTTATGGACGAGTCCTCCGTTTGAACCTGTCATCAAGAAAACTGAAATTCACCCAGAAGGCGCAATTTTCGCACGTGGAGCTTGTGATGATAAAGGTCAAATGTTTATGCATGTTAAAGCTTTTGAAGCAATGATGAATGCGAATGAATTGCCTTGTAATGTGAAATTCATGATAGAGGGTGAAGAGGAAGTTGGAAGTACAAATCTGGCTATTTTCGTAAAGAATAATCATGATAAATTAAAAGCAGATGTGATTCTTGTTTCTGACACTGGGATGTTGGCAAATGATACACCATCAATTACTACTGGGTTAAGAGGTTTGAGTTATGTTGAGGTTGAAGTGACTGGTCCAAATCGAGATTTACATTCTGGCCTTTATGGAGGTTGCGTTGCAAATCCAATCAATATATTGGCAAATATGATTGCTTCTTTGCATGATGAGAATAATAAAATAACTATTCCTGGTTTCTACGATAAAGTAATTGACCTTTCAGATGAAGAAAGAGCTGAGATGGCAAAAGCACCTTTCAGTAAAGAGGCGTATTGCAAAGCGCTAGATATTGATGAGGTAATGGGAGAAGCAGGTTACTCTACACCAGAAAGAGGGGCTATTCGCCCGACGTTGGATGTCAATGGGATTTGGGGAGGTTATACGGGTGAAGGTGCAAAAACGGTTATTGCATCGCAAGCTTTTGCAAAAATTTCGATGCGTTTGGTTCCGGATCAAAGTTCTGAAGAAATCACCAATCTTTTTGTGAAACATTTTGAATCGATTGCGCCGAAAGGAACAAAAGTGAAAGTGACTCCTCATCATGGTGGAGAACCTTCAGTTACTCCAATTGACTCTGTAGGTTATAAAGCGGCAGCAATTGCATATGAAAATACATTTGGAAAAAAACCTATTCCAGTGAGAAGTGGAGGGTCAATTCCTATTGTTGCAATGTTTGAAAAAGAATTGGGGTTGAAATCGATTTTAATGGGATTCGGATTAGACAGTGATGCGATTCATTCTCCAGATGAACACTATGGGTTGTTTAATTTTTACAAAGGAATTGAAACTATTCCACATTTTTTCGTTGAATATACAAAGCTTTTAAAATCAAAATAATGAAATATTTATTCCTTCCCTTCATATTGTTATTAATTACTTCTTGTACATTCTACGAGCCAGAATACCGTGGTGGAGAAAGTGTGCAAATGGGACAACTAAAAGGGAGGGAATTAACACTTTCTGTTTCTGTTGATTTATACAATGAGAATAAATTTGCCATTACAGTAAAGCCATCTACGTTCGACGTTTACCTTGAGGACACCTATATTGGAAAAGTTCATTTGGATGAAAAGTTAAAAATGAAGCGCACAAGTATTACGAGAATTACAGCACCGTTGACTGTAACTTTGGAGAATGGGGTAATGTTTAAGTTGATTCGCTTAGCAAATCAAAAGAAGATTAAAGTCAGAATAAAAGGAGACGTGAAAGCAGCAGTCTTATTAATAACAAAAAAGCTACCTGTTGACGAGACAAAAACCATTAACGGAATTAAATTGAACCTTTAGGTAATTTAATTCTCAATGGTTTTAAATCAATTTTTTTTGCGAAAGTTGTTTGAATAATCTTAGGATATTTTGCACCGAATTCTACAATACACCATTCTTGAAATTTCTGAACTTCATCTGTATTATTTAACCACTTTAAGATTTTTCGAAGTTCTTTTTGAAAAAGAGCTTTATCAAAGCTAACTGCACGAAGAATTTTTTTTGAGAAATCTAATGACATAGTATTGTTGTTTTGTTCCTCTAAATTTAACGAATTTATTTTAATTTTCGTGTGTCAAAAAATGTTAAAAAAATAATAAGTCCGCTATCACGAGGATGCGGACTTAAATTAGTTTTCACCAATGTGTTTTACTGAATATGTTGTTCAATGACTTGGTAAATTTCTTCTGTAACTGCATCTCGAACAAAAATAAGCACATGCATATTCTGTGGATTATAAACTACAGGTAGTTTATATGAATAATTGTAATGATATTTACCATTTGAATCTTTATGTGCATCATCCAGTGTTTGACCGAAGGCATAGCCGTCAATACAAGTTCTCATAACATTATGATGAATGTAATTTGAGTTGGTAGATCCATCAGGCATCTTCTGAGGTTTTATAATGGAATCTTCACAAACATATACTACAATGCTTAAATCGTTTGTTAAAGTTGCATCAAGGACATCAATTTCGGTATGAAGAAAGTAGCCTTCTGTTGAAGGGAAGTAATTTGAAGCAGCCTGAATGTTGACTTTCAAATCATTTGCTGTTAATGCAGTTGTTGTTGCGTTACTCCAGTTCCCCGGGCTTGAAGTCACTTGACCATTCCCATCATCGATTCGACTAATTGTTCCTTTTGGATTTCCTGTAAAAATTGTTCCAGGCCAATCATTTCCGAAATAAATACCAATTTCTAAACCTTCAGGACAAGTAAAATCATGTGTATATGTTGGAGGGACAACTGCTTGAAAGTCTCCAATTCCATCAGGCCCTGTATGGATTGCTGTAGAAAAAACTCGGCCAGGATTTGTTTGTTCAATGTTCTTTGCTTCTGTAGCGGCAGGTGGACAAAATGTACACCGATGGCCTGTAAAGTCTTCGATTAAAATATTTCTATTTGTATTCGTGTTTGCTGTAAACACTGGCCAAAGTCCATTGTTTGCATATGTAGTACTGTCTCCGTTAGGGTAAAGACTCCATTCTAAAGTCGTGTTTCCCCCTTGGGGATATGCATTGTCTACTTTATCACATGAGGTGAAAAGTATTGCCGCAATTGAGAGTATTAAAAATATTTTTTTCATAATTTAAAAACTTTGAGTAAATGACAATGTTAAACCATTGGAGGCTGGTACAAATCGGCAAACACCACCAACGCAAAATAAACCAGCACGTTGTCGTCCATAACCAAGGGTGATACGTGTAGCATCCTTAATATACCCAAAAGTCCCGTATAAGTAATGTGTACGGTTATTAACGTTAGAATTACCATAGTTGTATTGGTCAATGATACTAATAAACCATCCTGGAGAAATACTGTATTCAATTACAGCAGTAGCCCAATTACCATTATCGTTTATGTTTCCATAATCGTCATCTTCAATAAATAAACCTTGAAGCTCTACTCGTACAGAGTGTTTCTTATTAATTTTATAACCTGCGGCAATTACGCCGATGTTTGATTTTATTAATCCATGAGCATTCCCAGTAACTTTTGCAACATCGTTATTCAAAACGATATTAAAATAGCTCACTTTTAGGTTAAATTTTTTGGAGAATTTTTTATAGATGCTAAAATTGATATCTCTCCAATACAGGCTATCAGACATGTCAAAAGGGCCTGAAGTATACGTGACTCTGCTAGAGTCATTAGGGTTAATGCCGTTTGTATTTTGATTTGGTCTATACGCGATTGAGAAATTACCATTCAATGTCATCCCATATTTCCCACCTAGTGGTGTTTTACGTTTAATTGTATATAAAACCTCTGCTTGATAAGCAATTTCACCTACGGGTTGCGTTGCATAAGGATAAAGTGTTGCCACTAAATTATAAGTATGCGTTTTATTCATCGCAGGCAAATAATTAATAAAAACATCCTGTAAATCTTTATCTCTATCCGAACGATAACTCATGTTGTCTACTGATTTTGCAGAAAGTATTATTCCTAATCCTTTTTGAGAATATCCGAAATTAATCAAAGCAGCATGTCCGTAATTATAGATATAAGCATTATCAGAAGAAGGGTCCTGACCTTTTACAACATATTCGCCACCTAGGTTAAACCTTTTGTACCTCAAATCAATTCGACCACCATAAACACCAACATTTTCTGGAAGAATCAAGTCTTGGCGATTATCCTTTTGGTATTTACTCACAAAAGAACCACCAAGAGTAACTTTAAACTTCGATTTTTCAAAATTAGGAATCACTGAATTCAAATTAACTTCACCATCAATTCCTCGGACAATTCCATCAGCATGGACAATTTTCCCTTCTTCAAAAGACAGACGCTGTTTCCCATAAACACCTTTTATGGTAACACCTTTGTATGGTCGTAAAATTATACGAGCACCATCCAAGAAATTATCGTAACCTAAAGAACGGTCTTCGTATGTTCTGAGTGCCATTCCTGAACCAAATTGTTCGTAGATAGAACCGATGGTAACATCTACCCAATCGTTAGTGTATCCAACATATCTCATTCCTAATCCAGTTCCATCAAATCTATTTGGGTATCCTTGAATACGAGGCAAATAAGATTCCATTCGCATTCCAGCTTTAAAGTTTTTATAAGTTACAAAAACATTCATGTAAGAATTAATCAACGCTTTTGAATCAGGCTGTGTAGCATCGATCAACGGATCCTCATTTAAGTACTGAAAAATAGATTCGATGTTGCCCGTAATATTGAGGCCATCATCTTGTTGGCTGTATCCAATATAAGAAGTCGCAACAATAACAGTTGTTAAAAGTAAAATTTTCATAAGATTTTTCAGAAACGATTATTCTGCCAATTTTAAAATTTCTTCATAAAGGTGGTCTTCATCTCCGAGAGCAAAGTTGTTGTGAGAATAAACAATGTTTCCTTCTTTATCAATTAAGAATGTGTGAGGAACATTATTTACCCCCATGGCACGTTTAAAGTCCCCATTAGGGTCCATTAAAATAATATATTCCCATGACTTCCCATTAACATACATTGATACAGCGTTCATTGTTTTTTGATCGTCAACAGAAACGGCAACTAGAGTAACTCCTGTTGCATCTTGCCAGTCAGGATATAATTCGTGAATTGTATTTAGCTCTCTTTTGCATGGAGAACACCAAGTTGCCCAAAAACTGATTACAATTGGTCCTTCCAAACCTAATTCAGCAGTGTTAACGACATTTCCCTCCATGTCTTTTAATTGAACAGAAGGAAGTTGTTTTTGTTTTTTTTCTTCTTGAGCATTCACTCCTATAGCAAGAGTAAGGATAGTAAAAAGTAGAATAATTTTTTTCATGATAAGTATTTTATATGTTTTAGCGAAGCAAGATTTTCAAAAAGCTTGCCAGAAGACAAAAATAAGATATTTATTGATTATATGTAGTGTAAATATCAAGTGTATTCTTGAATTCCTAAAATAGTTCTAGCTCTCAAATTGTTGAATTAGGATTTCAATAGTAAAGAGATATTATTTGTTTTTTTAACAATTAAAAGGTACGATTCATGTTTGAATTCTTTATATTTGATGATTATTATAATGAAACAAAAAAATACAATATGAAAAAAACAATACTTTCTATCATTGCTGTTATAGGTTTTTCGACCTTATCTGTAGCGCAAATTGAAATCTATAAAACAGGAACATCAACGGATATTTCCGGTTCTGAATTAGTTGTTCAAGCTTGGAACGGACAAGAGCATCACAATGATTTTTACATTGTAAACTCAACACAGATGGCTCAAAATTGGAATGTTACTCGTGTAAAAATCAATGAGAATCCAAATTGGTCAGATTATATTTGTTGGGGACCTCAAGGTGGGTTTGGAAATTGTTACCCAGCTTCTGGAATGACGGCAACTTCTTGGGCAACACCAAGCAATGATGCGCCAAATGTAGCCGTAGGTGATACAGCAAAACTGTCTTCTTATATTACACCAGATTATTCTGTGAGTTCTGCAAATGAAATTTATAGATACTATGTTGGTACAGATCAAAATCCTAAAATGGATTCTGTTGATGTAAGATTGGTATTTGTTGTAGGTTTAGATGAAGTAACACCTACTTTATCTGTGAATATTGCTCCAAATCCATCGAATGAATATTTCGTAGTTTCCGCAACAGGAACTCAGGCGTCTTCAATTAAAGTAGTAGATGTTCTTGGAAATGTTATTCTTTCTGAAAAAATGACAACTGCTTCTAAAAAAGTAGATGTTACTGCTTTTAGAAATGGTGTTTACTTCGTAATCATTGAGTCTGATGAAGCGAAACCTGTAACTAAAAGAATTGTAGTGAGACACTAATTCTTTATTATACTTATTAAAAAACCATCATCGTTTAGGTGATGGTTTTTTTATGGCCTCATTTTTTTACGCCTCCATCTTAGGAAATTTAGTATCTTTACTTTCCAACAATTAAAAACAATTTGAATCAACTAAAAGAAATACATCAAACGGCTATACATGCTTCTATCGAAGCAGCGGAAGTATTGATGGAATTTTATCGTACGGATGTTGATGTGAATATTAAAAAAGATGGTTCTCCTGTAACGCAAGCAGACCTCGCTTCTTCAAAAGTGATTTTCGATATTCTTTCTAAGACAAATATTCCCATTCTTGGAGAAGAACACAAAAATAAAGAATTCTCTGAACGTTCAAAATGGAAACAAAATTGGTGCGTTGACCCACTTGACGGAACTAAAATGTACATTCAAAAAAATGATGAATTTGTTGTTAGCATTGCTTTAATTGAGAATAATAAAACCATTTTTGGTGTCTTGGCAAGTCCTGTGAGAGAGAAAGTATTAATTGGTGGACAAAATCTAGGGGTTTATTTACTTGATTTTAAGGATGAAAATTCAATAGAAAATTGGAGGAAAATAGAAACTGTAAAAACAAAAAATAATCCACTCGTTGTTGCTTGCTCACGTTCTTTTAGTCAACTTAACGTTGATTATGCTAAGATCATAGAGAAAGAATATGGAGATTTCGAATATCTAAAAATGGGGTCTGCACTGAAATTCTTTGAATTAGCAGAAGGAAATGCAGATATGTACATCCGATTCGGACCAACAATGGAATGGGATATTGCTGCTGGTCAAGCGATTTTAGAAGAGTTAGGTGGAGAAGTTAGAAGTGTAAAAACGGGCGAAACCTTGACGTATAACAAAGAGAATTTATATAATCCGCCGTTTATTGCAAAAACGAATGCATTACTCAAGAAATGAAATTACTGTTTTTAATAGGATGCCTTTCTTTGGGAATTTACACTTCTGCTCAACAACTTTTACCCTTACATTCTTTCTATAAAGACCAAGTTTTTGCAAATAAGTTAGATAAATCACTTAATAATGGCAGCTTTTTTCCAATCAATGAGTTGGACTATAATTTGATTTCTGCCATCAATGATTCTTCAAAACAATATTACGATTTTACTTATATTCTCTTCCAAAAACATTTGATTGAGGTAAAAGGAGAAGATTATACACTTTCCATCGACCCTATTTTGGACATGTCTTTGGGTAAGAATCTGTCGGATACTGTTTCTCGAAAACTATTTCAGAACACAAAAGGAGTAAGAATTCAAGCTACATTATTTAAGAATTTTGCATTTTCAGCGAGTATTTATGAGAATCAAGCGCGGTTTAACCCCTACGAAAATCAATATTATTCTGCGATTGGAGAATTGTACCCTCAAGCAGATTCAACTTATCTCACTCAAAATGCTGTCGTTCCAGGTGGTGGGAGAACGAAACCGTTTAAAGGAGACGCGTTTGATTATGCAGCCGCTGTTGGATATTTCGTCTATTCTCCAGTAAAAAATGTGCAAATTACAGCAGGAAATAATACTCAATTTATTGGAGATGGCTACCGATCTGTTTTACTTTCGGATAATTCCTTTTTTGCACCTTATTTTCGAATAGATTGGCAATTTCATCCCAAATTTTCATTCTCTTATTTGCGTTCAAAACATCTGAACTTAATGAGGAGAATGGTAAGTAGTTCTGTGGAAGTAAACTATGAACAAAAAGGATATTCGGTCAATTATTTCACGTATAAACCAAACGAAAAACTCAATATTAGTCTATTTGAAAGTGGAAATTGGAATCGTGGAGATTCTTTGTCGAGTCGTGCTGCCCATCCTTTGTTCTACAATCCTGTGCCTTTCGTTTCAGGTCTTGCTTTAAAGAATAAAAACGAAGTGGTTTCACTATTGGGATTGAATATAGGATTCCAATTGGCAAAAAATCATCGTGTTTACGGACAGGTGGCCATGAATGATTTTAATTCGTCAAAACTTGCAGGACAAATTGGTTATCGAGGATACAATTATTTTGGAATTGGCGATTTCATGTTGCAAGTAGAATACAATTATGTTGCCCAAGAAACGTATGAAGCTGATAATCGAAGATTGAATAATGTTCATTTTAATTTACCCGTTGCACACATCAAAGGAAATGGATTTCAAGAGTTTTTAATACGTACAAATTATGAGTACAAAAGAATGTATGTTGATGTTTTGGCAACGTATTATATGCTTTCAAATTATTCTAATGAATCTTTACTACCGGTTTACGAAAGTTTTGCGAGAAACTCTAATCAAATTTTTTATTCTTCTGTCGAATTGGGCTATCGTTTCAATCGTAAAATGAATTTAATGATTTTTGGAAATTGGACCTATCGTACAGAAACGAATTCAACTCTTCTCGGAACAAATAGTTTTCAAGTCGGAATAAGAACAGGATTTATGAATCAATACAAAGGATTTTGATGAGGTTGATTTTTTACATATCGTTTTTGTTGCCAGTTCTTGCCTTTGGACAGAATGATGTCGGTAGAATTTTTGAAGAAATGCCTTCGGATTCGATAGAGAAAAGGACATTGAAAACGCATACGACTTTAGGACCAAAAGTTCGTCAACAAAGCAAATCTTTGGGGGATAAAAAGATTCAATTAACTCCTTTGGCAGATTTGAATTACATTCAAACAACTCATTCTCTGTTTAAACTTGGTTTGGGGATAGAAGTGGAAGGTCGAATCAAGGATAAATTCTATTATCGTCTAGCCGGTGTTGAAGGAATTAGTCAAACAGATGCCTTTTATTCTCCGAAAACTTATGTTGCAGATTCAAACGGACAATCTTCAATTTATACCGATTTACATGGGAGAATCTCTTATACACCGAATCATATTTTCAATTTTCAGGCAGGTTTGGACAATAATTTTATCGGAGAAGGGACACGTTCAATGTTTTTGAGTGATTATTCATCTTCTTTTCCTTTTGGACAAATTCGTATGCGTTTTTGGAGAATTGAATACAGTATTTTGTATCAGTTTATGCGTGAACAAAATGTGAGTCCAGCAACAAATAAATGGAACGGGAAATTTGCATCCAGTCATCACCTTTCTTTCAATGCAGCAAAATGGTTGAGCATTGGTTTCTTCGAATCGGTGATTTTTCAGCCAAAAGACACATTGAATAATAGAGGTTTTGAAGTAGAATACCTGAATCCTTTTATCATGTATCGACCGCAAGAATATACTTTGGGGTCATCGGACAATGTTCTAATTGGTATAGATTTGAATGTGTATTTAAAACGAACTACGATTTATACTCAATTCATTATGGATGAATTTGTTCTGTCTGAAATTAGAAACAAGACAGGTTGGTGGGCAAATAAATACGGTGGGCAATTAGGAGTAAAAGGTCGTTTTAAAAAGGGGAATCATCATTTTTTCTACCGTTTGGAATATAATTTTGCACGACCGTACACGTATGCACACATTTCTCCAGAATTGAATTATGGAAATCAAGGAATGCCATTGGCACATCCTTATGGCGCAAGTTTCTTCGAAATTCTTGGTGTAGTGAAATGGCAACACGAAAAATATTACGCTAAATTATTCACCAATTACTATTTGAGAGGAGAGAATTACAATAATTTCAATTACGGAGCAGATATTTACGATCCTTATATCAATCGTCCTTATGAATATGGACATTTTATCGGTCAAGGAGCAGGATACAACGGAACGAAAACAATTTTAACTTTTGGTTATCGTGTATTGAAAAATGGAAATCTCAATGCTTTTGTAGAAAATCATTTTAACGCATCAACCATAGACAATAAACTACATTATAATCTTGTAATTGGATTGCGTTCTATGCTTTGGAATGATCGAAGAAATTATTGATTTACTTTCTTTTTCCCTAATTTTATTTCAAGTACAAGTTTAAATGAATATTGACTTGCAAAAGCACCTCTTCCACCATTTCCAATTAATGCATTTTCAACAGTTAGAGTCGTGAAATCAATCAATGTATTTTCGATGTAATCGAGCAGAGAAACTCGTCATAACTTCGTACGAAATTGTGTTCATTTGTTTTGCAAGTGATAAAACAGATTGATGCTCTCCGATAATTTCAACTTTGTCTCCTTCCTGTGTATTGATACCAGAAACATCCACCATAATCATGTCCATACAAATATTTCCTACCAAAGGGCAGAATGAATCTTTAATGTAAACGCCAAAATTATTTTCGCCCAATCGTCTTGCTAAACCGTCAGCATAACCAATGGGTATAATGGCAATTTCCATGTCTTTCTCTGCGAAAAATGAACGATTATAACCCACAGATTCTCCTTTTTCAATTCTCTTAAGCTGAGAAACTGAACTGTACCAAGAAATTGCTTGTCGTAATTCTTTCTCACCATTTACCCCATACATTCCAATTCCCAAACGAACCATATCGAATTGTGCAGAAGTGTAATTTTTTATCCCCTCAGAATTGAGAATGTGCCGCAGAATAGGGTAGGAGAATTCTTTCGAAATAAGTGTCGATAATTCTCCGAAAATTTGAATTTGTTGCAAAGTAAAATCAGAATGAATGACATCACTTTCGGCTAAATGAGAATAAATACTCTGAATTTTAACCTCAGGTTGTGCATGTAAAAAAGCAATCAATTCTTTGAGCTCATCTTTCACAAATCCCAAACGATTCATGCCTGTTTCAATTTTTAAGTGAATGGGATAATTGAATTTAGAATGGAGAATAAGTGTTTTAACAAAAGCATCCAATTGTTGCAAAGAAAATATTGCAGGTTCTAAATTGTATAAAATACAGTCGTTGAATGATTGTTCCTCACAGTTCATCACTAAAATAGGAGTTTTAATTCCTTTTTCACGCAATTCAACGCCCTCGTTTGTATAGGCAACTCCGAGATAATCCACACCTAAATTCTCTAAAAATCGACCAATGTTTTTTGCATCAGAACCGTAAGAAGATGCTTTAACCATGCAAAGTAACTTCGTAGATTCGTTGAGCTTAGATTTAAAAGATTGAATGTTATGGCGAATGGATTTCAAATTAAATTCCAAATACGTTTGATGATTCACAGCTTTCATTTGCTGGGCAATTTTTTCCATTTTAACATTTCGCGCACCTGTAATTAGAATGCTTGAATTTTCAAAATTGCTCTTGAAATTCTCTGTATCTTGAATAAAATGAACGTCAATTGGCTTATATTTCGCAAAAATCGACTGAAATTTATCTTTTTCTTCTGTTCCGATTAAGACAATACGTTTTTTATTTCCAGCGTTTGCCAATTGGTAAGCCAGCGAATGTTCGAGAGAATCGATGTCTAAATTGTACGTGTCATTGATGATGGAATTGTTGTTTTTACCATCGAAAATTTCCATTCTTTGTGCAAGTGGCGAAAGAAGAGGGATGCGTTTTTTTATTGCTTCATCTGATAACCCAAGAATTTGGGACATCCGAATAGCTAAAGAAACATTCTGTTGACTAATCACATCTTTTTTCAATGAAAAGTCATCTAAAAAATGAGAAAGGATATTTACTTTTTCTGCATTTGAAGATTCAATTTTCTGCGGAAAATTTTCTCATGTATAGACGAAATGAACACCGTTGAAAAGAGTTATTTTTTCATTAAAATGTTCTTCTTTTGAAGAAAAAAGTTCTCGGTGAGCATTTCCAAATGAAGTGAAAATTCCGTGCGTTGGTTGAATGATTTCTCGTTTGTGTTGAATCGTTCCTTTTTCTCCTATGCCGACCTCTATGATTGCAACATCTGTTTTGTCGTTTATTTCTAAAAGAGAAAGTGCAACGCCCAAATGAGAGTTGTAACTTTTTGGACTTCGAGCAACCACTTTTTCTTTATTGAGAAGCGTCGATAACCATTCTTTGATTGTTGTTTTTCCATTTGAACCCGTAATAGCAACAACAGAACAATTGAATTTTAAACGATGATATTTTGCGAAATTTTCAAGTGCAGAAAGTGAGTCGGATACAACGATTTCATGTGCATTCTCTAAATGTGTACACGAATTTTTCTGTTCAACAACAAAATGACGAACACCTTTTTTGTATGCATCTTCGATAAATGACTTTCCATTTCTGAAACTTCCGTTGAGGGCAAAGAAAAGATTGTTTGAACCGTTAATGATTTTTCGAGTGTCAAAAGAAATTGAATGAATAAGCGTAGTGTCATCGCTATTTTGTTGAGCAATGATTTGCGAAATCTCATTAAAAGTATAATTCAGTTTCAATGGGCAATTTTATTGTAACACGAACGACAAAGTGGTTTATATTCTTCCACAGCACCAACGAGAACTTGTTCTTCTTGCTCGACAGTTCGGTGAGAGAATTGTGCTAAGTTGCCACAAGATACGCAAATTGCATGAACTTTTGTAATGTATTCTGCGATACTTAGTAAGTGAGGCATTGGACCAAAGGGTACGCCTTTAAAATCCATATCCAATCCTGCAACAATCACACGAACTCCTTTTTTTGCTAAAAAATTACACGTCTCTACAATTCCTTGGTCAAAAAACTGTGCTTCGTCGATGGCAACAACAGGTTCATTCTTCCAAATATCGAGGATAGCTGATGCATCTTTTACTGCAATTGCATTGAACGACGTCCCTTGGTGACTCACTACGTTATTATCATGGTAACGGTCATCGACAGTTGGTTTTACGAGTAAAATTTTCTGATTGGCAAATTCTGCTCGCTTTAAACGACGAATTAATTCTTCTGTTTTTCCAGAAAACATTGAACCGCAAACAATCTCTATCCATCCGTGTTGATTTTTCCCATCTGGAAAGTGCTCTAAAAACATAGTATTTCTTTTTGTGTTTTCAACAAATCACCAAGGATAAAAGAATGAATATTTTTCTATTCTTGTAGAAATCTTCGGTAACTTTGAACGACTAAGTTCGTTATTTTGTTGCTTAAAAAATAGACATCGTTAGCAACTTGGTCAAAATGTTGAAAAGTCAATTTATTTATACTGGAATGGAGAATTTAAAAACATACAAAAATCAAATCGAAGAAGTTCAGCATTTGGTGAACGAATTAGAAAAAGGAAATCTTTCTAAAGAAGATTTAGTGAAGTTAGAAGCACTCACAAGAATGATACATGAGCGAAGTATTATCTTGAAGTACATTGCGTTGGGTGGTAATTCTTCAGAAGTAATTAAAGATGTTGCTCTCCAAGAAGAGAAAACTGTTGAAGAAGAGAAAGAAGACGAACCGATTTTATTTGAAATTCCCAAAGAGAAAAAAGTAGAGATTGACATTTTTGCTGATATGAAGAAAGAGGATGAGGAAGTTGAAGTTCCTTCGCCAATTTCGGATATCATGGATGATTTAATGAAAGAGGAACCAAATTTTGTGAATGAAACCATTGAAGAGGAATTGACACAAAAAGTAGTGCATGAAATGGAAGAACAACACAAAGAAGATGAAATGATCATTGAGAGTGTTATCGAAGAAATGGAGGAAATCTCAATTACAGAACGCGTTGTTGAAGAGATGGAAGAAATAGAAATCTCCGAAAAAGTGGTGGAAGCAATGGAAGTTGTCGATTCTTCGGATGAAAATAAAACCTTTTTAGAGCAATTGAATCTAAACGATGATTCTTTACATGCCATGTTCAGTTCTTCTAAAATTGACACTTTAGTTGGGGCATTCAGCTTGAACGAGAAATTACGTTTTATGAATGATTTATTTGACGGTTCGAGTGAGGATTTCAATGAAACGATTAAAGTGCTTGATTCTAAAGATGACATTCAAAGTGCAAATGCAAAAATCAATGAATTAGCACTGAAATTTGAATGGGATTCAGAAGATGAAGCCGTTGCTGAATTTGTTTCATTTGTAAATCGTCGTTATGCTTAAAATTACATTCATATTTCTTCTTCTTTCGTTCAGTTCTTTCGCACAACTTGATGAGGTTCGAAGAATTACTAAAGAATTGTGTTCACCTGAATTTCATGGAAGAGGTTATGTGAATAAAGGAGATTCTATCGCTGCGGCTTATTTATCGGAAGAATTTAAAAAAGCGGGTGCTCAACCTTTTTGCGACGATTATTTGCAACATTTTACCATGAATGTCAATACTTTTCCAAATGAAATGGAGGTGAAGCAAAAAGATTATTCGATGGTTCCTGGGGTTGATTTTTCTATTAATCCAAATTCAAAAGGAATTAAAACGACACTTTATCCGATTGAAATTCCAGAAGATAAAGCATTGGACATTGAGTTTTTGAAAACAGCAATTGGAAAAGCAAAATCAAGTTTTAAGCAACACGCATTGGTTTTTTCTTACGCAACGATTTCTGCTGATTCTGTCCAAAAAGTCAAAGGATTGATTTATGAAATTGCGACCATTCTTCCGGTAATAGAATTGGTGGATGAAAAATTTACATGGTCAGTAGGACAGGACCAGAGTTTGTTTCCGTACTTGCAAATTCAAGATTCAATTTATCAAAAAGGAGAACCTTTGGAGGTAAATATTGATGCACAACTGTTGGAGAATTATGAAACGCAGAACATTGTAGCTTTCTTACCGGCAAAGATTAAAAAAGCACCGTATTTGGTTTTTACAGCTCATTACGACCACCTCGGACAAATGGGAAAAGACACCTATTTCCCTGGAGCAAATGACAATGCTTCGGGTACAGCAATGTTGATTACCATGGCGAAGTATTTCAAAGAAAATCCGAGTGATTACAACATATTATTTATAGCTTTTGGAGGAGAAGAAGTGGGCTTGTTGGGTTCAAAATATTTTGTGGAACATCCTCTTTTGAAATTGAAAAAAATAAAATTCCTCATCAATTTAGACATCATGGGGAGCGGAGAAGAAAGCATTACTGCGGTCAATGCCACGTTATTTCCCGAAGAATTTGAACTTTTGCAAGAAATCAATCAAGAGAAAAATCTTATCAAATTGATAAAAAGCAGAGGGCCAGCAGCAAACTCAGACCATTATTGGTTTACAGAAAAAGGAGTTCCAGCATTTTTTATCTACACCACAGGTCCAAACCGACATTATCACGATGTTTTTGACACCTACAAAGAATTAACTTTTAGTGAATACGATGATATTACAACCTTATTGATTGAGTTTGTGAAGAGGATTTAATCGTAGTGAAATCTATATTTTAGAATTCGTATTTCATTCGCTAAAACTTGATAGATTATTATTCAAATTTATTCAAAGTTTCTCAAAAATTTTTCTACAGCTTTCCAGTATTCCTCGTGTCCTTTTTTGTCTTCCCAGAGTGCTTTTGAACCGTGAAATCCACGATTTTTAGGGATGAATTTTGTTTTTTGGGAAGTTATGTTCTCGTAGAATGAAATCCATTTTTTTCTTCTCTCTTTGCGGAAGTTATAAATACAGGGCATTTAATTTGAGAAACAAAAGTAGCAATTTCTTCCCCTTCAATCTTAAAATATTCCCCGGGAGAAAACGAAAGAATGCCGTCAATTAATTCTGGATGTTTAGCCCCCATATACAAAACCAAAACTGAACTGTATGAGCTTCCCCAAACAATGATTTTTTTAGCTTTCAATTCGTTTTTGACATATAAAATGGTTGCTTCTAAATCGGGAATAGCATCAGTGTATTTTGTCGGCAAATCTTTCTTTTTAGCTCGTTTATGTGTTTCGTTTACAACCCCACGAGATTTCATTCCTGAGCGTTGGTCAATAGCAATGCAGTTAAATCCTAATTCGTTCAGTTTAGGTGCAATTGGACGATAAGATCCACGACTAAAAATAGCTTGATGAAACAAAATGATGTACGTATCACTATTTTCGACGTTATTGTATAAATCGGCGGTGATTTCTAATCCATCAGTAGATGGGAAAGTGATTGTTTTCCCAGTGAACGAATCTTTTTGTGCAGATACTGTAAGAAACAGAAAGCTGAATAAAGATAGTGCGATTGTTTTCATTGCTTTTATTTTTGTTAGAATGGTATTGAGACGTTTTTCAACCTAATTCTTTACAATCTATTGTTCAATTAGCCCACTTTTTCGCAACAAAGCAGCTGTTTTTGGTTCTTGCCCTCTAAATGCTTTGTACAATTCCATTGGGTGCTTGCTTCCACCTTTACTCAAAACATTCTCTCGAAAAGAAGTTGCAATTTCTTGGTTGAAAATTCCATTCTCTTGGAAGTATTCAAAAGCATCTGCTTCGAGAACTTCTGCCCATTTGTAACTGTAATAACCTGCAGCATAACCACCGGCGAAGATGTGAGAAAACGCACAAGAAGTCAATGTTTTTTCGTTGAATGGAAACAGGGTCGTATTCTTTGTGGCTTCTTTTTCAAAATCAAGCACAGAAGTGGATTTAATTTCTGCCTGATTGTGCCATGCCATATCCAATTGACCTAAACTTGTTTGTCGAACCGTTTGGTACGCACTTAAAAACTGTGCGCTGTCTTTTATTTTTTGCACATATTCCATTGGGATAATTTCACCTGTTTCGTAGTGTTTTGCAAATAATTCCAACGCTTCTTTTTCATAGCACCAGTTCTCCATCAATTGAGAAGGCAATTCTACAAAATCCCAAAAAACGGATGTTCCAGAAAGACTTTCGTAATAACCATTGGCTAACATACCGTGTAAAGCATGCCCGAACTCGTGAAAAAGTGTCGTAACTTCATTAAATGTCAGTAAAGAAGGTTTAGTATCTGTGGGTTTAGTGAAATTACAAACAATCGAAATGAAAGGACGTTGATTTTTTCCGTCGTATTTATTTTGGGAACGATAAGATGTCATCCAAGCGCCACTTCTTTTACTTTCTCTTGGAAAGAAATCTGCGTAAAACAAAGAAAGGAATTTACCTTTTTCATCTTTCACTTCGTAAGTCATCACGTCTTCGTGATAAAGAGGAAGGTCATTTCGCTGATGAAAAGTAATTCCATATAATTTCTTAGCAACTTGAAAAGCACCATAGAGAACGTTCTCTAATTTGAAATAAGGTTTTAATAACTCATCATTGATGGCAAATTTTTCGTTTTTCAGTTTTTCACTGTAGAAAGAGAAATCCCAAGTTTCTATTTTAAAATCAGCCCCCATTCGAGTCGCCATGTCTTGAATTTCTGCAATTTCTTCTTTCGATTTCGGCAGCGCAACCTCTAACAATTCTTCCCAAAGATGATAAACACGAGAAGGTTTCTCAGCCATTCTTTCTTCAAGAACAAAATCAGCGTAGGTTTTGTATCCGAGTAAATTTGCTTTCTCTAAGCGTAGAGCAACGATTTTTTGGATATTATTTTCGTTGTTGAAGTCGTTTTTATTGAATCCTCTCGCGCCAAAAGCTTCACTGAGTTGCTTTCTCAACGCTCGATTCTCGGCATATTGCATGAATGGAATGTAAGATGGATAATCAAGTGTAAATAACCAAGCGTTTTCATTTCCTTTCGATTTTGCTAACATTTTTGCAGCTTCTCGAACACCTTCTGGGAGTCCGGCTAAATCTTTTTCGTCTTCAATCCACATTTCAAATTGCTGTGAATCTTTCATCACATTTTCAGAGAATGTAAGCGTTAATTTAGCTAATTCTGTATTGATTTCTTTAAGTCTTTCTTTTTCTTTTCCTTTTAAGTTTGCACCACTACGAACACACCCTTTATACGTTTTTTCGAGCAGGTAAATTTGCTCGTCGTTGAGTGTTGTTCTATCCTCATTTTCAAAAACCTCTTTTATTGCTTTGAATAAATCTTCATCCAAAGAAATTTCATTTGAATATGCGGTTAGTTTTGGAGAAATTTCCTGGGCTAACTTTTGCATTTCATCGGAAGTATTGCAACTGTTTTGGTTGAAAAAAACAGTGGATACTTTTCCTAATAATTCACCACTTCTTTCGAGCGATTCAATCGTATTCGAAAAGGATGGAGTTGCTTTTTTGACCTTTTCAATTTCTAACTTACCCAGTTTAATACCCTCTTCAAAAGCAGGTAAATAGTGTTCTAGCTTGATTTCATCAAAAGGAATTGCTTCAAAAGCCGCAGTATATGGTTGCAAGAATGGGTTTTTCATAATTTACGTTAAGTTATTCGTAATGTTGTTAATTTCTAGAATAAGAGAACGTAAAAATAAGGAGAAAATTGAGAGGAAGGTAATTACTTAGAAAATCATTTTAAGAAAACCATCCAACTCTTCCTCGAAACCGAAATTATAGTATTTCCACAAACAATCCTTCGTCTGTCTTAGTTACTTTGGTTAAACCGTGTTTCGCCAATCCTTTGATTCCTTTATCCCATTGTTTGTTGCTTAAACCAACTTGAGATTTCAGTTCATTCAAGTCCATTTTTTGTTCTTTGGAAAGAATGTCAAAGATGATTTTTTCATTCTCTGTTAAATCAGGACCTTGTTTTCCAAAAACTTCTGGTTTCATTTGAGGGAAGAATAAAACTTCTTGAATAGAAGGGTTGTTGGTTAAAAACATAATCAGGCGATCCATTCCGATTCCCATTCCACTCGTTGGCGGCATACCATATTCTAACGAACGCAAGAAATCTTGATCGATAAATTCACTTGCCTCATCGTCACCTTTTGCGGCTAATTTAATTTGTTCTTCAAAACGTTGGCGTTGGTCGATTGGGTCATTCAGTTCAGAATATGCATTCGCAATTTCTTTTCCACAAACCATTAACTCAAAACGTTCTGTCAAAGTTGGATCATCTCGGTGTTCTTTACACAAAGGCGACATTTCTTTTGGGTAATCAGTAATGAACGTCGGTTGAATGTAGTTTCCTTCACATTTTTCGCCGAAAATCTCATCGATTAATTTCCCAACACCCATTGTTTCATTCACTTCAATTCCCATTTCTTGGCAAGCAGCACGTAATTCATCTTCTGTTTTACCTTTGATATCGAATCCTGTGAAATCAATAATCGATTGACGCATCGTAATACGTTTATACGGCGCTTTGAAGTTGATTTTATGTTCACCAAAAGTTGCTTCAGAAGTTCCATTTACCTCAATTGCACAGTGTTCGAGCAATCGTTCAGCAAAATCCATCATCCAGTTGTAATCTTTGTATGATACATAGATTTCCATGGCTGTAAACTCAGGGTTATGGGTTCTGTCCATTCCTTCATTTCTGAAATTCTTCGAGAATTCATAGACACCATCAAATCCTCCAACAATTAATCTTTTCAAGTATAGTTCATTGGCAATTCTCATGTACAATGGAATATCCAAAGCATTGTGGTGTGTTATAAATGGACGAGCAGCAGCACCACCCGCAATGGATTGTAAAATTGGTGTTTCAACCTCCATGTAACCTGCTTCATTAAAGAAGTTGCGCATGGCAGTGAATAATTTTGTTCTTTTTATAAAAATTTCTTTCACCTGCGGATTCACTACTAAATCAGCGTAGCGTTGTCGGTATCTTAATTCTGGGTCGGTAAAAGCATCGTGCACATTTCCTTCAGCATCTGTTTTTGGAAGAGGCAAAGGTTTAGTGATTTACTTAACAGTGTTAATTCTTTTACTTTAATAGAGGTTTCGCCCACTTTGGTTTTAAAAACAATTCCTTTAACACCGATAAAGTCACCTAAATCCAATAGTTTTTTGAAAACTTGGTTGTAGAGTGTTTTATCTTCACCAGGACAAATTTCATCTCTATTTACATAGATTTGAATTCTTCCTTCGGCATCTTGTATCTCAGCAAAAGCAGCTTTCCCCATGTCACGATTAGACATCATTCTTCCTGCAATGCAGACTTCTTTGCCATCTTCGAACTTCTTCTTTATATCGGTAGAATAATCAGTTACCGGATATAAATCCGCTGGATAAGGGTTGATTCCCAAATCACGTAATCGATTCAACTTTTCTCTACGTTGAATTTCTTGATTAGAAAGTTCTAATGTGCTCATAATATTTATTTGTGGGGCAAAGATAAGTTTCTTAGCTTAAAATGAATCAATGAAGAATAAAAATTAATCAGAAGAACAAAAAATCCCATTCTAACAATGCTAAAATGGGATAAATTAATCTTAAAGGGAATTTATTTTTCCATCAACTCGTTGATTTCAGTTTGAGCTTCTTCTGTTTTTTCTTCGATGATTTCTTTTGCTTGTTCTTCCAATTCGACCATCGCTTCTTCTTGAACCTTATCAAATTGTTCGTTGGTTGATTTTTCTAATTCTTCAAAAGCAGCATCTGTTGATTCTTTCAAATCTTCAAAAGCAGCATCTATTTCTTGTTCAATTTGCTCATCTGTTTTTTCTTCACTAGAACTACAGGCAGTCATAGAAACTGCAGCAATTAATGCCATTCCAAGGATAAATTTTCGTTTCATTTTGTTGTTGTGTTAATTGATTTAGAGTATAATAATAGAAAAAAATCTTCATATTTCATCTTTAACTCATTTTTTTCTATTTTTGTAGAAACATTCTAAATAAGAAAAATTATGTCATTTGAATTACCAAAATTACCTTACGCTTATGATGCGTTAGAACCACATATTGATGCAAGAACAATGGAAATCCACCATTCTAAGCATCATCAAGGATATACAAACAACTTAAACAATGCAATTGCAGGGACTGAGTTCGAAGGAAAAACAATCGAAGAAATCTTGGCAGGTTGTAAAGATAATCCAGCAGTTAGAAATAACGGTGGGGGATATTGGAACCATGACCTGTTTTGGAAAGTAATGTCGCCAAATGGTGGTGGAGAGCCAACAGGAGAATTAGCAGATGCAATTAATTCAGCATTTGGTTCTTTCGCAGAATTTAAAGAAGCTTTTTCTAAAGCAGCAGCGACTCGTTTCGGTTCAGGTTGGGCTTGGTTGTGTGTTGTTGACGGAAAATTAGAGGTTTGTTCTACAGCAAATCAAGATAATCCATTAATGGATTTGGCTTGTAAAGGTCAACCAATTATGGGACTTGATGTTTGGGAACATGCTTATTATTTAAACTACCAAAACAGAAGACCAGACTATATCAATGCGTTTTTTAATGTGTTGAATTGGGAAGAAGTTGCGAAGAATTTTGCAGCAGCAAAATAAGTAGTAACAAGTTAAATTTTAAATGCGGTGAGGAAACTTGCCGCATTTTTTGTTTTCATAGTTTATTTAGAGTGTGTTTATGTAACCTGATTACACTTTCTCGTTTAAATGTAAAACAACCCCATGAAAACAATCCTTTCCACATTTATTCAAACTATTTTTTTAACCACTTTTTTATTCTTGATTTTTTCTAACTCCTCAACGCCTGTTGTTCGGGAATTTTCAATATTTGATGCAATCAATAATAAAAGTATTACAGCTCAATTCGAATCAATTGGAAAATACAGTGGGAATTCAGTACACTCTAAGCTAGTGAACAATACTTCATCTGATATAAAATTGCTTATTCCTGCAGGGACTCTCTATATTCCTGAAAATGATGGAGAGCAAACTTTGATTCAATTAGAAGATGATTTCATTGTGATACATAAAAATGAGACAATTATTCATCGATTCTCAGGTTTTTGTACGGAATTTAACGATCGTGTGCCTACCACGCAAAATTCAATGCGTATTGCACAAAATAAAAATCAAAAACTGGGGAAATTGATACAGTACATGAAAGGAAAAGATATTGATCATGAAGCTTATCAAGGAGCTGTTTGGGCAATTACAGATAATGAGAATGTCTCAAACATTTCTGCGAATAACGATGAAACTGAAGAATTAAAAAATTATCTTTTCACTTTGACAGGGCAAAAAAAAGAATGGTATAGCTCTCCACAAGATATAACTGTATCTAATGGAAGAATTGTTCGGGAAACCGTTTTAATAACAGGGGAGTTAAAGTTTGATTGTGCCAGAGGGACCAATGTTTATCAAGATATTCATAAAGAGGATGGTGAGGATGTACATATTAGTAGTCGATATATGACGGCAAAATATGGTAAGGTTACTTATACCTTTACTCTAAAGGTGAGGGGATGGGATGAAGGCAAGTATTACATCCGAATTCATGACGGCTCTAATGAAATCACACGCTATTATTTCGAAGTGTAACGTTAATTCTCCCAAATCATTTTCTCTCAGTACAAAAGTTAACGTCATTTCGTTAGTAACTTTGCAAAATCTAGGTCAAAACCCTTTTGATTTTTCTTAATTTTGTTAGTTGAATGAAATTTGAGAAATGAAAGTTAAAATTATCAACCAATCGAATCACGAATTACCGGCCTACGAAACTATTGCTTCTGCCGGACTAGACGTTCGTGCAAATATTCAAGAAAGCATCACTTTAAAACCTTTGGAAAGAACACTTGTGAAAACAGGTCTTTTTATGGAAATACCCGTAGGGTATGAATGTCAAGTGCGACCTAGAAGTGGTTTGGCATTTAAAAAAGGAGTGACTGTTTTGAATGCACCTGGAACAATCGATGCTGATTACCGTGGAGAAGTTGGCGTAATTCTTATCAACCTTTCGAATGAAGATTTTGTGATTGAAAACGGAGAGAGAATTGCTCAATTAGTGTTTGCTAAAGTAGAGCAAGCAGAATGGGAGAATGTGGAAGTTTTAACAGAAACGGAACGTGGTGCTGGCGGATTTGGAAGCACAGGAGTGAAGTAAGATTTGCCCTTCGACAAGCTCAGGGCTCGGTGATTTAAGAAATAAAAGATAAAATGAAAATAATTGTACCAATGGCAGGTCGAGGTTCTCGACTAAGACCACATACTTTAACTGTACCAAAACCATTAATTCCAGTGGCAGGTCAACCAATTGTGCATCGATTGGTAAAAGATATCGCAGAAATAGTGAATGAACCTATCGAAGAGGTAGCATTTATTCTTGGTGACCCTGCATTTTTTGGTGATGAGGTCATTGAAAGTTTAAAAAAATTAGCGAACGATTTAGGAGCGAAAGCATCAATTTATCGCCAAGATGAACCGTTAGGGACCGGTCATGCAATTATGTGTGCGAAAGAATCTCTTTCTGGTCCTGCCGTTGTGGCTTATGCGGACACATTGATTCAGGCGACTTTTGAGTTAGACCCTACAGCAGATGCTGTGATTTGGGTGAAAGAAGTTGAACGGCCTGAAGCTTTTGGTGTTGTAAAACTGAATGACAAAGAAGAAATCGTTGAATTGGTAGAGAAACCAACAGAATTTGTGAGTAATAAAGCTGTGATTGGCATCTATTATTTCAAAGAAGTCGGAGAATTGAAAGCTGAACTTCAACATGTTCTCGACAACAACATTATCAATGGTGGAGAATACCAAATCAATGATGGAATCAAAGGAATGATGTCCAAAGGAAAGGTATTTAAAACGGGAGCTGTTGACCAATGGATGGATTGCGGAAATAAAAAAGTAACCGTAGAAACCAATCAGCAAGTATTGAAAAACGAACAAGCAAAAGGTGTGAATACCATTCATTCTTCAGTGACATTGAAAAATTCTAAAATCATTGAACCTTGTTTTATTGGGGAGAATGTAAGATTGGTAAATTCTGTGGTTGGACCATTTGCATCAATTGGAGATAATTGCGAGATCGTTTATTCTGTCGTGAATAATTCAATTGTTCAGCATGAAACAACGATAAAAAACATGGTTATGCGTGACTCGATGATTGGTTCTAAATCAAAAATCAATGGTTTGGCGCAGGATTTGAGTCTCGGCGATTATTCTTTCATGAATGATTAAATCTTTTTTCTATATCGCTTTTCTTATTGTCTTCACATTTTCATGTGGAACAGCTAAAGAAGTGGCGAAAGAGGAGAGTATCGAAACGCGAAAAGCCAATCAAAAACATATTTCATTATTTCACGAGGGGGTTCGACAAAAACTCAAAGGAAATACTGACGGTGCGATTGAGAAATTTGAAGCTTGTTTAGCCATTAAGCAAGATGATGATGCGGTTTATTTTGCGTTATCAGAATTAGAATATACCCGAAAGAATTACAATTTATCAGCAGAATACATCAAAAAAGCGTATGAAATTGATCCCAATAATTCACGTTATATTCAAGATGTAGCCTATCAATATTACGAAAAGAAAGACTATGAGAATGCGAGTCTTTACTTTAGTAAGCTGGTTGAAATTGATCCCCATAAAGTTGAATGGGTGTATGGCTATGCACAAACATTGGTTCAAAATGGCGAGTATAAAAAAGCAATCGAAACGCTCGACCAAATGGAGTCTTTGATTGGAAAAAATGCTCAATTATCCGTTGAAAAATATCATTTATATCGAAAATTAAAGAAACCTGAATTGGCTTTGAATGAATTGGATGAAGGACGAAAAGTCTTTCCAGATGATGCTCAATTGATTGGTACAATGGTCGATTATTACATTGAAAATAATGAAGAAGATGAAGCCGTAGAAATGTTAGAGAATTTGGTTCGAGTTTCACCTGAAAATCATTCTGCACAATTGGCATTAGCTGATTTCTATTTTGCAAAAAAGCAGGAAGAACTAGGGTTTCAACATCTAAAATTGGCTTTTCAGTCAGAAAGTATGGAACTGGATGATAAGATGAAAATTGTGATTGACTTGAGTGGTGAAAAAGAAGTTGTCGATGAAAACGCCTTTGATTTAGCGAAAGAAATGGTCATTCTATATCCAGAAGAAGCAAAAGCTCATTCGATTTATGCAGATTTCTTATTGCAGAAAGGAGAAGAAGATGAAGCATTGAAAGAATATAAAAAAGCGATAGAATTTGATGATGCACAATTTCCCATTTGGAATCAAGTGTTGATGATGGAATACAAAGCGGGAGATTTTGAAGCATTGTACAAAGACAGCAAAGAATGCTTAACTCTTTTTCCAAGTATTTCGTCAGTTTACTTGTTGAATGGGGTGAGTGCAAATAGAATAAAAAAATATGAAGATGCCATTGACGTACTTTCTTCAGGGAAAGAATTAGTCATGAAAGACCCTCGATTAAAAGCGGAGTTTTACGGTCAACTAGGTGATAGTTATTTTGGGTTAAATGAAATTAAATTAGCGAAAGAAAGTTACCAAAAAGCGATGAATTTAGACCCTGGAAGTGGATTATTGGTGAATAATTATGCTTTTCAGGTGGCAAAATCAGAGGTAAACATTGACCAAGCCAAAAAATGATGGAGGATTTGCTTTCCTCTTCCCTAAACAGTTACGTTTTCATTGACACTTATGGTTATGTACTTTTCCAGAATGGAGAATACAAGGAAGCGAAGAAGCAATTTGAAGATGCGATGGTTATTAACCCGACAGATGTTGTAGTAATGGAACATTTAGGAGATGTTTATTATAAATTAGAAGAAGAAAATAAAGCCATCGAATGGTGGGAAATGGCAAAAGAGAAAGGTGCAAAGAATTCAATTTTGCTAAAAAAAATAGAAGATAAAAAATATTATGAAGAGTAAAAACCTTTATATCTGGATAGGTTTAGTGGCTATGTTTTTAGTGTCTTGTGCAAAGACATCTGTTGCTGATGGTGAGAAATTGACCAAAAAGAAGGATGGTGAATTAAGAACGGCTTTGGAAGATATTTCACAAGATTCTTTTGATTATTTCTACGCTAAAATAGGAACGAAATACAAAGATTCTACACAGAATGTGTCCTTTAAGATTTCAGTAAGAATGAGAAAGGATAGCGTCGTAAATACACTTTTAACATACGCGCGCTTGCCGATTTATAATACATTAATCACTCCAGACACCATTAAGATGGTTGATAAACGAGATAAGTGTGTGATGACTGAAAGTTTGAATTATTTCAGAAAGAAATTTGCCATTGATGTAGAGTTTCAAAACATTGAGGAATTCTTTTTTGGCAATCCAATAGCATTTGATGTGAATAAGAAATACTATCGTGTCAACGACGCTTACAATTACATTTTATGTTCACACAAAAAACATGAGATTAAAAAGAATATCAGAAAAGATAAAAGAGAAATTATCACGTATTATACTTTGTCAGATGATATGAAATCATTGAAACAGCAAAGAATAGTTTCTCCCATTGATACCACTACGATTGTGATTGATTATGTGGAAAGAGCTTGGGTTGGCGATGTTTTTTTACCTAAAAAAGTTGAAATTACAGTTCAAATGCCTCGTCAAGAGCTTTATGTATTTCTTGATTATAAAAAAATACGTTTGAATAAAAAAGAGA
Organism: Bacteroidota bacterium; assembly: GCA_024280155.1. Classification (GTDB taxonomy): domain Bacteria; phylum Bacteroidota; class Bacteroidia; order Flavobacteriales_D; family Crocinitomicaceae; genus UBA4466. Next base: position 72,353 of record JAJRQQ010000096.1, read on the forward strand.
AGATTCATTTTGTAATTCCAGAAAAATATGGTGAATGTAAGTAAACTTCTTCTGCTTTTTTTGTTGCTCACTTTCGGTGTTCATGCTCAATCTACGAGTGAAAAATTGAAACGTGAACAAGCTCGTTTGGAACGTAAAATTGCTGATACAAAGTTGTTGCTTTCCAAATCAAAATCGAATACTGAGGCATCGCTGAATGAATTAAAAATGATTGATAATCAAATCATTTATCGTGAACAATTGTTGAAGAACTATGATAATCAAATTCGTGGGGCAGAGTTAAGTATTGAGAAGAAAGGACAAGAAATTGAAGCGCTTTATGATAAGATTGAGCGGTTGAAGGCACAGTATAAGAAGTTACTCATTTATTCTTACAAGCGTAGAAACAAGTTCAGTAAGATGATGTACGTTGTTTCTTCAGACAGTTATCATGAGGCCTTAAAAAGAAAAAAATATTTAGAAAGAATTGCAGAGATTCAGCAGAAACAATTCTTAGTGATTCAACAAAATCAAGCATTGATAAAGTTAGAAATTGCGGATATTGAAAAGGAAAAAACGTACAAGCAAAAAGTAATTGCTGAGAAGAGTAAAGAAAAAGCGGCTATTTTAGAAGACAAGAAAAAACAAGAAGAAATTTATATCGCTTTTAAAGCACAGGAAGACCAATTGGTTGCGAAACTGAAAGAAGAAGAACGCAAAAAACAAGTGCTCAGAAAGAGAATTAATGCCGCCATTCAGAAAGAAATTGCGGAAGCGGAAGCAAGAAGACGAAAAGCCGAGGCAGCTCGAAAGAAAAATACAGCCAGTACGACACCTGCAACAAAACCTGTTTTTGCAGAAACCAAAGAGTCTATGCGTTTGAATAAATCTTTTGAAGGCAATAAAGGACGTTTGCCTTGGCCAGTTGCCAAAGGAACAATCACAGAAAAATTTGGAAAAAATCCTCATCCAACTTTGAAAGATGTTTATACGAACAACCGAGGAATTGATATTTCTGCACCCAAAAATGCGCAAGTTAGAGCCGTATTTGATGGAGGAGTGACAAGTGTGTTAAATATTCCAGGTGCCGGAAAAGTGGTAATTATCAAACATGGAAACTACCGGACAGTTTACAGTAATTTAAAAGACACTTATGTAACCAAAGGAGATGTTGTCACAACGAAAAAAGTAATCGGTTCTTTGCTGTCAAAAGATGGACAGTCCGTTTCTGTTGCTCACTTTGAATTGCATAAAGTTTCAGGGAACAATGTAGAATGTCTTAACCCAACATTATGGGTAACGCATTAACCGTTGTATATTTTCTCATTCTCACAATTCTTCCTTACATTTACCCCTAAATATTTTAAAATGGCTCAAAAAATTCAAACTGCAGAACGTGTTTCTCATTCAGATAAATCCGATAATTTTGTTTTTCAGCGCAGTTACTTGGCGTATGTTGAAGCAGCGAAATTGGTTTCAGGAAAGGTGCTCGAAATAGGAACGGGGAGTGGTTATGGAATTGAGTTAATTTCTAAAAATGCGGATTCTTTCTTAACGATTGATAAGTTTGAGTCGCCAGTTGGGTCAGAAGCGAGTAATAATATTGAGAATGTTGAGTTCCGTCAAATGAATGTTCCACCATTGACTGGCTTAGCGGATAATTCATTCGATTTTGTTGTTTCTTTTCAGGTAATTGAGCATATCAAGGACGATGCTGCGTTTGTCAAAGAGATTCACCGTGTATTGAAACCAGGAGGAAAATTTATTCATACGACACCCAATATTAAGATGTCGTTGACTAGAAATCCATGGCACATTCGTGAATATACTGTACAGGAATTGTATGATTTATTGATGAAGGATTTTAAATCGGTTGAGAAAAAAGGTGTTTTTGGGAATGAAATTGCGATGAAATATTACGCAGAAAACAAAGTATCGGTGAAGAAAATAATGAAGTATGATATTTTCAATCTTCAGTATAATTTACCGCGTTGGATGTTGCAAATCCCTTATGACATTTTAAATAGAAGAAATCGAAAAAATTTAAGTGACAAAGGAGCGCACATTAAGTTGGAGGATTATTTCGTAGCTGAAGCCAATGATGAGTGCATCGATTTGTTTTATATAGCTGAGAAGTAGGGGCAACGTACCAAATTTTCAGTTTACTCCTATGTTTACTTATTGTGATCATCTTTATTTTTAGCAATATCTACCAAATGCACTACATTTTTTTGTGCCATGTTATTTTCATAATAGATATTCAATTTTAATGTTTCATTTTAGCTTTATCAAACTGATAATCTTTAAACTTTACCTTAAATAGTATTGCATAAACTACCGGAACGTATAGTAAAATAATTATTGTACCAAAGGTAAGCCCGAAAATAATAGCCAAAGACAAAGGCTGCCACAACAAACCACCGCTAATTAACAAAGGCAACATTCCTAACGAGGTGGTAAGCGTAGTTAATATTACTGGGCGGAATTTATGATTCGCTGCTTTCATAATTGCATCTTGTTCTGAGAGTTCCGGGTTCTCTTCTTTTTCTCCAGCAATACGATCAATTAAAATAATTGCGTTGTTTATTACAATACCTGCTAAGGCAATAATACCTAATATACCAAAGAAACTAACAAATGTACCGCCAATATACCAACCTATAACCACACCAATTACGCCAAGCGGTATGGTAGAATAGACAATGAGTGATTTTCTAATCGAGTTAAACTGCAACACCAAAAGGATTAAAATGATGCCGAACGAAAGAGGTAACCAATCTACAATTGCGCCAAGGTTGTCGTTTTTGTCTTCATCTTCGCCACCAAACTCATATTGGTAATCACTTTTCCATGTAGTTTTTTGCTCTTCTAACCAAGGAGTAATGTCTGTAAAAATATCTTTGGCGGTATATCCTGTTTGTAGATAACTTCCAACGGTCATAGTGCGGGTTAAATCTTTACGGATAATTTTTGCGAACTGCCAATCAACCACAATTTTGGCAACTTGCGAAAGTGGTACGTTTTGGCGTGTAATGGGCGAGAAAATATTAAAACTTTCAATGGTTTGAATATCATACTCATTGCTGTTTTTAACCTTCATGTAAATGGGAATGCTTTTATCTTCTTCCCTGAAATTATCAACTTTAACACCCGACAAGCCTGCATTTAGAGCCATTGCAATATCTTTGTTAGTAAGTCCTTCGCGTTGTGCTCTATCTTCATCTATTTCCACAATCAGTTTTTTGATTTTTGGTCCCCAGTTATCGGTAATATTTTGGGTGCCTTTTGTTTTTACCAATTGTTCTTTAATTGCTTTTGAAATAAGTGCCAACTCTTCGGGGCTTTTACCCGAAACTCGAATTTCGACAGGTGTACCCGATGCACCTGCACCAGTTAACCGGTTTACACGAATATCGGCATCGGGGAAATTGTCGAAACAATATTTGTCTAGCTTGGCAATTACATAATCATTATCTCTATCGCCTGTGGTGTTCAGAAGCATGTGTGCATAGCTCGAAATTGCTTCATTTTTAAAATATCCTAAATCGTAAGGTTCGGGACCTTCGCCAATAAATGATGAGAAATCCAGAACGCCGGGGGTGTTGTCTTGTGTAACAACTAGCGAGTCCAAAATATATTTTTCAATATCGGCTATAGCCGATTCGGTAATATCAATTTGTGTACCTGAAGGAAATATCACATCTACAGTTACCAGGTTTCGGTCGCTATCAGGCACAAGTTTAAACGGAAGAAAAGGCATTAAAATAATTGACAGGGCAAACATTACGAAAATAATAATAACAAAAGGGATTTGTGCCTTGCTCAATATACGGAGTAAAATTTTATTGTACCAGATGTTAATATTGTTCATCATTCTGTCAACAAACCCCTCTTTTTCTTTCTTATTCTTTTTTGCTTTTATCATTAGCAAAGCCAGTAAAGGAACAAATGTAAAGGTTAAAAACCATGAGCTTAACAGCGATATGGAAACCACGGAGAACAGTGGTGATGCCATTTCACCCATTGGGGTTTCGGCTAACGCGAAAGATAAAAATGCCGCCGAAGTCGTAAGCGTGGAAATCAACAGAGGAATCATCAGTATCTTACAGGCATCAACAGCAGCTTTAAATGTAGGTTCTCCTTTTTGTACACGCACAAGAATTTGCTCAGCCATTACAATCCCGTTATCTACAAATAATCCTAAGGAGATAATTAATGCGGCAAGCGATACTTTGTTAAGTCCCAAATCAATTAAATTCATAAAAAAGAAGGTGCTTAAAATTACCATCGGCACAAGCGTGGCAACCAACGAGCCCGTTCTGAAACCTAGAAAAAATAACATCACGGCAAGTACAATTAGTACCGATTGCAACAAACTGATTAAGAAATTATTTACCTGCATATCCACAATCTTGTCTTGTGAGGCTATCCTAACTAGTTCAACACCAATCGGTAGTGTTTTATTTATTTCGGGAATTATTTTTTCTATATCATCGCCCAAGCGGACAATATTTGCCCCCTTTTTTAGCGAAATAAATAGTGAAATTGCATCCTTCCCGTTAATTTTTACAATTTTGTCCTTCGGGTGGATATAATCCTGATAAATATTGGTTATATCACCAAGAAAAATGGTTGTACCTGTTCCAGTTGGTATCAGCGTCCGTTTTAAGTCTTCAATACTTTCATAACTCCCTGTTGGTTCAAGGATTATTCGTTTTTTACCTACATTTACTTCGCCACCGGGGTAAAGAATATTTGTTGCAGAAATAATACCTGTCAAACGGCCAACATTTAATTTGTAGCGTGAAAGTTGCTGGTCGTCGAACTCAATAATAATGCGCTCTTCCTGCACGCCACCGTACTTTACTTTGGCGGCATCGGGTAAAAGCAATAGTTTGTTCCTTATGTCCTTGGCATAATCTTCCAAAACATTGTAGGGAACTCCATCGCTTTCAACACCTAAAATAATCCCAAAAACAGTTCCTATGTCCTTGTCTTTAACAATAGGGCCCATAATGTTTTTCGGAAGCATTGGGCGCACTTCGTTTACTTTATCTTTAAGCTCATCCCAAATAGGTTGCAGCTGGTCTGCGTTAACGTAATCTTTTAGCTTTACTGTAATTACAGATAAACCTGTTCTTGATTCGCTTTCAATACTTTTCACTTCAACCATTTCCCGAATTGCTTCTTCCAGTTTTTCGGTTACCAACGACTCAACCTCTTTGGGCGAAGCACCCGGGAAACGAGTAACCACAGAAGCTATCCGGATGGTATAGGGTGGCATACTATCTCTGGAAAGGTCAAAATAGTTACTAATACCTACTGCGCTGATAATTAGCAGAGTAATTATTGCTATCCGGCTGTTTTTGAGTGTTATTTCTGTTAAATTCATATTCTTTTTTAATAAAAAGTGGTTTTTTTGTTTCCGGATAACTACTGTGCTAGTAACCTTACTTTTCTACCATCGTACATAAAACTTAAACCGGCAGTGATAATTGTATCATCGGTACTCAATCCTTCATTTATTTTATAACCTGTTGCTGTTAGTTCACCAAGGCTAACATTTTTACGTTTGGCGATATAAACACCTTCCTCGTCACTGATTTTTATTATGTAAACAAAATCGCCGTCTTGATCGTGTGCCACAGCATCTGATGGGATAATCAGGTCTTGGTTTGCATTTTCTTCTTGTGCAAAAACCATTTCAATGGTACAAGCCATTCCTGCTAGTATATCGTCATTTTTGTCTGTAAGGTCAATAATTAATGGGTATGTAGATGCACCACCCGTACTACGGCCAATTTCTGAAACTACGCCTTTAAAAATTTTATCGGAAATAGTCGCAAATTTTATACTTACTATTTGCCCAATTTCTACACTTTTTATAATGTTTTCGGGAACTTGTGTCCTAATTTCGGTTTTTCCATTTGAAGAAAACATTAAAACAGGCCGTCCCGCACCAATCATCTCGTTTTCTTTCGCTATTATTTTTGAAATAGAACCATCAAAAGGTGCGATTAATTTGGTGTAGTTTAATTGGTTGCGTGCGCTGCTTAATTGAGATTGAGCTGTTTTAAGCATTGCTTTTGCCGACTCGTATTGTGCCTTTACTTTTTCAAAATCACTTAAGGAAGCATTATTGTTGGCGTACAACTTTTCTATACGGTTGAATGCTAATTTTGCACTCGAGACTTGTATTTCAGCGTTCTTTTTTGAAGCCTCTACCTTTTGGTAGTTAATACGATAATCATCGCTGTTTACCTGAGCTATAATCTTGTCTTTTTTTACATGTTCACCCAATTTAAAATGTATTATTTCAAGTGTACCGCCTACCTTAAAACTTAATTTTACCTCGTTCTCAGCTTGTGATATTCCTGCAAAAGTCCGTTTCCCAGCTATCGCTGATTCACTGATTTTCTGATAAAAAACGGGGCGTATTGCTTCCGTACTTTCTTCGTTGCTGCCACATGATACAATAAAAAGTGACAAAATTATTCCAATGTAAAATTTCATTTTTTGTGTTTTAGGTGATGGATTTGTGTGTTTTTCATGATTTTAAAAACTGTACTTTGATTAATATTCGACCCTACGAGTGTTTTTTAGCCCTTGTAGAGTTAGCTAATATTCTTAACGATGTTCTACTTTTAGTAAAAATTCTTGTAATTTATTTGTATAAGCCTTTTGCTCATCTTCTGAACTCAGAAAAATAAACTTTCCTTGAAGACGCTGAACCTGAATAAAATCCATAATGTATTGATAGTAAGCAATATCAGCCATAAGTTTTGTTCGTGTCATAATGTTCTGTGCGTCGATTAATTGAATTAAATTAACTGCACCTTGAAAATAAGCATCTTGTACCAATTTAAAATTATTTTCGGCAGCTGTTGCTGCATTTTTCGATAATTCCAATTCTAAATACGAAGTCCTTAATTTCTGTACATTCGTACGCACACCTGTTTCCAAAGTGTTGTTCAGCTCTTCTTTCTGATAGTTTATTTTATCCATTTCAATTACCGATTTATTCATCTCAGCATTGGCTTTTCCACCTTGAAATATTGGAATTTTTAAACTAATACCCAAATTATAAGTCATGTCATCGGGGGGCGGCGGAACCGGCATATTTGGTGGTAGAATTGTGCCTTCACGGATAAATGCCTGATCAGCGCTTCCCATTAGTGCAATTTCGGGAATATACCATTGTCGTTTATATAGTGTGTTTTTCCGTTCAATTACCCTGGCTATAGCCATCAACTGTTTAATTTCAGGTGAATTTGTTTTCATTTCCTCAATAATGAACGAGGCATATTTTTCGGTCAAAATCGGATTTTCAAATATCTTCGTTAGCAATTCCTGATTAAGTAAAATGGTTTTGTCAATTGAATTTGAATCGGGTACATTTATACTGTTGTCTATGGTACTGTTAAGCTGCTGGTTTATTTGATACATATTTGTTCGGAACACGGTATATGCATCGTTGAATTTTATTTTATTAATGTTTAACTCGCTTGTCCAGCGGTTTACATCAGAAATACCACTTTGTCCAGCTTCTTCTTTTGCTTTTGCCATTTGAAGGTTTTGCATGGTGGCATTGATGTTCTCACTCTGGATCAATAAATTACACTTTGAAAATAGAAGGCGTATATATGCACCCGACATGTTTGCCACAATATCTAGTACGGTTTGTTCGTCGTAAAAGCGTTTGTTGTCTGCAAGCAGTTTATTGATAGCAATATTTGCATAAACTGATTCGGAAAAAATAACTTGTTTTAAAGAAGCCGAACCGATTAAGGTAAATGCGCCCCTTTGTCCCATTGCTGCTTCAACCAAGTTGTTGCTTAACCAAACAGTACTTCCGCCAACGCTTATTTGTGGCATAAGGTTCGATTTAGCAATCCTTACATTTTTTTCGGCGATTTCAATATCTTTTTGGCCATTTTTCCTTGCAGGTTGTTTTCAAGAGCCTCGGCAATAGCTAGTCTCAAGTTCAGTTCTTTTCCAGTTGGAAAATTGGTAGCATTGATTAAAATAGATTCATTTAATATGTTCCATTTCGGGAATTTATTCGTTGACCGGATACTTTCCATATTTATAATAGGTACTCGCCGTGCATTTTCAATAGATACTGGAATATCTGAAGGGTTTGTACCTTCACTAATTTTCATAATCCGCAAAGCAACCTGGCGTGCCAGTTGCTGAAAAGTAAATTCTGGGCTTAGTGTTACCGTTGCTCCCATGTTTAAATAAGCCACACCACTTACTGCAAGCGATGGGATGTGTCGCTTGTTTAGACCGTTAAACAACTTCAATATTTCCGTTTTAGAAAGCCCGACTAAAGGTAACACCATTGCAGCATCGGTATTTTTAGGCATTTGTGCTAAAGCAGAGCTGCTACTATCGTCAACAGAAACAACAGAAATATTAAATTTTGTATTGTTCTGTTTCAAATATTCGGTAAGCTGCGGAAAATTTTCATTTAATGCTTTAGGTATGAGAATAGCAAGTTCTTTTGCTTCAAACATTTGAGAAAACTCATGGATGTCTGTTTTTAGTTGTATGATTGATTCAATAAAGGTAAAATTATCGATTCCGGTAGCGTTTCCTTGTTTTAATTGAAGGTTTTGAAAATCCTGGTCGAGTATATTTGCGGCAATAACCGGTTTTGAAAAATTTTTAAAACCAGATATATCGTTCGAAGATATATAACCTAAAGTTACTAATAAGGTAACATCCGGGTCGGCCATTAACTGTTGGTTATTTTGTATGACTCTGGCTCTCTCCCAATCTGCATCTAGATCTTTAAAATTCACCTTGAATTGTGATTTGGTCAGCGCAACAATTTCTTCTTTCAGGTAGGTGTTAAATTCGTTAAATTCTGCTGAATTTGCATCTTTGCTAATGCCTATAGTAATTTCAGGTTGTGTTTGAGCGATTATATTTGTTGACATCAACAAAGTACTCATTAAAAGTATTGTATAGTATTTCATTTATTTAACATGTTTTATCTTTTTTTAATAACCAAATAGAATCATACTATATGTATGGTTCTAAAATGAGGCATAACACATGAGGTAAAGTTATGTAAAAAATGTTTTGGTTGCTATTGTTTTATGAATTTTTAGCTAATGTGTGTGTTTTGGTTGCGACACTCAACTAATCGTGCTTTTCCAATCAAACACTTACAAATTGGCTATTTTTGACTCCTAGGAGAATTCATTTTGTACAAATGGATATATTGAATGGAATAACACAAATAATACATTCAAGTTTAGGGTATTTTACACCGTTTGAAATTAAAGTAAAATAAATAGTCGCAAAACTTGTAGGTAAAGTTCTGTAAGTCGTTTACTCGACTGTCCTTCGTAATTTTTATTATCTAATATACTTTGTCAAATCAGAATTTAGCATTTCATTTAGTTCCTTTTCGTTCCCCATACTTGTTTCAGTAAATAAGAGTCCAAATTCACTGTATTTATTGAAGTCAAATTCTCTAATAACTAATACATTTTCTAAATCTTGCTTTAGCATCTCAAAATCAAACTGAGTAATTTCTGATGGATTAATACCGGAGTTATTATTTAATGAAATAATACTATAAATTTTATCTTCTTTATTTTTGAATATTTCTTCCCAATTCGGTTTTTTATTTTGAATAAAATATTGGTATGAATTAAATCCAAAAGCATGCCAAGAAAGATCTCCAGTAGTACACCACCCCCCAAATCTTTCCGGATTTATTTCTATTGGTTTTATCATTCCTTTTTCATCAATCCGTAACTCTAAATGTAAGGGGAAGTTTTTTAACTTTGCTTTTTCCCCTATCGGTTTTAAAAACTCCTCAATGACTTTTTTGTACTTACTAATTATGTGTTGAGACGTGGAGTAAACTCTGTCGCTTACATCTGTATTCGAAGAGAACTTATGATGTAGAATATTCAGAATTACAACATCTCCGATATTATTAAAATAGGCATCTATAGCAAATTCTTCTCCCTTTATATATTCCTCTATAATGAAGGTGGAAGCATCCATTACTTCTTTAGGGTAGATACTTTTGAGGTTGTCAAAGTTTAACTCTTTTTGAGCAGTATCCCAATCGGCCTTGTTGTTTATCACATGTACCCCAATACTAAAAAAACCTAAAGATGGCTTAATAACAAAAGGCAGTACTAATTCAGCTAAATCTAATGTTTGAATTTCATCTATTTTAATTTCCCTAAACATAAAATTGGGCAACAAGTCTTTTGTTAGTTCTCTAAATTTAAGTTTGTCTTTAAATAGCCTTATTTGGTTAGGAAGGTTGGTTTCCTTTAAATTGTTGAAAATCCAGAGTAATGAATTCTCTGAATTTGTATAAACAAGAGGGTTTGGGCTATTTGTTAATTTCTTTATTGCATCCTTTTCAGAAATCCAATTCAAAGAATCATCATTAATTAATGACTTTGCTTCTTTAGTGAAAATAACTTCAAAATTATTTTCTTTAATTGTTTTTATCAGAAAATCCGAAATATATGGTTGGTCTATAAGTATCATTTTTTTATTCTGTCTAACGTTTTTATATCGTTCTGAAAATCAGTTGTTAGTAATTTTGTTTTTCAGTGTTGTTTTTCTATTTTTCCTTTGTTAAACGTTAGCCTAAAGTCATTAATTTCCCTTCTTTTCGAAATGGGAGGAATTAAAGCTAACGGGAGTCTGCGTACAAACTCCATTTTCTTTTTAAAATTAGCATTTATTTCGCACATACTTCTCTTCTAACGAAAGATCTTTTCCACGTTAGAATAAATACCCCACCTACATTTTTGGATTTACATCGTCTGAATGTGTTTAAAATGATTGTAT